>CAYRAG010000032.1:0-8767 GCA_964422185.1 uncultured Oscillospiraceae bacterium
ACTGGTTTGCCGGTGTTCAGTTCCGTTACAACGAGACTCTGGGTTACACCAACTTCGACTTGGTGTATGATAAGACATCCGAAGACGACTTTGGCCGTCTCGGCACCGAGTGGGGCACTGGCACCGTGCGGGCACTGGATGATAATGGAGATATCTCTTCTGTTATCGTCCGGCAGCGTATCACCGTGCAGCTCAATACCCCGGAGCTGTCCTATACCACCACTGTCAAGGAGCGTGAAATCTACAGGGCGTTGAACCTGAAGAAGGACAACTCCTTGGCGACTTATTTAGACGGTGTTGCTCAGGTCAACCGCAATATCCTTGATGATAAGGACAAGAACCTTGAGAATTCGGGTATAGGCGTACTGACCGAAGTGTATAAGGACGGCGAAGGTTATCGTATCGTCATTATTGACACTTTCCTTGCCCAGGCGTCATCTGACTACAATGCCAAGAACGACAAGGTTAATCTCACTGTCTACAATTACAATAGCAGCACCAAGACCGTGGGAGATGGGGTTTCTCCGGACGACGATAGTGTTCTCTCCGTGAAAGGTGAGGATATTGCTGCCGCTATGGATTTGGTGCAGGACGATCTCGTTCTCGTGACCATTGCTGATGGTGTAATTAAGACCATTGCGGATCCTGAAGTCCTGTCCTCCGTAACTCTTAACGCATTCTCAAGGGGTAAGTATGTCGTTACAGGTGGTGTCACCTATGACTACGCTGAGGCTATTGAGTACGATGTAGCTAACGCTTTGCCCCAGTACAACTATCCCAACTTGAAAGATGTAACTTACACACTCTACCTTGATCCCTATGGCAACCTGATCGGTATCGAACTGGATCAAGATCCTGACCAGTATCTGTTTATTACCGGGTATGATGTATACAGCTATGCCACCTCTACCGCAATTGCATCGGCCAATGCCATTTTCCTCGATGGCACTATGGCCACCATTTCGGTGAACCTCGACAAGTCTGACTTTAACGGTAATGCTGATGGTAAGGGTGAGCCGTGGGCGACGAGCAATGCCTTGGAGAATACATGGTACACATATTCGGTCAATGAAGATGATGTGTATACCATCACATTGGTAGACAATCAGGCATGGAGCCATTATGTTGGCGATGAGGGCGGTAAAATTAATAGCAATCATCCTGCCCTGAGCGCTGTAGAAGGCTTCGAATATGATGGAACTGCATCTCCGGAGTCGGTTGCTTATGGCAATGACGACAGCGTTTACATTGCAGCCAAGACTAAGAATATTAATTACGGCGGCAACAAGAGTGCCATCAGCGGAGTGAAGTCCACCACAACCGGCATCAAAAATGTAGACATTGATATTGCAACCGACGCGGTCTCAAGCAATGCCAATAACCATGTGTATACTGATGGAAATTACAGTACTGGTGTGTATGCCCTCTATAACGATAAGCATTATGTCATCGGTGCCATCGTAATCGGCGAGGATACTGGAACAAAGAACGAGCATTTGTTCTATGCTCTGGGAAGCGTAAACCGCGAAGAATACTCCGACGGAAGTTGGGTATGGTCTGTAGATGGTATCTTGGATGGCAAAGAGACGACCCTATACGAACGCAGTGATAATTTGGATTACCTGAGCGTTTTCGACAGAGATTATTCAACATTTGAGAGGAACTGCGCCTATGTAGTCAGCAATGACAGCGACGGCTATGTAAATGCTAACCCGTATCGTCCCACGCTTGTCGATGACTTTACGGAACTGGGACAGCTTCCGGATAATGTCGAAGTCACGCTGAGCAATGCAGAGCTCACTATTAGGGGTTGGACTTTGTATCTGGATGTCCAAGACACAAATGGTGTTGTAGTGGCGGCGGACTGCCCCTCCGCATTGGTTGAGCAGAACGCGAATGGTAAATTTGATGCCACTTATTTCGACGACGCTCAATCAGCCATAAAGGCACTGGACAGCAGCAAGATCAAAGATGGGAAACTGGTTGTATCTATCAACAAGGATCGTGTGATCACCAGCCTTGTCGTTGTAGTTTTCAACAGTGAGGCGCCTGCCCCCAGCACGCCTTCTACACCCGGCGCCAAGTATGTGGTTAACTGGAACCAGACTGCCGACGGCCGTCTCCAGTTCACCGTTGATAGAGTAACGGGCGGTGCATCTGATGCGTCTTTCCAGTGGAAAGTTACTGTCAACAATGGTGGTAGCACCATTGTTGCAGACAGTGGTTCTGCTCAACTGGTAAGGGGTTATAGTACCGTTACAACAAATGTTAAAAGTGGGAGCAACGCACTGTCTGGAGTAATTACAGTGACATTTGATGAGGATACTGTAGTAGAACAAACATTCTATATCTCCTGATTTCAAGCATACAGTATCACTAATAAGACAGGGGCCCCCGGTTTTATGTCCGGGGGCCCCAATTTTGCAGTCAGGGGATCTAAAAGGTGCCGGAGGCATTTGTCTCCGGCGCCTTTTAATTTTCAGACTTCCATGATCACAGGCAGGATCATGGGGCTGCGATGGGTCTTCTTGTACAGGTACTCGGACAAATCGTCCTTTACCACGGTCTTGATGGCTGTCCAGTCACGGGTGTGCTCATCGACGCACCGCGCCAGCGTGTTTTCCACCACCCGGTACAGTTCATCCATCAGATCCTCGGATTCTTTCACATAGACGAAGCCGCGGGTTACGATATCCGGGCCGGAGACAACGGCCCCGTCCTCGCCGGACATGGCGACCACGACCACGACCATGCCGTCCTCGGCAAGGTGCCTGCGGTCACGCAGGACGACGCTGCCTACATCGCCCACGCCGTAGCCGTCCACGAATACCTGGCCGGAGGGGACGACGCCGTTAAACCTGGCGGAATTCTTTGTGAGCTCAATGACCTTTCCGATCTCGCTGATAATCACATTCTGGGGATCCATGCCCATCATCCGGGTCGCCAGATAGGCGTGCTTCCGGAGCATACGGTGCTCGCCATGGATGGGAATGAAGAACTTCGGCTTGGTCAGGGCGTGGATGATCTTCAGCTCTTCCTGGCAGGCGTGGCCGGATACATGGAGCGGAGTGGCACGCTCGTCGACGACCTCCGCGCCCTTGCGGTAGAGCTCGTTGATTACGGCGTTGATGGCGTCCTCATTGCCCGGGATAGCGGAGGCGGAGAGGATAATGCGGTCGCCGGGGAGGATCTCCACCTGCCGGTGCGTGGAGTAGGCCATGCGGGACAGGGCGGACATGGTCTCGCCCTGGCTGCCTGTGGTGATGATACAGACTTTCTTCTTGGGCAGGGACTTGATCAGGTTCAGATCCACGATGACGCCGTCCGGGATGTTCATGTAGCCAAGCTCTGTGGACACGCGGATGGCGTTTTCCATGCTGCGCCCGGTGATGGCGACCTTTCTGCCGTAGCGGGCGGCCACATCAATCACCTGCTGGATGCGATCCACATTGGACGCAAAGGTGGTGACGATGATGCGCTCCTCACACCCCTTGAACAGGGCATCGAAAGAGGCGCCCACGCTGGCTTCGCTCCGGGTGAATCCGGGGCGCTCCACATTGGTGGAGTCCGCCAGCAGAGCCAGGACGCCCTGCTTGCCCAGTTCTCCGAAACGGGCCAGGTCAATCATGTCGCCGGAGATGGGCGTTGTGTCGATCTTAAAGTCGCCGGTGTGGATCACCACGCCTACGGGACAGGTGATGGCAAACGCCACGGCGTCGGCGATGGAGTGGTTGACATGGAGGAACTCCACCGTGAATTTGCCCGCCTGCACCACATCCCCCGCCTCGCAGGTGTGCATGTCGGCAATGTCCGTGAGATGGAACTCGTCCAGCTTCAGCTTCACCAGCCCGGCGGTCATCCGGGTCGTGTAGATGGGTGCGTTGATATCCCGCAGCACATAGGGGATGGCGCCGATGTGATCCTCGTGCCCGTGGGTGAGGAAAATGCCCCGGATCTTGCTCTTGTTCTTGATCAGGTAGCTCACATCGGGAATGACCACATCGATGCCGTACATATCGGTGTCCGGGAATCCCATGCCCAGATCCACCACGATGATGTCATTGCCGTACTCGTAGACGGTCAGGTTCTTGCCGATCTCGTTCAGACCGCCCAGAGAGATAATCTTCAGTTTTTCTGCCATAGAATAAAATTACTCCTTCATGGATTTCGCGCATGCTGCGCGTAGTTTGGGTATATTGGGGCGCCGTGCCGCCCGCCGTTCCATGGGAACCGCCGAATGGGCGCAAAAAGGCCATGCCAAGACACGACAGAACAAGCTCTCTCTTCCCGGCCCTGCACCGCCGGGAAAAGGATGCTGCGCTGCCCCCTGCGCCGCTATTCAGACTGTGTCTATGCCTTATATATCAGTGCGTCTCCGCGCACAGAATGCCTCATTCGCACTCTGAGTTTACCATAACCGGAGGGAAAAGTCCAGTTGAATTTTGTGGCGCAACAAGTGCGCCGATTCCGGAGAGCCGAACCGGGGATCCGCATATTCCGGGAGAGAGTGCTGCCCGGGTGCCTCGGGAAACCGGATGCGGTTCGTACCGCGGCTGACCTTGGAGCGGATGACCTCCGGGCAGGAACCACGGCGTCAGATGGGTACCGCTGGAGCCCAAAACTGTCCGAGACCGCCGGCTTTGGCCTGCCCGCTCCGGCGCACAGCGCACGGGAAACGATGATCCCGGGTTCATTTTCAATTAAGTGGCCGACAAGAAAGAATTGGAAGTGTCATCGCAGGACTTCGCGCCGTATGGACGGCAGATCCCTGCGAGCCAGTGACCGCATTCCTGGCGTTTCCCGCACGGCCCGGAGCTTTGCCATGGGGATGTGCTCCAGACGGTACCGGTTACGGCGAAGGTTCCCCGCACTTTCCGGGCTCCCCTGTTCCCGGCCATGAGATCCCGGGGAATCTGCCCGCGCTGGTTTTGCACCGCATATTTTGACTGCGATTTGCGTTGCTTTCGCACACGCAGGGGCGGCCGTTGGAATCGGGCCCGGTGGCCGTTCTATTCGGGCCCGGGCGGACGCTGGAATCGGGCCACGGTGGCTGCTCCAATCGGGCTCCCACGGCCGTGGAAATCGTGCAGGACGCATGGAGGGTCAGACACACACTTTCCCGGCCCGAAGTCCGTGTCACCGCCCTTGTCCGGGCACATGTACGCACCTGCCTGAGCTGCCTTGTAATCGCCATGAGTCGCCGTGGCATGATCCAGGCAAGGAGTAGCCTGTCCGGCAGGGGAAAGCCAGGGTTCCCGGAACGGTGAGAGGCGGGCGACGCGGCGGGAGAGGTGGCGCACCAACCGGCCTGTGCGCAGGCGCTCCGGCCGGAAGCGTACAGGTTCAGAGAGCCGGCTCTGCCGCCCTTGCTTTTTCGGCCGCAGAGGGGTAAAATGGGCGGGCGAGGGGGGACTGACCTTGGACGGGCTGAAGCCGGGCGTCTATCGGCATTTCAAGGGCAATGAGTATCAGCTGCTGTTTCTCGCCACGCACTCGGAGACGATGGAGCCCATGGTCGTGTACCGGGCACTCTACGGGGAGAGAGGCGTATGGGTCAGACCCGCTGCCATGTGGAGTGAGCATATGGAGCGGGACGGGTATTCCGGCCCCAGATTTGTCTATGTGAGGGAGAAACCGTGAATATACAGATTTTTGGCAAGTCCAGGTGCTTTGACACGAAGAAGGCCGAGCGGTACTTCAAGGAGCGCCGAATCAAGTTTCAGAGTGTGGATGTCCTGAAGTACGGTATGAGCCGGGGCGAGCTGGAGAGCGTGAAGAACGCCGTCGGGCTGGACGCCATGGTGGACTGGGACTGCGAGGACGCCACACTGTTGAAGTACCTGGCGTACGACCAGGATAAGATGGACAAGCTGTTTGAAAATCCCCGGCTGCTCCGCACGCCTGTGGTGCGCAATGGGAAAAAGGCGACGGTGGGCTATCAGCCGGAGGTCTGGAAGACTTGGGAATAAGCGGCTGTATGCCGTGGAAGATGCCCGCGGCCCGCAGGCTACGGGAGACCGGGCCAATGCGAAATGAGAAAAGGAGGTGCGGCGTATGGCTGAGAGAAAATTCCCCCTGCTCTGCAGTCCCCTGAAAGTCAGGAATGTGATGTTCCGGAACCGGATGTGCGCAGCGCCCACAGGCAGTGTGGATATCCCGGCGGACGGATGCTTCGGCCGGCCTGCCGCGAAGTTCTACGAGCTGCGGGCGAAAGGGGGCGCGGCCTCCATCACCGCCAGCGAGGTCATCGCGGATCCGGCTACGGACGGTACGCAGGGGTTCCGTCTGGATAACGCGGTTCCCGGCTCGCTTCAGGGTGCGGCCCGTGTGGCGGACACCATCACCCGGCACGGCGCGGTGGCCAGTGTGGAGCTGAATCACTGCGGCCAGTACGCCAAGACCTATCTGAACGAGCTTGGAAACGGCGTGGTCTACGGGCCGGACGCGGGGGTACGGGAGGACGGACTTGAGATCAAGGCCCTCACGCGGGAGGAACTGGCGTCTGTCGCGGACGCGTTCGGACGGGCGGCGGCGCTGGCGGCCCGTGCGGGGTTCCAGATGGTGACGGTGCACATGGGGCACGGCTGGCTGATTAACCAGTTCCTGTCGCCCTGGTTCAACCACCGCACGGATGAGTACGGCGGGAGCCTGGAAAACCGGGTGCGCTTTGCCCGCCAGGTGCTGGAGGCCATCCGCGCCGCGGCGGGCCCGGATCTGCTGATTGAGGTGCGCATGAGCGGCGCGGAATTGTTTGACGGAGGCTATGACCTCGCGGAGGGCTGCCGCATCGCCCACGCCATTGAGGACAGGGCGGATATCATCCATGTCTCCGCCGGGTCGTTTAAATACGGCTTCGCGGATACCCACCCGCCCATGTTCCGGGAGCACGGGTGCAATGTGTACCTGGCGGCAGAGATCAAAAAACATGTGTCAATCCCCGTGGCGACGGTGGGTGCCCTGAACGACCCCGCTCAGATGGAGGAGATCCTGGCCTCCGGCAAGGCGGATCTGATCATGATGGCGCGGCCGCTGCTGGCGGATCCGGAGCTGCCCAATAAGGTGATGGCCGGCCGGGAGGAGGATATCACCCGGTGCCTGCGCTGCTTCACCTGCATGGCGCAGCGCGCCATTGACCAGACCCGGCGCTGCGCGGTCAACCCCATGATCGGCAGGGAGGAGGACGGCCTGGAGATCGTCCCCGCCCGGCGTGCCCGGAAAGTTCTGGTCGTCGGAGGCGGCATAGGCGGCATGGAGGCCGCGGTCACCGCCGCCCGGAGGGGACACCGGGTGGTGCTGTGCGAGGCCGGCGGCGTCCTTGGAGGCATTCTGAACAGCGAGCGGGACATTCCGTTCAAGTACGAGATGTACCAGCTGGGACAGAGCCTGGCCCGGCAGCTGGATCAGGAGGGCGTGGAGGTTCGCCTCAACACCCCGGTGGATCCGGAATACGCACGCCGGGAGGGCGCGGACGCGATCATCGCGGCGCTGGGCTCCGTGCCCCTCGTCCCGAACCTGCCCGGTATGGACGGGGAACAGGTGATTCTGGTCAACGACTACGGGAGACGCCTGGACGAGGTGCGCGGTCAGGTGGTCGTGCTGGGCGGCGGCCAGGCGGGCTGCGAGTGCGCCCTGCACCTGGCGCAGACCGGCAGACAGGTTCACCTGGTGGAGCAGAACACTGTGCTGGCGCCGGACGCCAATCCGCGGCACCGCCCCATTCTGCTTGATTATCTGGAGAAAGCGGAGACGCTCACCATCCACACCGGTCTGACAGGAGTGGAGGTCACCCGGGAGGGGCTTAAGTGCCGGGACGCCTCCGGCGGTGAGGTTCTGATTCCCGGGGAGACCGTCATCTGCGCCGCGGGGCAGAGGGCCAACCGGGCCGGGGCGGAGGCGCTGCTGGGCTGCGCACCCTGGGTGCGCCTGATCGGCGACTGCCTGAAGCCGGCGAACATCGCCACCGCGATTCAGCAGGGGTACTATGCGGCCCTGGATATCTGACGGTTCGCGCTGCCGGAAGTTCCCTGCGGTATGCGACTCCCTGCGGCAGGGGACAGGCGGGAACTGGAAGACAAATGGAACTTATCGCCCTGATCTGCGTCTAATCTAATCGCCGGGATGTTCCGGCGATTACCATCGAGAAAAGGAGCTTTTTGCCATGTGGAAGAAAACGGTGTCTCTTGTGGTTGCCCTGGGGATGGCCCTGACTCTGGCCGCCTGCGGCGGCGGAGGCGGGAGTGACGGGGATCAGGCGCAGGTCGATCTGGCCGCGTTCTACGATACCATGTTCGCGCAGGCCAAGGAAGAGGGCCTTGCCATGACCGCCACGGAGGGCGACATGCTGGAGATGCTCTACCCGGGATTGTCCGATGTGGAGTGCAATCAGCTGGTGGCCTACGCCCCCATGATGTCCGCTGTCGCCTATGAGGTCGCTCTGGTGGAGGTGGCCAATTCGGACGATGTGGACACGGTGAAAGAGATCTTCCAGAACCGCATTGACACCCAGTCCACGGATGGCCCGGGCATGTACCCCGCCACGGTGGAGCAGTGGCAGAAAAACGCCTATGTGGAGAGCAACGGGAATTATGTCATGCTGGTAGTAGGGGAGGGCGCGGACGCGGAAGTCACCGCGTTCCAGAACCTGTTCCAGCAGAGCTGACCGCTTAAAAAGGAGACCTGATCTATGAAACGATTGATTGCCCTGATCATGGCAGCCGCCATGACGCTGGCGCTGGCAGCCTGCGGCGGCAGCGGAGGAGACGAGCCG
>CAYRAG010000032.1:8867-12334 GCA_964422185.1 uncultured Oscillospiraceae bacterium
AGCGCGGAGCCGTCGGAATCGGCGGAGCCCTCTGAGAGTCCCGCTCCGGAATCGCCCTCCCCGTCCGTGCCGGCTGAGCCGACGCTGACGATGAACCGGGAGGAGTTCGCGCTGTTCTCGCCGGGATCCTCGTTCCGGCTGCGCTACACCTGCGAGCCCTTTGTCGAGGCCGATCCGGTCTTCTCCTCCAGTGACGAGAATGTCGCCACCGTGGCGGAGGACGGCACCGTGACTGCGGTGACGCCCGGCAACTGCACGATCACCCTGGTGTACGGAGACCTGACCGCGAAGTGCAAGGTATACTGCCGCTGGGATGAGGCATCCCCCGAGCCCTCTGAGTCTGTTGAGCCGTCCGGGGAGCCCGCGGAGTCGCCCGCGCCCTCCGAGACGCCTGCCGGCGTGGATCTGGCGGCGTTCTACAGCGACCTGGCCGCTTCCTACGATCTGGGGAACATGTCCCAGATGGACGACGAGACGACCGAGGCCCATTACCCCGGCCTGTCTGATGTCTCCATGCTCCAGTGCCTGCATTACGCGCCGATGATGACCGGCGTGGCGCGGGAGATCACCCTGATTCAGGTGGAGAACAGCGCGGATGTGGACACCGTGAAGGGGATCCTCCAGGCGCGTGTGGACGCTCAGGTCGGCGGCGATGCCTGGTACCCCGCCATGATTGAGCAGTGGCAGAACTATGCCCGCATCGTGTCAAACGGCAATTACATCATGCTGGCGGTGCACGACGGGAGCGACGCCATGGTGGACGCCTTTAACGCGCTGTTTTAATCCGTTTTTCACATGCAGCCGGGCGGGAAGAGCTTGACCGGTTCCCGCCCGGCTTCTTTTTGACTCCATTTCAGGCCGTCCGCGGCCGGAGGAGGCCTCTATGATCTTTTCCACCACCTATTTTCTGTTCCTGTATCTGGTGCTGGTTCTGCTCATCTACTATGTCATGCCGCTGAAGCTGCGCAACCTGGCGCTGCTTGTGGCCTCTCTGGTGTTCTATTACTGGGGGGAGCGCCGGTATGTCATCCTGATGTTCCTGTCCACCGGGATTGACTACATTCACGGGATGCTGGTGGAGCGGTGTAAGAAGAGAGGGAATCTCCGGGGGGCTAAAGCGGCGGTGGCTTCGTCCATTGTGTTTAACCTGGCGCTGCTCTGCTTCTTCAAGTACTGGGATTTCATCGCGGGATCCCTGCAGTCCATCGGGCTGAACTTCATGCCGGTGCTGGGAATCCACCTGCCCATCGGGATCTCGTTCTACACTTTCCAGACGATGAGCTACACCATCGATGTCTACCGGGGAGATACGAAAGCGCAGAAGAATATCATCAACTTCGGCACCTTTGTCACCCTGTTTCCCCAGCTCATCGCCGGCCCGATCATCAAGTACAAGGATCTGGGCGATCAGATTGACAGCCGCACCACCAGCGCGGACAAATTCGCCTCCGGCGCCAGCCGCTTCATGGTGGGTCTGGGAAAGAAACTGCTCATCGCCAACAATGTAGGGATGCTGTGGGATGCGTACCAGGCGATCGCGCTGGGGGATCTGACCGTCGCGGGCGCGTGGCTGGGCGTGCTGGCCTTTACTTTCCAGATTTACTTTGACTTCTCCGGGTACTCCGATATGGCGATCGGCATCGGCCGGATGCTGGGGTTCGAGTTTCTGGAGAACTTCAATTACCCCTACATCTCCAAATCCATCACGGAGTTCTGGCGGCGCTGGCATATCTCCCTGTCCACCTGGTTCAGGGAGTATCTCTACTTCCCCCTGGGCGGCAACCGCTGCTCCAAACCCCGGTGGATCTTCAATCTTCTGGTGGTCTGGGCGGCCACCGGCATCTGGCACGGCGCCAGCTGGAACTTCCTGGTCTGGGGACTGTACTTCTTTGTGCTGCTGGTTCTGGAGAAGCTGGTCTGGGGGAACGCGCTGGCCAAACTCCCCGCGGTGGTGCAGCATATCTACACCATGCTTCTGGTGATGGTCAGCTGGGCCATCTTCGACATCACGGATTTTGGCCGGCTGGGCGGGTTCCTGAAAGTCATGTTCGGCTTCGGGGGCGTGCCTGTAGCGGATTCCACTTTCTTCTACTACCTGCGAAGTTATCTGCCGATCCTGATCGCGGCGGCAATCGCCTCCACACCCCTGGCGGTCAGGCTGTGGAAGAAGCTGCCGGAGCGTGCCGCCATGGTCTGCCAGACGATTCTGATGCTGGCCGGCCTGATGCTGTGCACCGCGTATGTGGTGGACGGAACCTACAACCCGTTCCTGTATTTCCGGTTCTGAGGGAGGTGCGAAGATGAAGAGCAAAAAATTCTCCCTGTTTCTCACTATTGTATTCTGCGCTTTTCTGACCGCGTTCCTTGTCGCCCACATTCTGCTGCCGGATCGGGACTTCTCCCCGGAGGAGAACCGCTACCTCAAGCAGTTCAGCGGCGTGGATACGAGACTCTCCGCCATCGACTCCGGCAAATTCATGGAGGATTTCGAGACCTACTTCTCCGAGCAGTTCCCCGCCCGGGACTTCTGGATCGGCCTGAAAGCCGGCGCGGAGCGGATGACCGGGAAGCAGGAGAACAACGGCGTCTATTTCGGCAGGGACGGGCAGACGCTGTTCGCGCAGTATGAGACCATCCCCGGCGAGGAGGTGGAGAAGCGGGTGGGCTATGTGAATGCCCTGGCGGACAAGGTGTCTGTTCCGGTCTACTTCAGCCTGATTCCCGGGAAAGTCACCGTGCTGTCCGACCTGCTCCCCGCCGGCGCCCCGAAAGCGGATGAGAGAACCAACCTGGCGCAGGCGGAGGCGGACTGTGCGCCCTCCGTGCGCTGGATCGACCTGACCGAGACGATGCTGGCCCATCAGGACGAATATGTGTTTTACCGCACGGATCACCACTGGACGACCACAGGCGCGAAGTACGCCTATGAGGCGCTGATGGAGGGCATGGATCTGCCGGTGGTTCTGCCGGAGGAGGAGCCCGTTCTTGTCTCCGACGATTTTCTCGGCACCACCTATTCCGCCGCCGGCGCCAAGTGGGTCAGCCCGGACGAGATCTACCGCCCCACAGACGGCACGGATGTCACGGTGACCACCTACTACGACGGCAGCCCCGCGGAGGGCAGCCTGTATGTGGAGGACAAGCTGGAGACGAAGGACAAATACGCCTACTTCCTGGGGGGCAATCAGCCCCTGTGCGTCATTGAGACAGAACACCCCGATGCGCCAAAGCTGCTGGTGGTACGGGACTCCTATTCCGACTGCCTCGCCCCGTTCCTGACGGAGAACTTCTCTGAGATCCACTTCTGGGATCTGCGCTACAACAATATGCGCCTTTCCAACTATGTGGAGGAGAATGGAATCGATATGGTTCTGGTGCTCTACAGCATGGCTAACTTCTCCACAGACTCCCACCTGGCCATGATGGGCCTGTGACATAGGCGAAAACAGACATACCTCCCAGCGAAC
>CAYRAG010000032.1:12434-21553 GCA_964422185.1 uncultured Oscillospiraceae bacterium
CCATCCGCGGAGGATCCTCCTCCGTAATGCCGGGGACAAAATCAACCCAAAAATCATAAGAACTTGATCTTGCGCCCCGTATAAGATATAATCGGCACTTGCCGGGAGAGAGGAATACTTGTTCACAGAAAATGGGACAGGAAAGGAGATCGCGTATGAGCGAAGCAGGACAAAAGCGCATCCAGGACTTCATGGACAGCCTGGAACTGGATCAGCCGGTCAGCGTGGAGGAGTTCCACCAGGCGGTGAAGAGCGCCTACAAGGATCGGAGCACCCAGATCTACTTCATCTGGAAGAAACTGAAGGAGCTCTACCCCGAGGTGGACGCCAACCGCGTTATCCGGGAGGGATCCTGGGACTTCGGCCTCTGGCAGGGACAGAAGATCGCGGAGAAGTACGGCCCGGAGAACATCGGCCCGGTGGAGGCCATCCTCGGTCAGTCCTCCAAGGGCGGCGTGCTGACTTTTGAACAGGAGATCCTGGAACTGGAGGATGACCGGGCGGTCAAGATGTTCCACAGCTGCCCCCACGCCGAGGCTCTGGCGGAGCTGGGGGAGAGTCCGGAGACCATCAAAATGTTCTGCCGGGACATGCTGGGCTACTGCGACTACGCCATCTGCGAGCCATTCCCCAATGTGGACATCGACTTCCCCACCACCGTCGCGGACGGGGAGGGACATGGCTGTGCCATGACCATCACCCGGAAAAAATAGTGTTTCCCAATCTGGAAAGAGAGATGAGAGTATGAGCGAAGAAATCAAAACAACACCCGAGGCAACGCCGAAACCGGCGCCGAAGCCGACCCTGCTGCAGGCGATCATACCCCTGCTGGGTCTGCTGGTCTGCCTGGGCATCGGGTACGCTGTCCTGAAGCTGCCCACGCAGGTTTGCCTCTTGGGCGCCGCCGTGATTGCGGCATTCGTCGGACTGTGGGTCGGGATCGACTGGAAGACCATGCTGGAGGGCATCACCGAGAAAGTCACCGCCTCATTCGGATCCATCATGGTCATGATCTGCGTGGGCGCCATGATCTCCAGCTGGATCTTCTCCGGCACCATCCCGATGCTGATCTACTACGGCATCAAGCTGATCAATCCCCACTTCCTGTTTGTCACCGGCTTCCTGGTCTGCGCCATCATTTCCACTTTCACCGGCACCTCGTTCGGCTCCGCCGGCACCGCCGGTGTGGCGGTCATGGGCGTGGCAATCGCCATCGGAGCGCCTCTGCCGATCACAGCCGGCGCGGTTGTGTCCGGCGCGGTGTTCGGCGATAAGCTGTCCCCCTTCTCCGACACCACCATGCTGGCTCCGGTGGCGGCCAACTGCGATCTGTACGACCACATTAAGCACATGTTCTACACCACCGGCTGCGCCACCATTGCGTCCCTGATCGTCTACTTCATCGCCGGCATCACCCTGCCGCAGGAGAGCATGGCCAGCCCGGAGCTCGTCCAGCAGATGCTGGGCACTCTGGACACCATGTTCAACTTCAATATCCTGCTCCTGGTACCCGCGGTTATCGTTCTGCTGGGCGCGTTCTTCCGCAAGCCCACCGTGCCGTTCATGCTGCTGTCGTCCATTGTTGCCATCATCATGGGCATGGTGTTCCAGGGCTTCTCTTTCGCGGACGGCATGACCGCGTTCTACAGCGGCTTCAATGTCTCCATGACCGGCTTTGAGGGCGAGGTCATCGCGCAGATCAACACCCTGCTCAACCGCGGCGGTCTGATGGGCATGATGAGCACCATCCTGCTGATCTTCTGCGCGTTCGCGTTTGGCGGCATCTACTCCAAGAGCGGCTGCATCACCGTTATCATGGAAAAGCTGATGAAGGGCATCAAGAGCGTGGGCAGCCTGATCACCACCACGGTGGTCGCCACCATCTTCATGAGCCTTGTCACCGGCAGCTCCTACCTGGCCATCCTGGTTCCCGGCGAGATGTTCGGCCCCACCTACGACAAGTTCGGACTGCACCGGAAGAACCTGTCCCGGACTCTGGAAGACGCCGGCACCTGTGTGGTGCCTCTGGTACCCTGGGCTGTCGCCGGTACCTACATGGCCACGACGCTGGGCGTCCCCACAGTGCAGTATCTGCCCTGGGCAGTGCTTTGCTACACCAGCTTCATCTTCGCCATCATCTTCGGCTTTACCGGCCTGACCATCAAGAAAGCGGACGGTACGCCGCTGCGCGAGAGGAAAAAGAAGTAAGACAGAGCCGTTCTGACCGGCTTTTACGGAGAACCGTGGCTTCCCCCGGAAGGGGAGGCCACGGTTTTCTGCTGTTCCCGGGTACGCGGAGAGGCGTTTTCCCGTCTGCCGGCCGCCGCACAGTGGGGGCAGGAGAGATCAACGAATTTGACCACTGGGAGCTCAGCGAAAATGGCCGGTTTCAGCTTAAGAAAATCGGCCAATGCCTCTCACAACGGATGAGCCGCAGAGCGGTTGGGATACTGGAAACTCCTGGTAATCCTCCGCTTTTACGGAGAGGCATGGCCGCTTCAAAAAGGAAAGCCGCGGCAGTCTGTAGCTCCCAGAGTATACGGAGAGGCGTTCTCCCGTTTGACGGCCAGTGTACAGGGGGAGCAGAAGAGCTCAGCGAATTTGACCACTGAGAGCTCAGTGGAAATGGCCAGTTTCTGATCAACAAAACTGGCTAATGCCATCCTGGTATCCAGGATGGGCGATCACCGGGACAGGTGAGACCCCAGGAAAGCGGAACTTCCCCCTGCCCTGTATTTCGACTCCCCGGAATATCGTCAGGGGACAGGGGAGAGGACAAAAAGAGAGCCGGGGAAACCCCGGCTCTCTAGGTGAGATTTACTTCTTCAGGCTCTCCGCCCAGGCGGAATACTTCGCGATCTTCTCATCGCAGTCAGCATGACCGCTGCCCTGCGTGAGGATGTACACCTTGACTTTCGGCTCCGTGCCGGAGGGCCGCACAATGAGGCTGGTTCCGTCCGCCAGTTCGTACCGCAGCACATTGGAGCCGGACAGCTCCATGGTGGATTTGGCGCCGGTATCCACGACGGTCACGCTGCCGTCCTGATAGTCTTTCTGCTCCTTTACCGCCACGCCGGCGATCTCCACGGGCGGCTTCTCACGCAGATCCGCCATCAGCGCGGCCATCTTCTTCAGGCCGTCCAGACCCGGCATGACCAGGTTGACCGTCCGCTCGGCATAGTAGCCGTACTTCCTGTACAGCGCCTCCAGCGCGTCCGCCAGTGTCATGCCCTGTCCGTTGTACCAGGCGGCCATCTCAGTCAGCTCCACTGCCGCGGAGACGGCGTCCTTGTCCCGGACATAGTCGCCCAGCATGTATCCGAACGACTCCTCGTAGGAGAAGATGACCTTGCCCTCTCCGGACTCCTCCAGCTGGTCTTTCTTCTGTGCCAGGAATTTGAAGCCGGTAAAGGTGTCATAGCACTTCAGGCCGTTGGCCTCAGCCACCTTGCGCGCCATCTCCGTTGTCACGATGGTCTTCAGGGCCACGGGATTCTCAGGCATCTTGCCGGTGCGCTTCTTTGCCCCGATGAGATAGTCCAGCAGCAGCACGCCCGTCTGGTTGCCGGAGAGCACCTTGTACTCATCGTCCCCGGTGCGCACCATGATGCCCACGCGATCCGCGTCCGGATCCGAGCCCAGAATGAAGTCCGCGTCCTCCCGTTTCGCGATATCCACCGCCAGATAGAAGCCCTCGGGATTCTCCGGATTGGGGGAGACCACGGTGGGGAAGTTGCCGTCAATGACCATCTGCTCAGGCACGCACAGGACATGCTTCATGCCCAGACGGCGAAGCGCCTCGGGAATCAGCCTGTAGCCGGTGCCGTGGAACGGCGTGTAGACCATCTTGAAGGTGTCCGCCACTTTCTCCACGGCGGCCCGGTCATTGGCCTGCTCCATGACATGGGAGAGGAACTTCTCGTCCGTCTCCTCGCCCATCAGGGTGATTTTGCCCTCGGCGACCGCCTTGTCGTAATCCGCGACTTTCGGGGCGTCAAAGACATCGATTTCCGCCATGCGGGCGGCCACCGCGGAGGCGTGCTCCGGAGGCAGCTGGGCGCCGTCCTCCCAGTAGACCTTATAGCCGTTGTACTCTTTCGGGTTATGGCTGGCGGTGATGTTGATGCCGGCGACACAGCCGTACTCCCGTACGGCAAAGGACAGCTCGGGGGTGGGGCGCAGAGACTCAAACAGGCGAACGGGAATGCCGTTGGCCACCATGACCTGGGCGGCGGTTCGGGCAAACTCCTGGCTGTGGTTGCGGCAGTCGTAGCAGATCGCCACGCCCCGGGCGGCGGCGTCCGGCGCCTCCGCCAGAACCACATCGGCAAACGCCTGGGTGGCATGCCGGATGACATGGATATTCATCCGGTTCAGCCCCACGCCCATCGTGCCGCGCAGGCCCGCGGTGCCGAATTCCAGCGGCCCGAAGAAACGGGACTCAATTTCTTTCTCGTCCCCGGCAATCGCGGCGAGTTCCGCATGCTCCTCCTCGCTGAGGGCGGGGCTGTTCAGCCACTTCTCATAGACTTCCTTGTACATGGGGAAACCTCCTGTCTGATTAGAATTTCCACGGCGAGGTTATTTGTGGTACCCGGATCCCTCGTCAATTTTAAACGCGCGGTAAAGCTGTTCCAACAGCATGACCCGAGCCAGATGGTGGGGAAAGGTCATGAGAGACATGGACAGCTGCACATCCGACTCCGCCTTGATGGACGGATGCAGGCCGTAGGAGCCGCCGATGAGAAACACCAGATTCTTTGTGCTCTGGAAACTCCAGGCGGTGAGCATCTGGGACAGCTCCTCGCTGGAGACAGATACGCCTTCTACGCACATGGCCACGATGTAGGGACTGGAGGGCAGTTTCGCCCGGATGGCGTCCCCCTCCTTGTCCAGTGCCGCGGTGATCTCCCCCAGGGAGGGATCCTTGGAAATCTTCGTCTCAGGCACCTCGGTCACGGTGAGCCTGCAGTAGGGGGTCAGACGCTTCATATACTCCGCGCACGCGTCCTGATAGAACTTCTCTTTCAGTTTGCCCACGCAGATGATCTGGATATTGAACAAGACTCATTCCCCCCAGGTCAGCGCCGGCCCGGGTTCGCTCCGGGGCGCCACAGACAGCTGCACATCCTGCCCTACGATAAAGCCGGAGCGCTCCAGCGCGTGAGCCACCGTCTGGAAGGCCAGTTCCGGCGTGTTGTTCTCCGCGGACAGATGCGCCAGCGCAATGATGCGGGCGCCGGCCCGCGCCGCCTGGCAGGCCAGTTCCGCCCCGGCGTCATTGGAGAGATGGCCGTTTTCCCCCAGAATTCTCCGTTTCAGCGCTACGGGATATGATCCATCCCGGAGCATCTCCAAATCGTGGTTGGCCTCCACAATCAGGATCTGGGCGCCCAGCACCCCGTCCAGTACCTCCCGCGTCACATCACCCAGATCAGTAGCGACAGCGGCCACGGTATTCCCGGAGGAGAACCGGTACCCCACACTGTCTGCCGCGTCGTGGCTGGTGCGGAACGCACGGATCCGGATGGTACCCAGCGAAAACGCCCGTCCCGGTTCCACGGCGTGAAAGCGGCTTTCCAGGGACGGAATGTGGCCGCACAGCCAGCCACCGGTCGCGGCGGTGGCGCAGACCGGGAAACTCTGATCCCGGGCGAACACCTCCAGACCGGAGATATGGTCATGGTGCTCGTGGGTGATAAGCAGCCCGGAGAGCTGATTCGGCCTCAGCCCGAGACCGGCCAGGCTCTTTCGGATGCGGCTGCAGGAGATGCCGGCATCCACCAGGATATGGGTGCGGCCGTCTGATACCAGGATGGAATTGCCGCTGGAACTGCTGGCCAGAGTATGCAGTGTCAGCAAGGTCACCAGCTCCTCTCGGGAAAATGAAAGCAGGCGGCGGCTGACTGCCGCCGCCTGGAACAGGAAAGATTCAGACTGCCTGAGGTTTGCTTCGTTTCTCCCGATCCGGGGTGTCCACCAGCCGGATATCGGCGCCCACCGCGGACAGCTTGCCTACGATATCCTCGTAGCCGCGCTCCACATGATAGATCTCCTCTACCTCCGTCCGGCCCTGGGCGGCCAGACCCGCGATGATCATGGCGGCGCCCGCTCTCAGGTCGCACGCACAGACCGGTGCGCCCGTGAGACGCTCCACGCCTTCAATGACAGCTACCTTGCCGTCTACCTGCACATGCGCACCCATGCGCCGCAGCTCATCCACATAGCGGTACCGGTTGTCCCAGACTCCCTCCGTAATCACACTTGTGCCGTTGGCGAGACACAGCGCGACGGCGATCTGGGACTGCATGTCCGTGGGGAATCCGGGATACGGCATGGTCTTGATATTCGCCCGCCCCAGAGGCCCGGAGCGGCGGACGACCATGATATCATCATGTTCCTCCACTTCGACACCCATCTCCACCAGCTTGGCGGTAATGCAGTCCAGGTGCTTGGGGATGACATTGTGGAGCGTGAGCTCTCCGCCGGTGGCGGCGACCGCCGCCATATAGGTTCCGGCCTCAATCTGATCCGGGATGATGGAATAGGTTCCGCCGGTCAGCTGCTTCACACCGCGGATTTTAATGACATCGGTGCCCGCGCCCATGATGTCCGCGCCCATGGAGTTGAGGAAGTTGGCGAGATCCACGATATGGGGCTCTTTTGCCGCGTTCTCGATCACCGTATTGCCGGCCGCCAGGACGGCCGCCAGCATGATATTCATCGTCGCCCCGACGGAGACCATATCCAGATACACCTGGCCGCCGGGCACCCTTCCGCCATCGGGGACACAGGCGCAGATCATGCCGTTTCGCACTTCCACGGAGGCCCCCATGGAGACGAACCCCTTGATATGCTGGTCGATCGGCCGGCCGCCCAGATCACAGCCGCCGGGCAGCGGCACCTCCGCCATGCCGAACCGGCCCAGCAGAGCGCCCACCAGATAGTAACTGGCGCGGATTTTCCGGGCCAGATCGTAGGAAATCGCCCGGTTGTGAATATGGCTGCAGTCAATCTCCACGGTGGTTCGGTTGACTGTCCGGATGTCCGCCCCCAGCTCCTGCAGAATCTGGAGGATGCGCGTGACATCGCTGATCTGGGGAACATTTTCTATGCGGCAGACGCCGCCTACCAGAATGGATGCCGGAATGATGGCCACAGCGGCGTTTTTCGCGCCGCTGATCTCCACAGTTCCATGAAGGGGCTTGCCACCCTCAATCACATACTTTGTCAAAACCTGCACCTCTTTGTGTATACGCACCCTGTACGGGGCGAAAACAGGCGGTTTCCGCAGGACGGGAAACGCCCGGAAGATATCATGAAATGATCGGCGGACAGGCGCACGGCGCCCCACCGGCCATCAGTATACCACGGTTGTCCGCGGTTGGCAAATAAAAATGATCATTTTCCCGCAAGATTCCCGGGTTTCAAAGACGCTCTGCGGGGGAGCGCTACAGCTTCATGATGGCCCGAAGCCGGCGGATCAGCAGCTGTGCGCAGATGCCGGTAAACAGTCCGGTCAGGACGCCGGAGACCAGCAGCACAGGCAGGTAGACGATCAGAGACGGCGTGCGGGTAATGGCAATCGCCACCAGAATCTGGCCGATGTTGTGCGCGATGGCGCCCAACACACTGCATACCCAGATCTGCTTCTCCGTCAGGATTTTCCGGAGCGGCAGCATGACGCACAGGCACATCGCGCCTCCCGCCAGGCTGTACATCAGGGCCATCATCTGACCGGTGATCAGACTGCCCAGGATGACCCGAACCAGAAGAATCAGCGCCGCCTCCCCCGGCCCCAGCAGGAAAACAGCCCAGACGGTGACAATATTCGCCAGCCCGAGTTTTACGCCGGGTATGGGCACGATGGGCGGAATCTGCGCCTCCGCGACGAAGATTGTCAGCGCGATGACCGTGAGCAGCGCCATACGGGTGAGCTTTTTCGTGTTCATGGTGTTTCCTCTCACCGTGCCACGAGATCCGGATCATTCCCGTCCGAATCCGTCAGGGTAATCACCAGCCGGTGAGGCAGGCAGACGATGGGATCCCCGCCGTGTTCCGCCCAGCCCCGGTTCACACAGATCTGATCCGGGCAGTCCGCGCTCTGCACCCGGATCCGCCCCGGGGCAATCTCCACGACATTGACACCGTTCTCACTCTCCACGGTAAAAACTTCCGTCTCTGTCACCCTGCTGAGATCCACCGTGCGGATGACCTCGCCGTCCAGCGCGATCTCCGCCTCTGTTCCCTCCGGCGCCAGAAGCTGCGTCAATGCCATTCCGCCCAGGCCCACAGCCAGCAGAATCGCCGTCAACACCACCCAGAATTTTGTACTCTTCATGGGGCCACCACCTGAACAGGCCAGCTCTCATAGTCCGGCTGGATGGTGAAACGGTCTTTCAGTCCCTGCGTGATATAAATCGCGTGATCCGAATCCACAAGCAGGAACTCAAAGCCGCCGTTCTCTCTCCAGTAATCCGCCGCCCTGTCCGCACCTAAAACAAACAGGGCAGTGGAGAGGCCGTCGCAGAGCACACCCTGATCCCCCACCACGGTGGCGGAGATCAGACCGCTGTCCGCAGGGGCGCCGGTCTCCGGATCCATGATGTGCCAGTACCGTACGCCATTCTCCTCAAAATACCGCTCATAGCCACCGGAGGTGATCACCGCCTTATCCTCCACCTCCAGCACGCCGATGTAACCCTCGCCGCCCTCCGGATCCCGCACCGCGACCCGCCAGGGGTCGCCGTTGGGGCGGCTGCCCAGCGCGTGGACATTTCCGCCCAGGTCGATAAGCGCATGCTCAATGCCGAGCGCCCGGAACAGCTCCATCACCTGATCCCCGGTATAACCTTTTGCCAGGCTGCCCAGATCCAGCTCCATCCCATCCGGCAGAGCCACCTCTTCCGTGTCCTCGTACAATTCCATCTGATCCAGATCCGTATGCGCCAGTAGAGCCTGCCGCTCCGCCTCATCCACCACGCGGTACTCCTCCGTGGTGAAGCCCCAGGCTCTGACGACCGGGTACATGGCGATATCCAGCGCACCGCCGGTGCTCTCATACAGTGACTTCCCCATGGAGATCAGCGCCCATGTGTCGTCTGAAACCGCGACCGGCT
>CAYRAG010000033.1:0-21506 GCA_964422185.1 uncultured Oscillospiraceae bacterium
GCGGACGGCTGTGTCGTCCGGCGCGGCCTCCTCCGACCCCGGATCCCGGAGGAAATGGATCACCAGGAAGAGGATGGCCGCCGCGGCGATGACGGCAATGATCCCCGTCAGCACAGGGGAGACCCGGCGCCGCCGCCCGACGCCGCGCCGTCTGGCGGAGCGGTGTTCCGACTCCAGTTTTTTGTAGTCACGCTCCAGCTCCCGGTAGTCCTGATCCAGGTCATCGTAGTCCTCTTCCAGCGCCCGGTAGTCTGACGCCAGGGCCTCATAGTCGTCCTGCAGCGCCCGGTAGTCCTCCGCCAGGCGGTCATGCTCCTCCATGAGCGCGCGGTATTTGCCGGCCAGGCTGTGGTACGCCTCGTCCAGCGTGCGGTGCGGTTCCTCCGCCATGGGTGATCAGGTCTCCTTCCGGCTGATTTCTCAGAAGCGGATCCCGCTCCGTGAAAGCGATAGATGACAATAAGTGGATATAATTAATATCTTTTAACATATGTGTAATATCCACACTTACAAGCAAGCACCCCGCCTCTCCGCTTTCCCGGGAGAGACCGGCCGCGGGGCGAAGCGTGCCGGCGGGGAGAAGGCGGTTCGCGGCCGCGCGGGAAGCCCGCGGCAGGGACAGCGCGCCGGGATTGCCGGGAGGCCCGCCCGTTCATTCTACCGCGTCCGGGGGAGAATTGCAACGGGTTTCCTCATTTGTCATGAAATATTAAGAATTGGCATTTTTCCGCGGCTCTCAGGTAACCATGACAGGCCTCCGCGCCGCGGGGCCGGCCGGATCCCGGCGGGCCCGGAATGCGGGTGCCCGGGCTGCCGCGGGAGACGGGCGCGGGGCTGGGGATGCCGGGCCGCGCGGCGCGGCTTCCGGGCCTTTCCCGGCAAAATAATGTGAAAAACTTTGGTTCAACCACTAGGCAAAAGGGAAAAATTAGATTAAAATAGCGGAAGAAATTTTCGGACGGGGGAGGAGACAGGAGATGGGGGAACCCAGGTATAAACGCGTGCTGCTGAAGATCAGCGGAGAGGCGCTGGCGGGGGAGAAAGGCCGGGGCCTGGACTTTGATGTCATCGGCAGCGTGTGCGACGCGGTCAAGCGCTGCTGCGACATGGGGGTTCAGATGGGCATCGTCGTGGGCGGCGGCAACTTCTGGCGCGGCACGAAAGACGGCGGAGACCGCATGGAGCGCACCCGGGCGGATCATATGGGCATGCTCGCCACTGTGATTAACGCGCTGGCGGTGGCGGATACCCTGGAGCAGAAGGGCGTGGAGGTCCGGGTTCAGACCGCCATCGAGATGCACTCCATCGCCGAGCCCTATATCCGGTCCAGAGCCATCCGGCACCTGGAGAAGGGGCGTGTGGTGATTTTCGGCTGCGGGACGGGCAATCCCTACTTCTCCACCGATACGGGCGCGGTGCTGCGCGCGGCGGAGGTCAACGCGGATGTCATCCTTCTGGCCAAGAATATTGACGGCGTGTATTCCGCGGATCCCCACAAGGATCCCAGCGCCGTGAAATACGACAGCATCAGCTATGACGATGTGCTCAAACAGCACCTGCAGGTGATGGATTTCACCGCGACTTCCCTCTCCATGGACAATAAGATTCCCGTGCTTCTGTTCGCGCTGAAAGACCCGGAGAATATTGTCCGTGTGGTGACGGGGGAGAAGATCGGCACCATTGTGAAGGAGGAGAACTGATATGATCGATATCCTGAAAGAGTATGATGTGAAAATGGGCAAGACCGTGGATGTGGTGAAGAGCAACTTCGCCAGCGTCCGCGCCGGCCGGGCGAATGCCGCCGTGCTGGACCGGATTACCGTGGAGTATTACGGCACACCCACCCCGCTCAACCAGGTGGGGACCATCTCCTCGCCGGATCCCCGGACGCTGCTGCTTCAGCCCTGGGATCCCGCCCTGCTCAAGGCCATGGAGAAAGCCATTCAGGCCTCGGATCTGGGGATCAACCCGCAGAACGACGGGCGCTGCATCCGGCTGATTTTCCCCCAGCTGACCGAGGAGCGCCGCAGGGATCTGGGCAAACAGGTGCGCAAATACGGCGAGGAGGGCAAGGTCGCGGTGCGCAATATCCGCCGGGACGCCATGGAGAAGTGCAAGAAGCTGCAGAAGGACGGCGAGCTGACCGAGGACGACCTGAAGCAGTGCGAGAAGGATCTGCAGACCATGACAGACAAACGCTGCAAGGAACTGGACGACCTGACCGCGAAAAAGGAAGCGGAACTGATGGCGGTTTGACGCCGGAAAAGGCAGGGATGCGGGATGGAGCTTCCGTTCCGCATTCTTTGTTGGATGGAGGCATCGGACATGGCTCTGTTCGAGAAAAAAGACGCGCCGGCGCAGGTGGATTTTACCCGTCTGCCCCGGCATATCGCCATGATCATGGACGGCAACGGGCGCTGGGCGAAAAAACGGGGACTGCCCCGGACGGCGGGGCACGCCGCAGGCGCGGAGAATTTCCGGACTATCGCGACCTACTGCAGGGATATCGGCCTGGAGTACCTGACGGTCTACGCGTTCTCCACGGAGAACTGGAAGCGGTCCGCGGAGGAGGTGTCCTCCATCATGGATCTGCTTCACAAGTATCTGCTGGAGGCCATCGGGAGAATGGAGCGGGATCGGGTGAAGATGAAATTCTTCGGCGATCTGGCGCCGCTCTCGCCGGAGCTGCGGGCGCTGTGCCGGGAGACGGAGGAGATCTCCGGGCGCTATGAGGGCTGCCAGGTGAATATCTGCCTGAATTACGGCGGAAGAGACGAGCTGGTGCGGGCGGCGGCGGCGTTCGCCGCGGACTGCGTTGCGGGCCGGGAGGATCCCGCCGCCCTGACGCAGGAGAAGCTGAGCGGATACCTCTTCTCCGCCGGCGTGCCGGATCCGGATCTCGTCATCCGGCCGGGCGGGGAGCTTCGGATCTCCAATTTCCTGCTCTGGCAGTCCGCCTACGCGGAATACTATTTTACGCAGGTGCTCTGGCCTGACTTCGACCGGGAGGAGCTGCACCGGGCGCTTGCCGCGTACCAGAGCCGCTCCCGGCGCTACGGGGGTGTGACCTGAGTGGCGAAACGCATCATCGTGGCGGTCATCTTCGTGCCGCTGCTGATTTTTGTCATGCTGTTCCTGCCCCCCGTGGTTCTGGCGGCGGTGGTGGCGTTCATCGCCGGAATGGCCGCGTTCGAGTTTCTCCGGGCGGCGGGCGTGCGGGATCTCCGGCTCAGGGTGTGGACTATCCTCACCGGCGCTCTGGTGCCCATGCTCTGCTGGGCGGCGAGAACTTTCCGCGGCGTGCCGGACGGGTATAACTATCTCTACCTCCCGGCGCTGATTTTGCTGATCTTCCCGTTCTTTCACGCCATCGGGACCTACGGCAGGGAGGACGAGGTGCCGGTGGCCCATCTCATGGCCTGCTGTTTTGCCGGGTTTGTCATTCCGCTCTCGCTGTCCGCCCTGGTGGAGCTGAAATGCATGGAGCACGGGAAGTACCTGGTGCTGCTGGCGGTGCTGCTGGCGTTCATTACCGACGGCGGCGCCTATTTCACCGGCGTGTTTCTGGGCAGGCACCGGGGGATCGTGAAGGTCAGCCCCAACAAGAGCGTGGAGGGATTCCTCGGGGGCTTCGCGACCGGCGTGGTGTTCTGCCTGGCCTACGGCGCCGTTGTCCGCGCGGCGGCGGGTATCCCGGTCCGCATGCCGTACCTGGTGATCTACGGCCTGGTGGGCGCCGCGGTGACGGAACTGGGGGATCTGTCCTTCTCCTACATCAAGCGCCAGACGGGCGTGAAGGACTTCGGCCGGGTGCTGCCCGGACACGGCGGCATGCTGGACCGGTTTGACAGCATGATCTTCTGCGCGCCCGCCATTCTGCTGTGCGCGGTGCTGTTCCCCGTGTTTTAGGAAGGGTGGTTCTGGATGAGGAAAACCATCTCGGTGCTGGGGTCCACGGGCTCGATCGGGCGGCAGTCGCTGGAGGTGATTGCCGCCTGCGGCATGAAGGCGGCCGCGCTCACCGCGGATCGCAGCGTGGATTTGATGGAGACGCAGTGCCGGCGGTTCCGCCCGCGGCTCGCGGTGATGATGGACCCCGGCGCGGCGGCGGATCTGCGCGTGCGCCTGGCGGATACGGAGACCCGGGTGGCGCAGGGGATGGACGGCCTGCTGGAGGCGGCCTGCCTGGAGGAGACGGATACCGTCATCACCGCGGTGGTGGGGATGATCGGGCTGATGCCCACCCTCGCCGCCATTGAGGCGGGAAAGCGCATCGCGTTCGCCAACAAGGAGACGCTGGTCTGCGCCGGGGAGCTGGTCATGGCCCGGGCGGAGCGGTGCGGGGCGGAGATTGTGCCGGTGGACTCGGAGCACTCGGCGCTGTTCCAGTGCCTGCAGGGAAACCGGGACAGAGGAGAGGTAAAGCGGCTGATCCTCACCGCGTCCGGCGGCCCGTTCTACGGCTGGAGCGCCGATCGGCTGCGGACGGTGCGCAGGGAGGACGCCCTGAAGCACCCGAACTGGCACATGGGCGCCAAGGTCACCGTGGACTCGGCCACCATGATGAACAAGGGCCTGGAGTTCATTGAGGCCATGCGGCTGTATCATATGCCGCCGGAAAAGATATCCATTGTCATCCACCGGGAGAGCATTATCCACTCCCTGGTGGAGTACCGGGATCACGCCATTCTCGCCCAGCTGGGGGAGCCGGATATGCGGCTGCCCATCCAGTACGCCCTGACCTGGCCGGAGCGTGTGCCCGGGCCGGCAAGGGAGCTGGATCTGCTGCGGTGTCCCGCCCTGACATTCGCGCCGCCGGATCCGGAGACTTTCCGCTGCCTGGGGCTGGCGCTGGAGGCGGCCAGGACGGGCGGCACCGCCTGTACCGTGCTCAACGCGGCCAATGAGGCGGCGGTGGGTCTGTTTCTGCAGGACAAAATCGGCTTTTGCGAGATACCGGAGCGGGTGGAGCGGGCGCTGGCGGCGATCCGGCCGGAGCCGGCGGACACCCTGGACCGGATCATGGCGGCGGATCAGGCGGCGAGGGAGATCGCGCTTTCGTAGCACAAAGGAGACTGCCCATGCTCTATCTTATCATCGCCATCCTGGGATTCGGCGTGCTGATCGCCGTCCACGAGGCCGGCCACTTCGCCTCCGCCAAGCTGCTGGGCGTCCAGGTCAATGAGTTCTCCATCGGCATGGGCCCGGCGCTGGTGTCCCGGCAGAAAGGGGAGACGCTGTACTCCCTGCGCCTGCTGCCCATCGGCGGGTACTGCGCCATGGAGGGGGAGGACGAGAGCTCGGACAACCCCAGGGCGTTCGGCAACCAGGCCCGCTGGAAACAGCTGGTCATTCTGGTGGCGGGCTCTTTCATGAACTATGCGGCGGGGTTTGTCCTGGTGCTCATTCTCATGGCCGGCGCGGCCGGCTTCTCCAGCAATACGCTGGCGGGCTTTATGGACGGCTTTCCCCTGGAGGGGGAGGCCGGGCTGATGGCCGGCGACCGCATTGTGAAGATCGGCGGCGCGGCCACCCACACCCTCAGCGATGTGCGCATGCAGCTGGCCCGGCAGACCGGGGACACCATGGATCTGGTGGTGGTGCGGGACGGCAGGCGCGTGGCGCTGGACGACCTGCCCCTGACCATGCGGGAGTACGAGTACCAGGGCACTAAGGCCGTGCAGTACGGCCTGATCTTTGAGAGCGAGGAGAACAGTCCCCTGACCGCGCTGCGGTACAGCTGGTGGGAGTGCGTCTACTTCGTCAGGTCCGTGTGGTACGGGCTGCTGGATCTCCTCACCGGCCGGGCCGGCGTGAAGGATCTGGCCGGGCCCATCGGGATTGTCGCCACCATTACGCAGGTGGGCAGCTCCGCGTCCAGTGTGGCCGAGGGGGTGAGCTGGGCGGTGGAGGTCATCGCCCTCATCGCCATCAACCTGGCCGTGATGAATCTGCTGCCCATCCCCGCCCTGGACGGCGGCAGGGTGTTCTTCCTGGTGCTCAACTGGCTCTGCCTGCTGATCTTCAAACGCAGGATCCCGGAGAAGTACGAGAATTATATCCATATGGCGGGGCTGGTGCTGCTTCTGATTCTCATGGCGGTGGTGGCCCTCAACGATGTCCTGCGGCTGGTCCGTTAGGACGCGCCGGGAGGGGAAACGGATGACCAGACAGATCATGGTGGGAGGGGTGCCCGTCGGGGGCGGCGCCCCGGTGACTATCCAGTCCATGTGCAATACCCCAACGGCGGATGTGGAGGCGACGGCGGCGCAGATCAACCGCCTCGCGGACGCCGGCTGCGATATCGTCCGGGTGGCGGTGCCGGACAGGGAGGCCGCCTGGGCCATCGGCGAGATCAAGAAGCGCGTCTCCCTCCCCGTGGTGGCGGATATCCACTTTGACGCCCGCCTGGCGGTGGAGAGCGCGGCGGCCGGCGCGGACAAGATCCGCATCAACCCGGGCAACATCGGCGGGGAGGATCAGGTCAAAGCGGTGGCGGACGCGTGCCGCCGGCGGGGGATCCCCATCCGCATCGGCGTCAACGGGGGCTCTCTGGAGAAGCCGCTGCTCTCCAGATACGGCGGCGTCTGCCCGGAGGCCATGGTGGAGTCCGCGCTCGGCCAGATCCGGCTGCTGAACCGGTTTGATTTTGACGACATCTGCGTCTCCCTGAAGGCCTCGGATGTGGTTCAGACCATGGCCGCGTACCGCATGATGAGCGAGCGCAGCGGCTATCCGCTGCACCTGGGCGTCACGGAGGCGGGCACGCCCCGGAAGGGGATCCTGAAATCCGCCATCGGCATCGGGGGCCTGCTGGCCATGGGCATCGGGGACACCATCCGGGTCTCCCTGTCCGCGGATCCGGCGGAGGAGGTGGCCGCCGCCCGGGATATCCTGGAGGCGGTGGGGCTGCGCCGCCGGGGCCCGGAGCTGATCTCGTGCCCCACCTGCGGCCGGACCAAAATCGATCTGATCGCCCTGGCCGGCGAGGTGGAGCAGCGGCTCCGGCAGGTGGATAAACCCATTACCGTGGCGGTGATGGGCTGCGCGGTGAACGGGCCCGGAGAGGCCTCCCGCGCGGATGTGGGCATCGCCGGCGGCGACGGCGAGGGCCTGCTGTTCCGGAAAGGCCGGGTAGTCCGGAAAGTCCCCCAGGATCAGCTGGTGGACGAGCTGTTCCGGCTGATTGACACCCTGGACGGCGAAAGTCCGGCGCCCTGAGCGGTTCCCCGCCGCGGGGCGGAGGATACGGGGGAGTACGCGGCGTTTCGCGGTATCGATGGACGAAGGAGATGGGACAGGAGATGTCGGGGAAGATTCCCTTTCTGGAGATGTTTGCCGCCCTGCGCGCCCGGCCGGATGTGGCCCGGGCGGTGGAGGGATGGCGGATCCTGTCCGCGTCCGTCGACAGAGCGAAGCGCCGGATTGAGGTGGCGGCGGAGGTGGACTGCGGCGCGCCGGAGGAGCTGCTGGCGGATCTGGAGCGGGCCATGACGGAGCTCTACCGGCTCAGCGGGTTTGCGCTGACGCTGGAGTACCCGGAGCCGGAGAGGGACGACACGCCGCCCCCGCCGGGGGACGAGATGGCCCCGCCGGAGGCGTTTGCGCCGGGCGGAACGCAGCCCGGATCGGAACCGCCGGCCCGGGAGGAGACGCGGGAGCCCGGAGCGGAACCGCCGGCGGCGGAGGAGAAAGACGCGTTCGCGGTGACGGAGGCCTACCGGCGCCAGGCGCTGAGCAGCCTGAAGAGCGCGGAGATCGGGCCGCGGACGAAAAAGGGAAAGGTGCTCTACGGGCACGGCGTGAAAAAGGCGCCGGTGCCCGTCGGAAAACTGGCCCTGGATATGGGCACGGTGGCGGTGGAGGGCGATGTGTTCTCGGTGGATCACCGGGAGCTGAAGAAGCGGAAAGCCTGGGTCGCCGCCTTTGACCTGACGGACTATACCGGCTCCATCCGGGTGAGTAAATTCTGCCCGGGGGACGAGGGGAAGCCCATCGTGGACGGCGTGAAAGAGGGCGCCCATGTCCTGGTGCAGGGCCGGCTGAGTATGGACCGGTTCTACGGGGACATGGTGCTCGAGCCGGCGTCCATCCAGACGGTGCCGAAACCGGTCCGGCGGGACGACGCCGGGGAGAAGCGGGTGGAGCTCCACCTGCACACGAAGCTGTCCGCCATGGACGCGCTGACGGATACGGCCGCGGCGGTGCGCCGGGCGGAGGAGTGGGGCCATTCGGCCATCGCCATCACGGACCACGGCGTGGCGCAGGCGTTCCCGGACGCGTGGCACGCCGCCTCGAAGCTGAAAGTGATCTACGGCGTGGAGGCCTATTACATCAACAATGTGGACGACCGGATCGTGGTGCACGGGCCGGCGGACGCGTCGTTCCAGGACGAGATCGTCTGCTTTGACCTCGAGACCACCGGGCTCAACCGCAGGACGGAGGCGATTACGGAGATCGGCGCCGTGGTGCTGCGGGGCGGCGAGGTGTGCGAGCGCTTCCAGACCTTCGCGGATCCCGGCAGGCCCCTGTCCGCGGAGATCGTCAATCTGACGGGCATCGACGACGGGATGCTCCGGGACGCGCCGTCCCAGGAGGAGGCGCTGCGCGCGTTCGTGGATTTTGTGGCCGGCCGGCCGGTGGCGGCGCACAACGCGGAGTTTGACATGGGCTTTGTCCGGGAGGGCTGCGCGAAATACGGCATCCCGTTTTCCGCCACTTCTCTCGATACCCTGATCCTGGCGCAGGATCTGCTGCCGGAGCTGGGAAAGTACCGGCTGGACGCCGTGGCGGAGTATCTGAAGCTGCCGGCGTTCCGCCATCACCGGGCGGACGACGACGCGGCCGCGGTGGCCTATATGCTCATCCCTTTCTTCCGGATGCTGGAGGAGCGGGGGGTCCATTCCATCCAGGAGATCAACGGCGCCATGCGGCGGCTGCGCCCGAACGGAAAGGCCAGGCGCCAGCCCAGACACCTCATTGTGCTGGCGAAGAACCAGACCGGACTGCGCAACCTGTACAGGCTGATCTCCCTGTCCCATCTGGAGCATTTCAAGCGCTACCCCATCATGCCCAAATCCCTCATCGACGAGAACCGGGAGGGCCTGATCCTCGGCTCCGCCTGCGCGGCGGGGGAGCTGTTCGACGCCGTCGTGAAGGACAAAAGCTGGGACGAGCTTAAGCGCATCGCCTCCTGGTACGACTATCTGGAGATCCAGCCGGTCTGCAACAACCGCTACCTGCTGCGCCGGGGCACCGTGAACACGGAGGAGGAGCTGCGGGAGTTCAACCGCACGGTGGTGCGGCTGGGGAGAGAGCTGGGCAAACCGGTGTGCGCCACCGGGGATGTCCACTTCCTGGACCCGGAGGATGAGATCTACCGCCATATCCTGCTCTCCTCCCGGGAGTTTGAGGACGCCTGCGAGAGCCTGCCCGTATACCTGCGCACGACGCAGGAGATGCTGGAGGAGTTTTCCTATCTGGGGGAGGAGACCGCCCGGGAGGTGGTGGTGGCCGGTCCCAATCTGGTGGCGGACTGGTGCGACCGCATTGAGCCGCTGCCCCGGGGCCTGTTTCCGCCGAAGCTGGAGCACTCGGACACCGAGCTGCGGGATCTGGTGTGGAGCCGGGCCCGTGCCCTGTACGGGGAGAACCTGCCCTCTGTCGTGGAGGACCGGCTCAACGCGGAGCTCAGCGACATCATCCGCTGCAGGTACGATGTGATCTACATGTCCGCCCAGAAGCTGGTGCAGGACTCCCTGGATCACGGCTATCTGGTGGGCTCCCGGGGCAGCGTGGGATCCTCCCTGGTGGCGTATATGGCGGGGATCACCGAGGTCAACGCCCTGCCGGCGCACTACCGCTGCCCGAAGTGCGGCCACGCGGATTTCGAGTACGCCGCGGATCCGGCGCACCCGTACGGCTGCGGGGCGGATATGCCGGACGGGGTCTGCCCGGTATGCGGCGCCGCGTATGAGAAGGACGGGTTCAACATCCCGTTTGAGACTTTCCTGGGCTTCGGCGGGGACAAGGTGCCGGATATCGACCTGAATTTCTCCGGCTTCTACCAGGCGAAAGCCCACCGGCACACCTTCGAGCTGTTCGGGGAGGATCATGTGTTCCGGGCGGGGACCATCGGGACTGTGGCGGAGAAGACCGCGTTCGGCTATGTGAAGCACTACTGCGAAAAGCAGGGGATCACCGTGTCCAAAGCGGAGGAGAACCGGCTGGCCCTGGGCTGCACCGGGGTGAAGCGCACCACCGGACAGCATCCCGGCGGCATGGTGGTGATCCCCCAGGACACGGAGATCTATGACTTCTGCCCCATCCAGCATCCCGCGGACGACCCGGACAGCGGCATCATCACCACCCATTTTGAGTATCACGCCATGGAGGAGAACCTGCTCAAGCTGGACATGCTGGGCCACGATGACCCGTCCATGATCCGCATGCTGGAGGATCTCACCGGGCAGGACGCCAGGGCCATCCCCCTGGACGACCCGCGGACCATGAGCCTGTTCACCAGCTCGAAGGAGCTGGGCTACGAGAACGACCCTATCCTGGGCCCCACCGGCGCCGTGGCGATTCCGGAGTTCAACACGCGCTTTGCCCGGGGCATGCTGGAGGAGACTCAGCCGCGCCAGTTCGAGATTCTGCTGCGCCTGTGCGGGTTCGCCCACGGCACGGATGTGTGGCTGGGCAACGCCCGGGATCTGATCCTGGAGCAGGGCGTGGCGGTGGGGGACGCCATCGGCTGCCGGGACGATATCATGACCTACCTCATCTCCAGGGGATTCGCCCCGAAGCGCGCGTTTAAGATCATGGAGTCCGTGCGCAAGGGCAGGGGACTGCCGGAGGGCGCGGAGCAGGAGATGAAGGAGCACGGGGTGCCGGACTGGTACATCGGGTCGTGCCGGAAGATCAAGTACCTGTTCCCCCGGGCGCATGCCGTCGCCTATGTGATGATGGCGTTTCGCATCGCGTGGTACAAGGTGCACTGCCCGCTGGCGTTCTACGCCGCGTACTTCACCATCCGGGCCAAGGCGTTTGACGAGTCGTGCATGTGCCGGGGGATGGAGAAGGCGAAACAGAAGATGCGGGAGATCACCGCAAAGGACAAGAGCGCCACGGAAGTGGAGAAGGACATGCTCACGACGCTGGAAGTGGTGTACGAGTTCTACCTGCGCGGGTTCACCTTTGAGCGCCTGGACCTGTACCGGTCAGACGCGGTGGCGTTTCAGATGAATGAGGCCGGCACCGCCCTCATCCCCCCGTTTGTGTCCGTTACCGGCCTGGGGGAGGCGGCGGCGGAGTACATCGTGGAGGCCCGGGAGGGCAGAAAGTTCATCTCCATCGAGGAGTTCGCGGATACCTGCTCGAAAGTGAGCCGGAACCAGGTGGAGCTGCTCAGGCAGGCCGGCGCGTTCGGCCGGATGCCGGACACCAGCCAGATGGATCTGTTCTCCCTGTTCGGCTGAGCGGAAATACAGACCTCACCGGGTTGAAAAAACCCACCGGTGTGGTATGATTAACCCGCCGGAGCGCGGGGCGCAATCGGGAGGGATCTCCTTGCAATACAGAGCGAATACGCCGGAGGGCACCCGGGACAGGCTGTTCACCGAGTGCCGGGACCGGCGGCAGATCCAGAGCAGACTGACCCACCTGTTCCGCAGGCGGGGGTACGCGGAGATCATCACGCCGGAGACGGAGTTCTACGACCTGTTCGTCCAGTCGGGCAACCCGCTGCCGCAGGAGGCCATGCTGAAGATCATCGACCGGTCCGGCAAGATCTGCGTCATGCGGCCGGACTGCACCATCCCCATCGCCCGGGTGGCGGCGACGAAACTGAGGGACATGGTGTTTCCCCAGCGGCTGTACTACAACCAGACGGTCTTCCGCTCCAGCGGGGCCAACCAGGGGGGCAGCGGCGAGATCGCCCAGTGCGGGATTGAGCTCATCGGGGCCTCCGGCGTGAAGGCGGACATGGAGGTCGTGGCCATGGCGGTGGACGCGCTGCGCGAGTGCGGCCTGGAACACTTCCACATCGAGCTGGGCCACGCGGATTTCTTCCGGGGGCTGGCCGGGCAGATGGAGATGGAGCCGGATCAGGCGGAGACCATGCGCCAGTACATTGAGACGAAAAACTTCGCCGCGCTCAACGACCTGCTGGAGCCGTACCGGGACCGGAGCGCCTGGCGCGCGCTGCACAGCCTGTCCCGGCTGTTCGGGGACCGGTCCGTCCTGGACGAGGCGCAGGCGCTCACCGGCGGAAACGAGGCGCTGGACTACCTCAGGGAGATCTACGCCCTGCTGGACGGGGCGGGATACGGCGGGAATCTGCGCTTTGACCTGGGGCTGGTGCATCAGATTGACTACTACACGGGCCTGGTGTTCCGCGGCTACGCGGAGGGCTACGGCGCGGCGGTGCTCTCCGGCGGCCGCTACGACCGCCTGGCGGAGAGCTTCGGGCGGTCCGCCCAGGCCACCGGGTTTTCCGTGGATGTGGACGGCGTGGCGGCCTGTCTGCCGCCGGCCCGGCTGCCGGAGCGGACCGCCCTGATCCACTTTGAGAAAGAGTATCTCGCCCAGGCGATGGCCCAGGTGGACATGCGCGAGCCCGGCACGGCGGAGCTGTCCCCGTGCGGCAGCCTGGAGAAGAGCCGCAACCTCGCCCGGGAGAAGGGGATTCCCCACCTGATCCTCGTGGACGGGGACGGGGCGAGGGAGGTGCCGGTATGAGAGAGCGCCTGCGTATCGCCCTGACCAAGGGCAGGCTGCAGGAGCAGACCGTGCAGCTGTTTGAGTCCGTGGGTCTGGACTGCGCCCCCATCCGGGACCCCGGCCGCCGGCTGATCCTCCCGGTGCCCAACTACCCCCTGGACGCGGTGCTGGCCAAGGCGCCGGATGTGATCACCTATGTGGAGCACGGGGTGTGCGATCTGGGCGTCGTGGGGAAGGACACCATCATGGAGCACGGCCGCTCGTTCTACGAGGTGCTGGATCTGGGCTTTGGCAGATGCCGCTTCGCCCTGGCGGTGAGAGAGGGCTTTGACTTCTACGCCGGCTACCAGACCCGGCGGGTGGCGTCCAAGTACCCGGAGGTCACCCGGGCGTTTTTTGAGAAGAAGGGCATGGATGTGTCCGTCATTAAGATCGAGGGTTCGGTGGAGCTGGCGCCGCTGCTGGATCTGGCGGACGGGATCGTGGATATTGTGGAGACCGGCGCCACGCTGCGGGCCAACGGCCTGGTCCCCATCGAGACGGTGGCGGAGCTGTCCGCCCGGCTCATTGTGAATACAGCCAGCATGAAGCTCTATAAGGAGCAGATCACGGATCTGATCGAAAGATGCGAGGCGGGATTGGAGAGACGGCAATGATACCCATACTCACAGCGGACGGCCGCTCGGAGCGGCGGCATCTGGACGCCATGCGCGCCCGGGCCGCCCGGAAGAACCGGGAGATTGAGGCCGCGGTGGCCGCGGTGATGGACGAGGTGCGGGAACACGGCTATGAGGCGGTGGAGCGCTGCTCCCTGCAGTTTGACCATGCCGCCCCGTACGAGATCGGGCCGGAGCGCCTGGAGCAGGCGTACCGGAACTGCCCGGCGCCCCTGATTGAGGCCATGGAGCACGCGGCGCGGAACATCCGGGACTACCAGGAGAAGCTGCTGGCGAAGAGCGCGGAGTGGGACTCCCCGGACGGCGGCCGGGTGGGCAGAGTGGTGCGCGGCCTGACCCGCGTGGGAGTCTATGTCCCCGGCGGCACCGCCGCGTACCCCAGCTCCGTGCTCATGAACGCGGTGCCCGCCCGGGTGGCGGGGGTGGAGGAGATCGTCATGGTCACGCCGCCCACGCAGCACCTCAACGACGCGGTGCTGGCGGCCGCCCGGATTGCCGGCGTGGACCGCTGTCTGGCGGTGGGCGGCGCCCAGGCGGTGGCCGCCCTGACCTACGGCGCCGGCTTCATCCCCCGGGTGGACAAGCTGGTGGGGCCGGGCAACGCGTTTGTGGCGGCGGCGAAACGCCTGGCCTACGGCACCCTGGATATCGACATGGTGGCCGGCCCCTCCGAGGTGCTGGTGCTGGCGGACGAGAGCGCGGATCCCCGGTTTGCGGCCGCGGATCTGCTCAGCCAGGCGGAGCACGACCGGCTGGCCTCCGCCGTGCTGCTCACCACCAGCATGGCCCTGGCGCAGGCGGTGGACGCGGAGATGACCCGGCAGGCGGAGACGCTCAGCCGTGCGGAGATCATGGAGGCCTCCGTGCGGGACTACGGCGCCGCCATCGTCTGCGGCAGCATCCCCCAGGCGGCGGAGCTGGCCAACGAGATTGCGCCGGAGCACCTGGAGATCGTGACGCGGCAGCCCCGGGAGGTTCTGCCGCTGATCAAAAACGCCGGCGCGGTGTTCCTGGGCCCCTGGACCCCGGAGCCCCTGGGCGACTACCTGGCCGGCCCGGATCATGTGCTGCCCACCAGCGGCACCGCCCGGTTCTTCTCGCCGCTGAGCGTGGACTCGTTTGTGAAGACCATGAGCGTGCTGGAGTTTGACCGGGCGTCCCTGGAGCCCCTGCGGGAGGAGATTGTCACCCTGGCGGAGGCGGAACAGCTGACGGCGCACGCCAACGCCATCCGGGTGCGCTTTGCGGAGAAGGAGAGAGAAAAATGAATGGAACCGGGACTGCCGGAGGGCAGCGCAGCTGCACGGTGGAGCGAAAGACGAAGGAGACGGCGCTGTCCGTGTCGCTCAGCCTCGACGGGGGCGAGATCCGGGTGCGGACGGGCATCGGGTTTTTCGACCACATGCTCACCTCCCTGGCGTATTACGCCGGGTGGGGTCTGGATCTGAGAGCGGAGGGAGACCTCCATGTGGACGGACACCACACGGTGGAGGACACGGGGATCGCCCTGGGCCAGGCGCTGAGCCGCATTCTGGGGGACAAGAGCGGGATCCGCCGCTACGGCACCGCCTGTGTCCCCATGGATGAGGCGCTGGCGTTCACGGCGCTGGACTTCTCCAACCGGCCTTATCTGGTCTTTGACGCCCCCATGCCCCAGCCCATGATCGGGGAGTACGACTCCTGCCTGACGCGGGAGTTCATGCGCGCGCTGGCGTTCCACGCCGGCATGACGCTGCATCAGAAGTGCTGCTACGGCGCCAACGCCCACCACATGACCGAGGCGCTGTTCAAGTCCCTGGGCCTGGCCATCCGGGACGCCGTGCGCACGGACGCGCCGGGCATCGTGTCGGTCAAGGGCGTGTTGTAGAGAGTCTGGTTTCCCCGCGCTTTCGCGGCCGGGGAGACGCAGCCGCGGAAAGAGGGGAACGGATTTGGAGATTGCCATCGTGGACTACGGGGTGGGAAACCTGAAGAGCGTGGCCAACGCGCTGTCCTATCTGGGCCTGACCAGCCATGTCACCGGGGATCCGAAAGAGCTGGAGAAAGCCCAGGCCATTATCCTGCCCGGCGTGGGCGCGTTTCCGGACGCCGCGGCGAAGCTGCGGGAGCCGGGCCTGGACCGGGCGCTGCTCGCCCAGGCGGGGAGAAAGCCCATCCTGGGCATCTGCCTGGGCATGCAGCTTCTGTTCGACCGGGGCACCGAGGTGCGCCCCTGCGCCGGCCTGGGCCTGGTGTCCGGCAGCGTGGAGCGCGTGGAGACACGGTACAAGCTGCCCCACATCGGGTGGAACAGCCTGGCGTTCCGCAACAACAGCCCGCTGTTTCAGGGGCTGGACGACGGCGTGTATGTGTACTTCGTCCACTCCTACTGCGGCATGGCGGAGCGCCCGGAGCAGGTCATCGCCGTCACGGACTACGGCACGCCGGTGGTGGCGGCCGTGCAGAACGGCCTGACTTTCGGGTGCCAGTTCCACCCGGAGAAGAGCGGGGAGGCGGGCCTGGCGATATTGCGCAATTTCGCGCAGCTGGCCCGCTGAGCGCCCCGCCGGGGGCGGAAGAGAGAAAGCGAAGGCCGCAGGCGGCCGGGATAAAGAGAAGAGGCGGAGGGGAGCGGCATGGCCTATCGCGGAAGGCGTTTTTGGGGAAACATGGCGGACGCCGGGGAGACCGGCGCCCTGTTCCGGGTGTGGTTTTTCCCGGTTCAGCTGTTTTATCTGGAGCTGCTGGTGCATCTCTATATGGGCCTGTCCCTGAAGTACCTGCCGGTGTGGTTTGTGTTCTCCGTGGCCGGCGGACTGTTTCTCGCGGCGTTCACCCTGCCGTTCCCCGAGCGGGTCAACCGCATCCTGTTCAAGTTCCTCATGTTCTTCTACCCCTCCGCCTGCATGATCGAGATCATCGCGAAAAAGATCCTCCAGACCTTCTACCCCGCCAGCTCCCTTAAGACGGCGCTGGGGAACCGCCTGAGCCCCTACCTGAGCGTGATTGTCTCCACGGTGCTCCGCAACCTGCCCATCGCCCTGGCGGCGTTCGCGCCTGCCATCCTGGTCATGGTATTCGGGAAGAAAGTGATGGACTACCAGAGGTACAGCATCCAGATGACGCTGATCGTCCTCCTGTGCGCCGTGGTGGCGCACCTGGCGGGGCTCGGCGTGCTCCGGCTGCCCTGGACCGGGGACATGACGCCGCTGCAGCTCTACCACATGGACACCGCCATCGACGACCAGGTGGAGCAGCTGGGGATCTGGAACATGCTGCGGCTGGATGTCAAACACCAGTTCGTCCGGCCGAAGGGCGCGCCGGGGGGCCATTTCGCCGGCGCGGAGACACCCGCCCCCAGCCCGGCGCCCTCCGCTCCGCCGCCGGCGCCGAGCGGCAGCCCGGAGCCCTCGGAGAGTGCGCCGGTGATCGACACCTCCCCCCAGGTGATGGATGTGGATCTGGAGCAGATCGCCGCCGACGCGCCCAACGATGAGATCCGGTGGCTGGCGGAGTATTTTCAGAGCGTCGAGCCCACCCGGAAAAACGAGTACACCGGGATGTTCCAGGACTACAATGTGATCTTCTTCACCCTGGAGGGCTTCTCCGGCTACGCCATCGACCCGGAGCTGACGCCCACCCTGTACAGGATGGCCCATGAGGGCTTCTACTTTACGAACTACTACACGCCGCTCCACTTCACCAGCACCTCCGGCGGGGAGTGCCAGAACCTGCTGGGGATCTACCCGAAAAACGGGTTCCCCGTCACCATGAGCCGGACGGGGGAGCTGGGGTTCAACCCGTACTTCTGCCTGGCGCAGCAGCTGGGCCGGGAGGGCTACCAGGTGCTGGGCTACCACGCCAACACCAACATGTACGGCAGGAATCTGTCCCACCCCAACCTGGGCTATGACTGGCACCAGTACGGGGAGAGCGGCTCGAAGGAAGTGGGCAGGGGAAAGCTGTCCGCCTTTGACGGCCTGGAGGTCAGCGACAGCGGCAAGCTGCTCTGGCCCCAGCGGGACAGCTGGATGATCGAGGCCAGCGCGGACGACTACCTCCAAAGCGACACCCCGTTCCATGTCTACTATCTGACCATCAGCGGGCACATGCCGTACTCGGACAACCGGATTGTGGCCCCCTACCGGGAGACGGTCCGGACGCTGCCCTACAGCGAGACGACCCAGAACTATATCGCCACCGCGATGGAAGTGGACAGGGCCATGGAGACGCTGATTCAGAAGCTGGACGAGGCGGGAAAGCTGGAACACACGCTGATCGTCGCCACGCCGGATCACATCCCGTACTTCGACGCGGCGACCCTGGAGGAGCTGACCGGGGAGACCTTCGGCAGCTCCGAGGATCTGGAGCAGCTGAAAGAGGACGCCATCAACTTCGATGTGTACCGGAACACCCTCATCATCTGGTCTGAGAGCATGGAGGAGCCGGTGGAGGTGGACAAGGTCTGCGGCCAGGTGGATATCCTGCCCACGGTGTCCAACCTGCTGGGCCTGGAGTACGACTCCCGGATGCTGGACGGCAAGGACATCCTGTCCGACAGCGAGGGCCTGGTGATCTTCTCCTCCCGGTGCTGGAAGTCCGACCGCGGCCTGTACAACCGCTTCACCCAGGAGTTCACCCCGGCCGAAGGCGTGGCCATGACGCCGGAGGAGCAGGAGGCCTATGTGTCCGCCACCCGGGAGAAAGTGAAAAACGAGCTGGAGAGCACCGACCGGCTCATCGAGAGTGATTTTTACAACTATGTCTTCGGCGGCTGACGCCGGGACGGGGGAGAGACGCGATGTTCATTTTACCCGCGATGGATATGAAAGACGGCAGGGTGGTCCGCCTGGTCCGGGGCGATTTCGGCACCGTCCGCCAGGTGGCGGAGGATCCCGCCGCGGTGGCCGCCGATTTCCTGGCCGCCGGCGCCCGCTGGATGCACATGGTGGATCTGGACGGCGCGAAAGACGGCGTGAGAAAAAACAGCGCCATGGTGGCGCGGCTGGCCGGCGCCGGACTGAAGATTGAGCTGGGCGGCGGCATCCGCACCATGGCGGATCTGGAGTCGGTCTTCGCCCTGGGCGTCGCCCGGGCGGTCATCGGGTCCGCCGCCGTCCGGGATCCGGAGCTGGTGCGCCGGGCGGTGGAGCGCTACGGCGACCGGATTGCCGTGGGCGTGGACACCAGAGACGGAAAGGTTCGGGTCTCCGGCTGGGTGGAGGATTCCGGGCTGGACTGCCTGGAATTCGCCCGCGCCATGCGGGATCTGGGTGTGGCCACCCTCATCTTCACGGATATCGACACGGACGGCACCCTGTCCGGCCCGAGCTTCGAGCGGCTCGCCGCGCTGCGCGACGCCGTGTCCTGCCGCATCGTGGCCTCCGGCGGCGTCTCCTGCAACGAGGACATCCGGAAGCTGGCGGCCATGGGCCTCTATGGGGCGATCATCGGGAAGGCGTACTACGCCGGCGCCGTGGATCTCCGGCAGGCCGTCCTGGACGCCGGGCCGCAGGAGTGAGGTGGGAGCATGCTGGCAAAGAGAATCATCCCCTGCCTGGATGTGCGGGACGGCCGCGTGGTGAAGGGCGTCAACTTCGTGAACATCCGGGACGCCGGAGAACCGGTGGAGCTGGCCCGGTACTACTCCGACCAGGGCGCGGACGAGATTGTCTTTCTGGACATCACCGCCACCAGCGACGCCCGGGACACCGTGGCCGATGTGGTGGAGCGCACCGCGGCCCAGGTGTTCGTCCCCCTGACGGTGGGCGGCGGCATCCGCACGCTGGACGACTTCCGGCGCCTGCTCCGGGCCGGCGCGGACAAGATCTCCGTCAACTCCGCCGCCGTGCGGGATCCGGAGCTGATCTCCCGGGCGGCGGAGCGGTTTGGCAGCCAGTGCGTCGTGCTGGCCATCGACGCCCGGAAGCGGCCGGACGGATCCTATGAGGTGGTGGTGGCCGGCGGCCGCACCCCCACGGGCATCGACGCCATCCAGTGGGCCAGGCGCGGCCAGGCGCTGGGTGCGGGCGAGATCCTGCTGACCTCCATGGACACCGACGGCACCAGGGCCGGATTCGACCTGGAGATGACCCGGGCGGTGACGCAGGCCGTCTCCATCCCCGTGATCGCCTCCGGCGGCTGCGGCAGCCTGGCGCACTTCGCGCAGGTGTTTCAGGCCACAGACTGTGACGCGGCGCTGGCGGCGTCCCTGTTTCATTTCGGGGAGCTGACCGTGCCGCAGGTGAAAGCGTACCTGAGAGATCAGGGCATTCCGGTGAGGTGAGAGACGGTGTTTGATCTGGACAGACTGTTTCAGAAATCCGGCCTGATTCCCGTGGTCGTGCAGCACGCGGACACCGGTGAGGTTCTGATGGTGGGCTTTACGAACCGGAGAGCCGTGGAGCTGACGCTGGAGACGAAGACCGCCTGGTTCTGGTCCCGCAGCCGCCGGGAGCTGTGGAACAAGGGCGCCACCTCCGGCCACTATCTCCATGTGAAGCGGATGGTCACCGACTGCGACACCGACACCCTGCTCTACCAGTGCATACCGGACGGCCCCACCTGCCACACCGGGGCCAGAAGCTGCTTTTTCAATCTGATATGGGAGGAAGAGACATGAATTCCCTTGAGCGGATGGAGTCGGTCATCGCGCAGCGCCGCGCTAAGCCCCAGGAGGGCTCGTACACCTGCTACCTGTTCGACCAGGGTCTGGACAAGATCCTCAAGAAAGTGGGGGAGGAGTGCGCCGAGACCATCATCGCCGCGAAAAACGGCGGCAGAGCCGAACTGGTGGGCGAGATCAACGATGTGCTCTACCACCTTATGGTCATGATGAACGAGTGCGGCGTCACCGTGGCGGAGGTCTGCGCGGAGATGGATCGGCGTGCGGAGAAGATCGGCAACCTGAAGCAGTTCCATGTCAGCGACCACAACACCTGAGCGGATTCCCTCAGACTCCCCCGCCTCATTCTCTTCCGCTGTCTTCCCGCGGCGGTACCGCACCGCATCGCCTCCGGTCACGCCGGGCGTGATCGCGAAGCGGAGAGATGGCGGGAATCTCTGAAACGACTTGAAATTGCTGCCTGTCATGGTTTATCATAGAAGCAGGTCATATTACAGCACCCGTTACCGGGGCGGCAGCAGGAAGGGAGGTTCGGCGCAGTGGATCAGAGGAAAAAAAGGCTTCCCACCGGAATCGAAGATTTTCGGGAGATTCGCACGGACGATTATTACTATGTGGACAAGACCGGCCTGATTCGGGATTTGCTCAGGGCCGGGGGTAAGGTGGCGCTGTTCACCCGTCCGCGCCGTTTTGGCAAGTCCCTGAACATGAGTATGCTGGCGAACTTCTTCTCACTGGACGGGGATAAGACAATCTTTGACGGGCTTGAAATTACAAAAGAGAAAGAACTCTGTGAGCGGCATATGGGACAGTACCCGGTGATCTTTCTCACAATGAAAGATGTGGAGGGGGACAATTACCAGGAAGCCGTGAACGAAATTGTGGATCTTATCGCGATCACGGCAGGACAGTTTGATTTTCTCTCAGGCAGTGAAAAACTGACCGCGAAAGACAGATCGGATTATCAGGGACTTCTGGATGTCACCATGGGCAAAACTACGATTAAGGGGAGCCTGGCACTGCTCTGCAGGCTTCTGGAAAAACACTTTGGCAAAAAAGTAATTCTCCTGATTGATGAATATGATGTCCCGCTGTCGAAGGCGCATTTGCACGGGTACTACGACCAGATGGTCTCCTTAATCCGCGGTCTTCTCAGCAGGGCCCTGAAAACAAATCCAAGTCTGAAATATGCCGTGCTGACCGGCTGTCTGCGGGTTTCCAAAGAGAGCATATTCACAGGGCTGAACAACCTTGATGTCTACTCTGTCACTGACTGGTCTTCCGGAGAATTTTTCGGGTTTACGGAAGAAGAAGTAAAGAACCTCTTATCGTATTATGGTCTTTCAGACCGCTTTGATATGGTAAAAAAATGGTATGACGGCTATCAGTTTGGAAATGCGGAGGTCTACTGTCCCTGGGATGTGCTCAAATATAGTAAGGATCTTTTGAGTCACCCGAACATGCAGCCGCAGAATTACTGGATCAACACCAGCGGCAACGATGCC
>CAYRAG010000034.1:0-20223 GCA_964422185.1 uncultured Oscillospiraceae bacterium
AGCATTTTTCAAAAAATTCTTACCTACATGACATCGCAGAGGCGTTCTTTCAATTTCACAGCTGGAAAAGTTTCCGCCTGCCGGGAGGTGCGCTCCTCCCGCGGATCCCGTCATCCCGGGTGGTGCGGTTTCGCCGGATCCGGCGGAGAATCATGCCCGGCAGCGTGAAAAGTTTGCCGGGAAAGAGCCACTTTGTGAAAAAATCTACTTGCAAACCCGGCTGCGCGGGAGTATAATAATGGCGTTGAGTTTACGGAACAGGAACCTACGCGAAAGGCGGTGTGTCACATTGTTTCAGGTCGGGGACAAGATTGTCCATCCGATGCACGGAGCCGGCATTATCGACAGCATCGTAGAGAAGAAAGTCAATGGGGTGACACGGGAATACTATATCATGAAGCTTCCCATGGGCTCCATGCTGGTCATGATCCCCACGGAGACCAGCAGCGCCATCGGGGTGCGTCCCGTGGTAGACAGCAAGCAGGCGGACGAGGTACTCAACGCGCTGCCCGGGATCCAGGTGGAAGTGACGCAGAACTGGAACCGCAGATACCGGGAGAATATGGACCGGCTCAAGAGCGGCAATCTCATCGAGGTGGCGAAAGTCGTCAAGAGCCTGATGAAACGCGATGAGGAGCGGGGACTGTCCACCGGGGAGCGGAAGATGCTCCACTCGGCCAAGCAGATCTTCATCTCCGAGATTGTGCTCTCCCAGAACTCCAGCTATGAGGCGGTGGAGGAGCGCATCAACATGGCGCTGACCTGACAGAAACGGGAAACACGGAAAGGAGCCGCACAGGCTCCTTTTTTTGAGGACGGGGGGCGGAACATTGGGCCTGTGGAAGTCACTGCGGAAGATGGGAAAGGACAAGGAGCCGTTCTGCTCGGCGGTGGTGGTCGCGGCCGGACACTCCACGCGCATGGGGGATCTGGACAAGATCACGGCGGATCTGGGCGGCATGCCCGTGATCTGCCGCACGGTGGCCGCCCTGGACGCGTGCCCCCTGATCCACGAGATCGTGGTGGTCACCCGGCCGGATCGGACGGACGAGGTGCGCGATCTGTGCGCGCCGTACGCCAAAGTGGCCGGGGTGGTGGCCGGCGGGGAGACCCGGACGGACTCGGTGTATCTGGGCATGAAAGCCGCCAGCCGGGACGCGGATCTCATCGCCATCCACGACGGCGCCCGGCCGTTTGTCAGCCAGGAGGTGCTCTCCCGGGTCATCTCCGCCGCCGCGCGCTGCAATGCCGCGGCCCCGGCCGTGCCGGTGAAGGACACCCTCAAGCGGGCCGAAAGCGGCCTGGTGTCCGAGACGGTGGATCGGAAAGGGCTGTACGCGGTGCAGACCCCCCAGGTGTTTGAGGCGTCTCTCATCCGGGCGGCCATCCACCAGGCGAGAAAGGATCAGGTGGCGCTGACGGACGACTGCATGGCCGTGGAGCGCCTGGGCATGAAGGTGACGCTCACGGAGGGCGACGAGGCCAACTTCAAGCTCACTACCCCCGCGGATCTGGCCCGTGGCGAGGCCATGCTGGCCCGGACGGCGGAAACTGTCTGAAAAGGATATCTACTTTACATAGACTGTGAGGCATGAAACTGTGAGGGTTGGACACGGATATGATGTGCACCGGCTGGTGCCGGATCGGAAGCTGATTCTGGGCGGGGTGGAGATTCCGTGGAAGATGGGTCTGCTGGGCCACTCCGACGCGGATGTGGTGACCCACGCCCTCATGGACGCCCTGCTGGGCGCGGCGGGCATGGGGGACATCGGCCGGCACTTCCCGGATACCGACCCCGCCCTTGAGGGGATCTCCAGTCTGGAGCTGCTGCGCCGGGTCATGACCCTGCTGCGCTCGGATCGGTACCATGTGGAGAACGCGGATCTGACCATCATCGCCCAGCAGCCGAAGCTCTCCGGCTATCTGCTCCAGATGAAGGAGAATCTCGCCCCCATCCTGGAGGTGAGTTCGGATCAGGTCAACCTCAAGGCCACCACGGAGGAGGGCCTTGGATTCACCGGCGCCCAGGAGGGGATTGCCGCCCACGCGGTGGTTCTTCTGACCTGACGGCGGGATTTCTGCGTGCGTCGCACCCGGGCGGGTATCAGCCCGGGTGTTTTTTTCCGGGCGGCGGGCCGCGGAAATGTTCATGAAAAATTTAAGTCTCTTCCTTGCCATTGCCCGGTGGATATAGTAGAATAAACTGATAAATGATATCCTGACTTGGGAAAGAGGTGCGGGTCGGAAATGGAGTGGCTTCGGAACGGCATTCAGGCGGTCCTGGACTATTTCCGCTATGTGGAGCTGTCCTCCCTCATCTCTTCTGTACTGGATATCGCCATCATCACCGCCGTGGTCTACGCGGTGATCACATTCATCGTCCGCAGCGGGTTCCAGACCCGATCCGGCAGCGTGCTCAAGGGCATCCTCGTTGTGGTGATTGTGGTCGTGATTGCCCAGGTGTTCCACCTCTACACGGTCAACTTCTTTTTAAACAATGTGCTGGAGATCGGGCTTCTGGGTCTGCTGATCCTGTTCCAGCCGGAGCTGCGCCAGCTGCTGGAGCGGGTGGGCCACCTGGGGGATGTGCTGCAGAGCGACGAGGCGCCCGAGGATCTGGACATGGCCATCCGCCACACGGTGGAGGCGTTTACCTCCATGTCCAAGGACCGGGTGGGCGCACTCATGGTCTTTGAGCGCAAAAACCGCCTGGACGAGCAGATTGCCACGGGCAGCGCCCTGGACTGCAGCGTGGATGTGGAGCTGCTCAAGAACCTGTTCTGGAACAAGGCGCCGCTCCACGACGGCGCGGTCATTGTCCGCGGCGGCAGGATTGTGGGCGCCGGATGCATGCTGCCCATGTCCAGCAATCCCAATCTCAGCCGGGATCTGGGCATGCGCCACCGGGCCGGCATCGGCATGAGCGAGCAGAGCGACGCGGTGGTGGCCATTGTCTCGGAGGAGACGGGCTCCATCTCCGTCGCGGTGGAGGGGAAGATCAAACGGCATCTCGCCCCGGATACCCTGGAAAGCATGCTGCGCAACGAGCTGATTCCGGAGACGGGGAAGCGGGACAGCGCCCGCTCCCGCCTGACCGGCCTGCTGCGCACGCGGAAAGGGGACAGCGGCGATGAAGCGTCTTAGAGAGAGCAAGGGTCTGCGTCTCGCGCTCTCCCTGGCCATCGCCATCGGCCTGTGGCTCTATGTCCGCGTGGCCGTGGATCCGGTGGGCAGCACGACGCTCAACAACCTGAGTGTGGTGCTCACCGGGGAGGAGACGCTGGAGGCCCGCGGCCTGATGGTCAGCGATGTGTCCCCTCAGGGGATCTCCATCACCTTTAACGGCGCCGCCAGCACCCGGCAGCGGATTGCCCGGGAGCGGCCCACCCTGGTAGTGGATCTGTCCCGGATCACCAAAGCGGGCACCCATACCCTGAACTATACCATCAACTATCCCACGACGGTGTCCGCGTCCAGTCTGACCACCTCCCGGGACACCAGCTCCGTCACGGTCACGGTGGCGGCGCTGGCCTCAAAGCAGCTGCCCATTGAGGGTGTCTTCCTGGGCAGCGTGGCGGAGGGCTACCAGGCCGGTACCCTGACCATCTCCCCGCAGACGGTAACGGTCAGCGGCGAGGAGGAGAATGTGGATAAGGTCGCCCGGGCGGTCGTGGAAGTGGGCGGCGAGGATTTGCTGGAGACTTACACCGGCGAGCTGCCGGTGATTCTGCAGGACGCGGACGGGAACCGGATCGCGGACGGCATGGTGCGCAGCGACATCTCCCGTGCGGTGGTCACCATGCCCGTGGTTGTGGTGCGGGAGATCCCCCTGACGGTGGATCTGCTCTACAACGGCGGCGTGCCCCGGGACGGCAACCATGTCCAGGTGAGCATCTCCCCGGCCAGCATCTCGGTCACCGGCGAGGAGCAGGATCTGGAGGGTCTGACGGAGATCAGCCTGGGCGAGATCGACCTGGCGGATATCTACACCACGCAGATCAGCAGCTATGATATTGTCCTGCCCCAGGAGCTCACCAACGCCAGCGGCATCACCCACGCCACGGTCAGCGTGCTGATCACCGGCCTGGATCAGATGACCATGACGGTGGATCAGGGGCAGATTGGACTGACGAACATTACCGAGGGATACCAGGCGACGCTGGTGACCCAGTCTCTGGAGATCCAGCTCCGGGGGCCGGCGGGCAGCCTGGACGGCATCACGCCGGATCAGATCCGGGTGGTGGGAGACCTGGGAGACATTGTCACGGCCACGGGCCGCTATCCGGTGCCGGCGCGGGTCACCATCGTCGGGCACAGTGAGGTGGGCGCCGTGGGCGAGTACGAGGTCATCGTCCAGGTGTCCCGCTAGGAAAGGAAGGCAGTGAGACCATGACGCAGACAGCGACGGTGCGCCGCCTGGTGCAGAAAGGCCGGGCGGAGCTGTGTATCTCCAGGCAGACCATGTGCGGCCACGACTGCGCCTCGTGCGGGGGCTGCGCCGCCGGGGAGGCCCGGGAGATGCTGGTGGTCGCCAACGACCCGGTGGGGGTCAGACCGGGGGATACGGTGGTGGTGGAGTCCAGCTCGAAGACGCTGCTGGGCATCGCCGCCGTCGTCTACCTGGTGCCGTTTGTGCTGTTTTTCCTGTGCTATTTCCTGGCCGCCGGCCTGGGCGAGGGGATCGCCGTGGTGGCCGGTCTGGCCGGATTCGCGGCGGGCGTGCTTGTGGCCATGGCGGTGAACCGGCGGGAAAAGCGCAGGGGGGATGTGGTATTTACCATCACCTCGGTCAAGGAGTGAGGCGCTATCTTCGGATATGTCAGGCCGCTGAAAACACAGCTGCAGGACGGGCAGACGGATCTCTACGGCGCGGTCTACTGCGGACTGTGCCGGGAGCTGGGGCTGCGGTACAGCCTGCTGGCCCGCTCTCTGCTCAACTATGACTTTGTGTTTCTGGCCATGGTGCTGGCCCGGCCGGAGGATACGACCGCGGTGGAGCTGCGCCGCTGCCCCGCGTGTCCGCTGAGGAAAAAGCGCATGTGCACCGGCATCCCGGCCATGGCCCGGGCGGCGGATCAGATGGTGATTCTCTCGTGGCGCAAGCTCCGGGATACCGTGAGAGACAGCTCCTGGTGGCGGGGACTGCCCGCCCGGTTTCTCTCGTTCCTGCTGCGCCGGGACTACCGGCGGGCGGCGGCGCGGGAGCCGGTCTTTGACGCCGCGGTGACGCGGGCGCTGGAGACCCTGGAGGCGCTGGAGCGGGATCGCTGCCCCTCCATTGACCGCACGGCGGACGCGTTCGCCTGCCTGCTCCAGGCGGCGGCGGAGAGCGAGGAGGATCCGGTCCGGCGCCGGGTGCTGGGCCAGCTTCTCTACCATGTGGGCCGGTGGATCTACCTGGTTGACGCCGTGGATGATCTGGAGGAGGACGCCCGGGAGGGCAATTACAACCCCGTCGCCCTGCGGTTCCCGGACGCCTCGAACCGGGAGGAGACGCTGCGTGTCTCCCTTTCCGGGTCGCTGAGTCTGTGCCGGGGCGCGTTTGAGCTGCTGCCGGGCACGGCCTGGAGCGAGATTGTGGCCAATATCCTCTACCTGGGACTGCCCATGGTGGAGAACGCGGTGTTTTCCGGGCAGTGGAAAGAAATGAAAAAAAAGACCTTCAGGAGAATTGAGCATGAATGATCCTTACAGCGTTCTGGGGCTCAGTCCCGGCGCCAGCGACGAAGAGGTGAAGCGGGCGTACCGCGAGCTGGCACGGAAATATCACCCGGACAACTATCAGAATAACCCCCTGGCGGATCTGGCCGAGGAGAAGATGAAGGAGATCAACGAGGCCTACGACACCATCACCCGGCAGCGCAGCGCCGGCAGAGGCGGCGGCTACTCGTCGTACTCCGGCTCCTCCTCCGGCTACTCCGGCTCCTATTCCGGGGGATATCAGCAGCAGCAGTACGGGCAGAGCGGCGGGGATCGCGCCGCGTACGCCCGGGTGCGCAACTCCATCAACATGGGCGATTTAAGCGGCGCGGAGCAGATCCTCCAGTCCGTGTCCAGCCGGGACGCGGAGTGGTACTTCCTGACCGGGAGCATCGCCTACCGCAGGGGCTGGCTGGACGAGGCGCTGCAGAACTACCAGCGGGCGGTGCAGATGGATCCCAACAACCCGGAGTACCGCCAGGCGCTGAGCATGATGCAGGCCGGCGGGCCGGTGTACCGCACCTACGGGAACGCCAACACCGGCATGAGCGCCATGAACTGCTGCTCCGCCCTGATGTGCACCAACTGCCTGTGCGGGTGGTGCCGCTGACATGGCCGGCCGGGGTGAGTTCCGGAGCGCACGGGCGGTGGCGCTGTGCGGTATCCTGGCGGCGCTGGCTCTGGTGTTCCTGTTCGGCGCGTGCGTCGTGCCCACGGGCCAGCTGGGCCTGACGGCCGTGGCGGGCCTGTTCCCCATGGCCGCGGTGATCTCCGTGGGCGTGCGCGCCGGGTTCCTGTGCTGGGCGGCGGCGGGCCTGCTGGGATTGCTGCTGGTGCCGGACAAGGGCTGCGCGGTGTTATTCCTGCTGTTTCTCGGGCTCTATCCCGTGGTGAAGAGCCTGATTGAGCGGCTGCGGAACCTGCCGGCGGAGTGGGTGCTCAAGCTGCTGTTCTTCAACGCGATGCTGGCGGTCTCCGTGCTCACGGTGGGCGGGTTTCTGTTCTCGTCCCTGCCCTCGGTGTTCCGGAACCTGTTTTTTCTGTGGCCGGTGGCCAACGCGGTGTTTGTGGTCTACGACATCGGGCTGTCCAAACTGGCGCAGTTCTACAGCGTGCGCGTGGATCGGCATATGAAAAGGCGGGCGTGACGCGCCCCGCGTTCTGGAGGGATTTCAGTTTGGTCAGGAGTATGACAGGCTACGGCCGGGGAGAGCGGGTCTATGAGGACATGGTGCTCACCGTGGAGCTGCGTGCGGTGAACAACCGCTTCCTGGACTGTTCGTTTAAGATGCCCCGGAACTTTCTCTTCGCGGAGGATGCCCTGAAGACCAGGATCCAGGCGGAGGTCGGCCGGGGCAAGGTGGACGCGTTCGTCACCGTGAACCGGAACGGCGGGGACGACCAGGGCGTCGAGGTGAATCCGGAGCTGGTGCGCAGCTACCTCCAGGCGCTCCGGGAGATCCGGGACGCCGCGGAGCACAGCGGCGTGGCCGTGAAAGGAAAGGTCTCCGCGGTGGATCTGGCGATGCTGCCGGATGTGCTCACCGTGGTGAAGAAAGAGGAGGATCCGGAGCAGATGCGCACGCGTCTGCTGGAGGTGACGGATCTCGCCCTGGCGGACTTCAACGCCATGCGGGAGCGGGAGGGCGCACGCCTGGCCGCGGATATCCTGGGCCGGGCGGATACCATCGAGGATCTGGTGTCCCAGGTGGAGGCGCGTTCCCCTCAGACGACGGAGGAGTACCGGCAGCGCCTGGAGACAAAGATGCGGGAGCTGCTGGGCGGCGTCCAGGTGGATGAGAGCCGGCTGCTGACCGAGGCGGCCATCTTCGCGGACAAGACCGCCGTAGAGGAGGAGACGGTGCGGCTGCGCAGCCACATCGCCCAGCTGCGGGAGCTGTTCGCCCAGGGCGGCGCCGTGGGCCGGAAGCTGGACTTCCTGATCCAGGAGTTCAACCGGGAGGCCAACACCATCGGCTCCAAGAGCAACGACCTCCAGCTGACGAAGCTGGTGGTGGATCTCAAGGCGGAGATTGAGAAGATCCGGGAGCAGGTTCAGAATCTGGAGTGACGATGTCACGCCGGGAGGTTGCGATGAGACTGGTCAATATCGGGTTCGGAAATATGGTGGCCGCGGGCCGCATGATCGCCGTGGTCAGCCCGGAGTCCGCGCCCATCAAGCGGCTGATCCAGGAGGCGCGGGATCGGGGGAGGCTGATCGACGCCTCGTTCGGGCGGCGCACCCGTGCGGTGCTGGTGATGGACAACGACTGCATCGTCCTGTCCGCCCTCCAGCCGGAGACCGTGGCCGCCCGGCTGGACAGCGCCGGGGAGGACGCGCCGGAGGAGGAGAGCGGATGAAACCGGAACGGGGGACGCTGCTGGTGATCTCCGGGCCGTCCGGCACGGGGAAGAGCACGGTCATCGCGCAGGTGCTCCGGCGCCGGCCGGACATCCACTTCTCCGTCTCGTTCACCACCCGGGCGCCCCGGGAGGGCGAGACGGACGGCGTGAACTACCGCTTTGTGAGCCGCGCCGAGTTTGAGCGGATGATCGCGAAGGGCGAGCTGCTGGAGTACGCGGAGTATGTGGGCCAGTACTACGGCACCTCCCTGAAGGTGATCCGGGATCATCTGGAGCGGGGCACGGATGTCCTGCTGGATATCGAGGTGCAGGGGGCGGCCACGGTTCGGGAGAAGTGCCCGGACGCCGTGCTGGTCTTCCTGGCGCCGCCGGATTTCGACGAGCTGGCCCGCAGGCTGCGGGGCAGAGGGACAGACAGCGAGGAGCGCATCCTGGCCCGGCTGGAGACCGCCAGGCGGGAGCTGAGACAGGCGCGCGCCTATGACTATATCGTGATCAATGACCAGGTCTCCTCCGCGGCGGAGGAGATCCTCGCCATCCTGACCGCGGCGGACTGCCGCACGGATCACAGAATACACCTGCTGGAAGGAGAGATGAAATCATGATGCTGGAGCCGCCGCTGAAAGATATGCTGCAATATATCCCCAGCCGGTACGAGCTGGTGAATGTCATTGCCTGCCGGGCGCGTCAGATTGCCCGCGAGGCGGAGGATGAGCATGTCCAGATGACGGAGAAGCCGGTGAGTCTGGCCATTAACGAGGCCGCGGAGGGCCTGCTGCATCCGGTGGAGGATGAGGACTGATCGGGACACGCAGAAAAGGGCAAGCGGAGGGAACGGGGTTTCCCGAACCGCTTGCCCTTTCCGGAAGATAAGGAGGGCGGGACACGGATGGATCTGGCTGCGGCGAAAGTGGTGATCGCCCGGGCGGTCTACGCCATGGACCGGCCCTACACCTATCTGATTCCCCCGGAGCTGGACGGCCGGGTGCTGCCCGGCGTGCGGGTGCTGGTGCCGTTCGGGAACGGCAACCGCCGCTCGGACGCCATGGTGATCGCCCTGGCGCAGGTGCCGGAGGACGGGGCGGAGCGCTACAAGCAGATTGAGACCGTGCTGGACGACGCGCCGGTTCTGGATGAGAAAGGCATCCAGCTGGCGCTGTGGATGCGGGATCAGAATTTCTGCACCGTCTACGACGCCGTGAAGGCCATGCTCCCCGCGGGGCTGTATTTCTCCCTGCAGGATCATGTCTGTCTCGCGCCCGGGATGGATCGGGAGACGGCCTACGCCGCGGCAGGCCGGTCCAAAAGCGCCGGGAAACTCCTGGATGTCATCTTTGCCAACGGGGGAGAGGCGGAGCTGAAAGCCATCCGCGTCGCGTTGGGAACCGCCAGTCCCGCGCCGGCGCTGAAAGCGCTGACGGATCGCGGCGTCCTGACTCTGGAGACCAGCGCCTCCCGGGGCGTGGGGGATAAGACGGAGCAGATCGCCGTACTGGCGGTGCCGCCGGAGGAGGCGCTGGCGCAGGTGCAGCAGAACCGGAGGCGCTCGCCGCTGCGTGCGTCCGTGGTGGAGCTGCTCGCCAGCGTGGGCAGCGCGTCCGCGAAAGAGGTGTGCTACTACACCGGCGCGTCCATGACCACGCTGCGCTCCCTGAAAAAGAGCGGCCTTATCGACCTGGAGCGCCAGGAGGTGTCCCGCTACGAGCCCCCGGAGGTGCCCCCGGCCGGCCCGGTGACGCTCAACGCCGAGCAGGAGGCGGCGTACCGTGATCTGTGCGCCCTGGCGGACAGGGGGGAGCCCGCGGTCTCCCTGCTGTACGGCGTCACCGGCAGCGGGAAGACGCTCATCTACATCAAACTCATTGAAAAGATCCTGTCTGAGGGCCGGGACGCGCTGGTGCTGGTGCCGGAGATCGCCCTGACCCCCCAGCTGCTGAATATCTTCGCCTCCCATTTCGGGAAGCAGACCGCCGTGCTCCACAGCGGCCTGCGGGCCGGGGAGCGCTACGACGAGTGGAAGCGGATCCGCGCCGGGAAGGCCCGGGTGGTGGTGGGCACCCGCTCCGCGGTGTTCGCCCCGCTGGCCAATCCCGGTCTGATCATCCTGGATGAGGAGCAGGAGTACTCGTATAAATCGGAGAATGTGCCCCGGTACCACGCCCGGGATGTGGCGAAGTACCGGTGCGTGCAGAACCGGTGCCTGCTGGTGCTGGGCTCCGCCACCCCGTCTCTGGAGAGCCGGTATCAGGCCCAGCGGGGGGCCTACCACATGCAGGTGCTCACCCGCCGCTACCGCGACCGGCCGCTGCCGGATGTGATGGTGGCGGATATGAAGCAGGAGCTGCGCGCCGGAAACGGCAGCTGCGTCAGCTCCGTGCTGCGCAGGGAGCTGGAGGACAACTTCAGCCGGGGCGAGCAGTCCATTCTCTTCCTCAACCGCCGGGGCGCCAGCCGGATGGTCTCCTGCGGGGAGTGCGGCTATGTGCCGGTCTGCCCGCGCTGCGAGGTTCATCTCACCTACCACTCCGCCAACGGGCGGCTCATGTGCCACCACTGCGGCTACTCCGAGCCGTTCCGGAGCGACTGTCCGGAGTGCGGCGGGAAGTTCCAGCTCATCGGGGTGGGAACCCAGAAGCTCCAGACGGAGCTGGAGACGCTGTTCCCGGGCCGGGAGATCCTGCGGATGGACACGGACACCGTGTCCGCCTCCCGAAGCCACGAGAAGCTGCTCCGGCATTTCCGGGAGGATCGGGTGCCCGTCCTGGTGGGCACCCAGATGGTGGCCAAGGGCCTGGATTTTGAGAATGTCACCCTCGTGGGGGTGGTGGACGCGGATCTGGCGCTGTATGTGGACGACTTCCGGGCGTCCGAGCGTGCGTTCTCGCTGCTCACCCAGGTGATCGGCCGGGCCGGCCGCGGCGGGAAGCGGGGCCGGGCGGTCATCCAGACCTACACCCCGGATCACGAGGTGATCCGCTTCGCCGCCAGGCAGGACTACGACAGCTTCTATCAGCAGGAGCTGGAGCTGCGGGATCTCCGCGGCTTCCCGCCGTTCTGCGATATCTTCACCATCTCCGCCTCCGGGCTGAGCGAGCAGCGGGTGGCGGACGCCTGCCTGATTCTGCGCTCCACCATTGACACCGCGCTGCGCTCGGATCCGGCGCTGGCCGGGGACGCCATGCGCCTGCTGGGCCCGGCGCCGGATCGGGTGCCGAAGATCAACGACCGCTACCGCTACCATCTGACCCTGTGCGGCAGGAATACGAAAGCGCTGCGCGCCATGATCGCGCAGGTGCTGCGCGCCGTCCCCAAAGACAAGCGGTTTCATGAGATTACCGTCATCGCGGACTGTAATCCTTTCCAGTGACAAGGAGGAACAAGACAACCATGGCTGTGAGAAAAATTCTGCTTCTGGAAGACCCCGTGCTTCATAAGACCTGCCACCCCGTGACGCGCTTTGACGCCCGGCTGGCGGATCTGCTGGACGACCTGAAAGACACCCTGGCGGACGCCCAGGGGGCGGGTCTCTCCGCGCCCCAGATCGGCATTCTGCGCAGAGTCGCCGTGGTGGCCCTCCTGGAGGAGGGAAACGGCGAGATGCTGGAGCTGGTCAACCCCGAGATCATCGATCAGGAGGGCGAGGACAAGGCCCTGGAGGGCTGCCTGAGCGTGCCCGGCTACTACGGCATCGTCGCCCGGCCCACCTGGGTGAAGGTGCGGGCTCAGGATCGGAAAGGGAATTTCTTCGAGGCGGAGGGCACCGGGCTCACCGCCCGCTGCTTCTGTCATGAGATCGCCCATCTGGACGGCCAGCTGTATCTGGATCTGACCACGGAGATCTACTCGGAGGAGCAGGTGGACGAGATCCTCCGGCAGAAAGAGGAGCTGGAGAACCAGGAGAATTCGAAGTGAGAATTCTGTTTATGGGCACCCCGGATTTCGCGGTGCCGCCGCTGCGCTCCCTGGCGGAGGCCGGACACGAGATCTGCGGGGTCTTCACCCGGCCGGACAAGCCGAAAAACCGTGGCATGAAGCTCCAGGCAACGCCGGTAAAGGAGTTTGCCCTTACACACAATATCCCGGTGTATCAGCCGGTTACCCTGAGAGGGGACGAGCCGCTGGCCCTGGTGCGGAGCCTGGCGCCGGATCTCACGGTGGTGGCGGCCTACGGCCGGATCCTGCCGAAAGAGATTCTGGACGCCCCGGAGCTGGGCAGCGTCAACATCCACGCGTCCCTGCTGCCGAAGTACCGGGGCGCCGCGCCGGTCAACCAGGCGGTGCTCTGCGGGGAGACGGAGACGGGGGTCACCATCATGGCCATGGCGCCGGAGCTGGACGCCGGGGACATCCTGTGTGCGCGGTCGACAGCCATCGGGCCGGAGGAGACTGCGGAGGAGCTCTACCCGCGCCTGGCGGAGCTGGGTGCGCAGCTCATTGTGGAGGCCGTGGCGGATCTCGCCGCCGGCACCGCGGTGCGGACGCCCCAGAACCACGCGGTGGCCACCTACGCCCCCATGCTGACCCGGGCGATGTCCCCGGTGGACTGGAACCGGAGCGCCGCGGAGATCCACAACCAGATCCGGGGCCTGTGCCCCTGGCCCGGCGCGTCCACCGACGCCATCGGCGGGACGGGTCTCAAACTGTGGGCGTCCCGGGTCTTGGCGGAGCGGACGGACGCCGCCCCCGGCACGGTGCTGAAAGCGGATCGGGAGGGCATCGACCTGTCCTGCGGAGACGGCCTGACACTGCGGGTCATTCAGGTTCAGGCGCCCGGCGGCAGGCGGATGGCGGCCGCGGACTACCTCCGGGGCCACCCGGTACAGCCCGGCGTGTGACCGGCGCTATCCCGGGCTCTGCGTTCCGGCGCAGAGGGCGGGACAGCGCCGGAGCCATCGGGGCGGAAATCAGGCGGATTGCCCGCGGAACAGACGAACTCTCATGAGCCTGGAATCCGCGATGTCTCCTCCCGGGAGAAGGTCAAATCATACGGTTCCCGCGGACGGGACGCGGAAAGGCGGTGGATCCTGTGTTCTTTCTCGATTTCTCCTATCTGGTGATTCTGCTGCCCTGTCTGCTGATCTCCGCGTTTGCCCAGGCGAATGTGTCCTCCACCTTTAACCGTTACTCCAGGGTGCGCAACCGCCGGAACTTGACGGGCGCGGAGGCGGCGGAGGCGGTGCTGCAGGCCAACGGCGTGCGGGGCGTGCGGATTGAGCGGGTGGCCGGGAAGCTCACGGATCACTATGACCCCAGGACGAATGTGATCCGGCTGTCCCAGGGCGTGTACGACGCCGCCACCGTGTCCGCGGTGGGTGTGGCGGCCCACGAGGCGGGCCACGCCGTGCAGTACGCGCAGCGGTACGCCCCCATCCGGGTGCGCAACGCCGTGATCCCCGTGTGCAATGTGGGCTCCCAGATCTCCATCGTCCTGCTGCTGGTGGGGATTCTGCTCTACTCCCAGACGCTGTTCGGGCTGGGTGTGCTCTGTTTCGGGCTGTCCGTGTTCGTGCAGCTGATCACGCTGCCGGTGGAGTTCAACGCGTCCCGCCGGGCGGTGGTCTGTCTGGAGGAGAACGAACTGCTGTATGAGGACGAGCTGGCCGGCGCGAAGAAAGTGCTGCGCGCCGCCGCCCTGACCTATGTGGCTGCGCTTCTGACCTCCCTGGCGCAGCTGCTGCGCTTTGTGGTCATGTTCCTGGGCCAGCGGGGGCGGGAGCAGTGAGCGCCCGGCCGGGCACCGCCCGGGAGGCGGCTCTGCTCTCCCTGTACGAGTGCGAGAGACGGGGCAGCTGGTCCGGGGAGGCGCTGAAAACACACATCCGGGCCGCCCGCCTGGACGAACGGGACGCGGCTCTGGCCGCCCAGCTGTGCTACGGCGTGCTGCAAAACCGGATGCTCTGCGATTTCTACCTTGACTGCTACTCCAGCTGCCGGACGAAGAAGATGGAGACCATGCTGCTGTGCATCCTCCGGCTGGGGGTGTATCAGCTGCTGTTTCTGGATCGGATCCCGGCCAGCGCCGCGGTGAACGAGTCCGTCCGGCTCTCCCGCGCCTGGCTGCCTGGGCGGAAAGGCGCACCGGGCCTGGTCAACGGCGTGCTCCGGGCCATCGACCGCGCACGGGACACTCTGCCGCAGCCGCCGGATCGGTCGATCCGGTACAGCCACCCGAAATGGCTGGTGGACGCGTTCGCGGCCCGGCTGCCGGAGGACGAGGTGGATGCGCTGCTCGCCGCGGACAACAGCCAGCCGCCCACCGCCATCCAGCGCAATCCCCTCCGGTGTGAGCCGGAGCAGCTGAAAGACGCCCTGACGGCATGCGGCGCCGTGCTGGTTCCCCACCCGTGGCTGAGCGGCTGCTGGCTGCTCTCCGGCGCGGGCCGTCCTGACCGGCTGCCGGCGTACCAGGCGGGGTGGTTCTATGTCCAGGATCCGGCCGCCCGGCTGGCGGTGGAGGCCGCCGGCCCGAAACCCGGCATGCGCGTGCTGGACATGTGCGCCGCGCCGGGCGGGAAGTCGTTCGCGGCGGCCATCGCCATGAGAGATCAGGGCGAGGTGGTCTCCTGCGATCTCCACCCCCACCGGCGGGATCTGGTGGAGGCGGGCCGGCGCCGCCTGGGACTGGAGTGCGTGCGCACGGAGGTTCAGGACGGATGCGTGCGCAGGGAGGACTTCGTCCATGCCTTTGACCTGGTGCTCCTGGACGCGCCCTGTTCCGGCCTGGGCACCATCCGGAAAAAGCCGGAGATCCGCTATAAGGATCCCGCGCCCCTGGCGGATCTGCCGGCGCTGCAGAGCAGGCTGCTGTGCCAGGCGGCGGACTATGTGAGGCCGGGCGGTGTGATCCTCTACTCCACCTGCACGCTGCTTGCGCGGGAGAATGAGGAGGTCATCTCCGCCTTCCTGGCGCACCGTCCGGACTGCTCCCTGGAGGAGTTTACGCTGCCCGGTCCGGCGATGGACGGGTCACAGGGCCAGATTACCCTCTGGCCCCACCGCACCGGGACAGACGGGTTCTACATCGCCCGGGTGAGGAGACAGCCATGATCGATCTCAAATCCATGACGCCGGAGGAGCTGGAGGATCTGGTCACGGACATGGGGGAGGCCCCGTTCCGCGCCGCGCAGATCTTCCGCTGGCTCCAGGCCGGGGTGGTCTCGTTCGACGAGATGACCAATCTCTCCAAACGGCTGCGGGAGCGGCTGGCGGAGACCTGCTGTCTCACGGCCCCCGCGGCGGAGCGCAGACAGGTGTCCGCTCTGGACGGCACCATGAAGTACCTGTGGCGCCTGGGGGACGGCAACTGCATTGAGACGGTGCTCATGCGCTACCAGCACGGGAACACCGTGTGCGTCTCCAGCCAGGTGGGGTGCAACATGGGCTGCGCGTTCTGCGCCAGCGCCATCGGGGGAAAGGTGCGCAATCTGGCCGCCTCCGAGATGCTCGATCAGGTGCTGTGCACGGAGCGGGACTCCGGCCTGACCGTCTCCAATGTGGTGCTCATGGGCATCGGGGAGCCGCTGGACAACCTGGAGCAGGTGCTGCGGTTCCTGGAGCTGCTCAACCACCCCCAGGGCCGGAACATCGGGATGCGGCACATCTCCCTGTCCACCTGCGGCCTGACGGAGCAAATTGACAAACTGGCGCAGTATCGGTTACAATTGACGCTGTCGGTCTCCCTCCACGCGCCGGACGACGAGACCCGGAACGCGCTGATGCCGGTGAACCGGTCGTGCGGCGTGGACAGACTGTTTGACTGCTGCCGGAGATATTTTGAGACCACCGGACGCCGGGTCTCCTACGAGTACGCCATGATCGACGGCGTCAACGACAGCGACGCCCAGGCGGATCTCCTCTCGTCCCGCCTGAAAGGCACCGGCGGCCATGTGAATCTGATCCCGCTCAACCAGGTGCGGGAGAGCGATCTGAAGCCCAGCCGCCGCACAGCGGCGTTCCAGAGGCGGCTGGAGGAGCACGGGATCCCCGTCACAGTCCGGCGGAAGCTGGGCGGAGACATCGACGCCAGCTGCGGCCAGCTCAGGCGCAGAACACGGGAAGAAGAGGGATCCTGAGAAAAGAGGTCTTGGATCATGGTACAGATTTGGGGCATCACAGACCGCGGGGCTGTCCGGGAGCAGAACCAGGACGCCTACGCCGCCCGGCTTCTGGAGGACGGCGCCGCGCTGGCGGTCGTCTGCGACGGCATGGGCGGCGCGAAAGCCGGCAATATCGCCAGCGGCATGGCGGTGGATCTGTTCCTCTCCACCTTTCTCCGCTCGGAGAAAGAGGCCGGGGTGCCGGAGCGCATGACCGCGGCGGCGGAGCGGGCCAACCGCGAGATCTTCGAGCGGGCCAGCACGGATCGGGACTGCCTGGGCATGGGCACCACGCTGGTGGCCGCCTGGGCGGACGCCTCCCAGGCGATTCTGCTCAACGAGGGGGACAGCCGGGCGTACCACATCACCCCGGACGGGATCGTGAGAGTGACCCGGGATCACTCCCTGGTGCAGGATCTGGTGGAGCGGGGGGAGATCACGCCGGAGCAGGCGCGCACCCACCCGCAGAAGAACCTGATCACCCGGGCGCTGGGCTCTGAGCCGGATCTGCGCACGGACGAGTTCGACCTGACCTGGTCTGAGGGCGACTTTCTGCTGCTGTGCAGCGACGGTCTGAGCAATCTCGTGACGGATCAGGAGCTGCTCTATGAAGTCATCCACGGCGGCGCACCGGAGACCTGCTGCCGGCGCCTGCTGGACATCGCGCTCCGGCGCGGTGCGCCGGACAATGTGACCGCCGTGCTGCTGCAAAACGGTTAAAGGGGGTAATTGCCATGGATAAATACATAGGCCGATTACTCGAAAACCGGTATGAGCTGCTGGAGGAGATCGGCCGGGGCGGGATGTCCACTGTCTACAAGGCGCGGGATCACCGTCTGGATCGCCTGGTGGCCGTCAAGATCCTCAAGGAGGATCTGGCGCAGGACGAGGAGTTCCGCCGCCGTTTCCACGACGAGTCCCGGGCCGTCGCCATGCTGTCCCACCCCAATATCGTGGCCGTCTACGATGTGAGCCGGTCTACGGACATCGACTTTATCGTCATGGAGCTGATTGAGGGCATCACCCTCAAGCAGTACATGCAGCAGAAAGGGAACAAGCTCAACTGGCGGGAGGCGCTGCACTTCATCATCCAGATCACCAAGGCCCTCAGCCACGCCCACAGCCGGGGCATCATCCACCGGGACATCAAGCCCCACAACATCATGGTGCTCCGGGACGGCAGCGCGAAAGTCGCTGACTTCGGCATCGCCAGACTGATCAACGCCGGCCACAGCACCCTGACCCAGGAGGCGCTGGGCTCCGTGCATTACATCTCGCCGGAGCAGGCGAGAGGAAGCCATGTGGACGCCCGGTCGGACATCTACTCCGCCGGTGTCGTCCTGTACGAGATGCTCACCGGCCGGCTGCCGTTCGAGGGCGATTCCCCGGTGTCGGTGGCCATCCAGCACATCAACTCCATTCCGCTCTCCCCCAGGGAGATTGACCCCAGCCTGCCCGAGGCCCTGGAGGCCATCACCATGAAAGCCATGGCGCCCAATCCGGACAGGCGGTACCTGTCCGCGGACGACATGCTGGCGGATCTGGAGGAGTTTCGCAAGAACCCGGACATCAACTTCGACTACGAGTTTCCCACCCTGGATGTGGACGACGAGCCCACCCAGATCAAGTCCGTCAGCCACAGCGCGCCGGAGCACAGAAGCCGGCGCATCAGCTATGACGAGCCGGACGACGGCGGCCGGGATTTCCTCCCGGAGGAGGACGAGGAGGAGGACGAGCGTCCCAGCCGCAGCCGAAGCAGCGGCAGAAGCCGTTCCCGCACAGCCTCCTATCCTTTCGCGGTGGCCGTCATCCTGATCCTGGTCTTTGTGGGCGTGCTGTTCTTCTTCCTCTGGCGCACTTTCCTCGGCCCGCTGCTGTTCCCCACGGATCCCACCTATACCGTACCCAGCGTCACCGGGCACACTCTGCAGGACTTCGCCCTGGATCCGTCCCTGCTGGACGGCTTTGAGCTCAACCCGGAGGTCATCTATGAGGAGAGCGACGAGGAGGTCGGGGTCATTGTGGAGCAGGATCCCGCCGCCAACACCCAGGTGAAGGGGGAGGACAACCGGGTCATCACCGTCACCGTCAGCACCGGCAGGGATGTACTGACCATGCCGGAGATCTACAACCAGGAGTACCGATCCGCCATGGCGCTGCTGGATCAGATGGGCCTGAAGATTCTGGAGCCCATCCGGGAGTACTCGGACACCATCAACTCCGGCTATGTGACCCGGTACACCCCGGAATACGGCAGCACCGTCATCCCGGGCGAGACGGAAGTGCAGATCTGGGTCAGCGAGGGCAAGGAGACCGTAGAGGTGGAGGTGCCGTCCGTCCTGGGCGAGACCAGGGAGAACGCCCTGGGCGATCTGGCCATCAAGAACCTGAAAGGGGAAGTGGTGGCGGAGGTCTACGACCCGGAGATCCCGGAGGGCTGCGTCGTCGCGCAGTATCCGGACGCGGGCACCAGCGTGGCGGAGGACTCCACCGTCAACCTGCAGATCAGCAAGGGCCCGGATCCGGCGGATACGCCGCCGGAGGAGGAGCCCACACCGGGCACGCCGGGCACATCGGCCGAGCCCACCGACTCGAACCCGCCGGAGCCGCCCGCCTCGCCGCCGCCGGCCCAGGTCACCGGAACAAAGGAGATCATCATCGAGCTGCCCGATGTCACGGGCTTTGTGGATGTCAAGGTGACGCTGGACGATGTGGTCGTCCGGGAGGAGCAGGTGGACTGCACCGAGGAGATGCTGCTCAACTGGGCCATCACCGGCACCGGTGTGCAGCGCCTGGCCATCTACTTTGACGGCATGCTGTCCACCGCCTACGATGTGGACTTCACCAGCTGAGCATGGCCCAGGGCGTCATCAGAAAAGCCCTCAGCGGCTTCTACTATGTCCAGGACGGGGAGACGCTGGTCACCTGCCGCGCCCGGGGCAAGTTCCGCCTCGAGGGGGAGTCCCCGCTGGTGGGCGACCGGGTGACCTACCAGCCCCTGGAGAACGGCACCGGATTCATTGACACCATCCTGCCCCGCCGCAACCGGTTTCTGCGCCCGGCGGTGGCAAACATCGACCAGCTGGTCATCGTGGTCTCCCAGGCCCCGCCCGCGGCGGATCCGTTTCTCATCGATCAAATTATCTCCATTGCCGAGAGCAGGGACTGCGCACCGCTGCTGTGCGTGAACAAATGCGACCTGGAGTACCCGGATCGCCTCGCGGCAATCTACACCGCGGCCGGGATCCCCATGATCCTCACCAGCGCGGCGACAGGGGAGGGCGTTCCCGAGCTGGCCGCGGCGCTGGAGGGCAAAATCAACGCGTTCACCGGCAACACCGGCGTGGGGAAATCCAGTCTGCTCAACGCCATCTCGCCGGTCTTCCACATCCCGACGGGCGAGATCAGCGAAAAGCTGGGCCGCGGCCGGCACACCACGCGGCACATTGAGTTCTTCCGGCTGGGCCCGGACACTTTCGCCGCGGACACCCCCGGCTTCTCCTCCTTTGATATCGAGCAGATGGAACAGCTGCGCAGGGAGGATCTGGCGGAGACTTTCCGCGAGTTCCGGCCGTATCTGGATCAGTGCCGCTTCCGGGACTGCACCCACCGAAAGGAAAAAGGCTGCGCGGTGCGAAAGGCGGTCTCCGAGGGCATCATCCCGAAAAGCCGCCACGCCAGCTATGTGCGGATCTACGACCAGCTGGCCGCCATCCCGGACTGGGAGAGGGAGAAGACCACAAAATAGACGAAGAGACCCCGCCCCTGCGCGTACCGCGTGGGAGCGGGGTCTTTCCGTATCATCTGGAGATCTTTCGTGTGCCGCCGGTTTTCCGGATCCCGCCCGGGATTTCACCGCAGCGCGGTGCGCGGATCAACGGGCAGGGAACAGGGGCATCCACTCCGGCCTCAATGGATGGTGCGGGGAGCTCCGCCGCCGTCCCGGGCCTGCCGGAAACAGGGACAGCGGGGAGCCCGTGCCAAGGATCCCCGCTGTGATGCACAGTTTCAACCTGGCTCAGAGGTAAGCGTCAAATCCACAGTGGTGAAAAGTTTCGCCCGA
>CAYRAG010000035.1:0-19884 GCA_964422185.1 uncultured Oscillospiraceae bacterium
TTTTGACGGCGGAGCGCTTTGCCCGATACCCGCGTCAGGCCACATGCCAACAGGGGTACTCTCTCCGCCGGGATTTGCCACCGCAGGCGGATAGAGTTTCCTGTCCTTAACCCAGAACACCTTGCAGGCAATGCCGGCCTTCCTGGGCGGGGCTTTCTTCCGGCACAGAGTAGGCTGTGTCACTGTCAGATAATTCTGCCTGCCGCCCGCTTCCTGCCATGCGCCTCCCCGCAGCTTTGCGGCATGCTCCGGCGTGTTTGTCCTCGCGCCCTGCCGATTCATCGCGTGCTTGATTCGCGGACAACACTTCGGTATAATGACAGCGGCGGGAGCAGAGAACTGCCGAACCGGGGCCGCACCGGCGGCGCGGGAGATCGGGGGGAGTGGCATGAGCCGGAAGCAGAAAGTCATGATGCTGGTGATCATTCTCCTGGCCTGCAATATGCGTGCGCCGTTTACCGGGGTCGGTGCGCTGACCGCGCTGATCCGGGCGGATCTCGGCATCTCCAATACCGTGACCGGACTTCTGACCACCATTCCCATGCTGGTCTTTGCCGTGATCAGCCCGCTGGTGGCGGGGATCTCCCGCAGGTTTGGGCTGGGCCGGACGCTGACCGCCGCCCTGTGCCTGATCCTCGCCGGGGAGGCCGTGCGCTCCTATACCGGGCCGGTGGGCCTGTTTCTCGGGACGGGACTGCTCTGCGTCGGGATCGGGCTTCTGAATGTGCTGGTGATCAGCCTGATCAAACAGCAGTTCCCGGACAATCCAGCGCCGGCGACCAGCGCCTACTCCACCACAATGGCGCTGACCTCCGCTCTGGCCATCGGCAGCAGCGTGTGGCTGGCGCAGGGGGCGGGCCTGGGCTGGCAGGGCGCGCTCATGGTCTGGGGTGTGGTGGCGGTGGCGGCACTGGCCGCCTGGATTCCCCAGTCCCGGCTGAAAGAGGGCGCCGCGGCCGAGGGGGCGGAGGAGGACTGCCTGCGGCCCATGCTGCGCTCGCCCCGCACCTGGCAGCTGGCGGTGTTCATGGGCACCCAGTGCATCATGTTCTACTGTATGAACGCGTGGGGCCCCACGATTTTGCAGTCCAAGGGCTTTACCCTGGAGGCGTCCTCCGCGGCGGCGACTTTCCTGCAGGTCACCAGCCTGCCCATGACCATGTTCGCCCCGCTTCTGGCCAGGCGGTTTCCCGTGAAAAAGATGCTCATCGTCCTGAATACGATGTTCCTGGTGGGGCTGGGGCTCTACTACCTGTCGGACAGTGTGCCGCTGATCTACCTGGGCATGCTGCTGTACGCCCAGGGGATGGGCAGCATGTTCAGCTTCTGCCTGCTCTTCTACTCGCAGCGGACCAGGACGGCGGCGCAGGCGGCGACGCTGTCCGGCATCGCCCAGTGCGGCGGCTACCTGCTCTCCGCGGTGGGCCCGGTGCTGATGGGCCGGCTGGCGGATGTGACGGGCGGATGGGATCTGCCGGTGCTGTTTCTGTTCGTCGTGCTGCTGGTGAATTTCGCCAGCTCCCTGCTGTCCGGCAGGGACGGATATATCCTCGAATAAGACCTGCCCCGGCGCACCGCGAAAGGCCGCCGGGGCTTGTTTTTTTGAAAAAAAGCGCTATAATGGAGAGGAGCGGAAACGCCGGAGAGGAGGGGTGTTATGCCGGAACAGGGGAAGAAAACTCTGGGGATCTATATCCATATCCCGTTTTGCCGCAGCAAGTGCGATTACTGCGACTTCTACTCGCTGGCTGGGCGGGAGGATCGGATGGATGACTACCAGAAGGCATTGCTGACCCACCTGAAAGAGTCTGCGCCCCAGGCGAAGGAGTATCTTGTAGATACCATCTACTTCGGCGGGGGCACGCCCAGCTATTACGGGGCAAAGCGGCTGGACGGCCTGCTGGACGGGGTGAAAAAGCATTTCCATGTGGATCGCCACGCGGAGATCACCTGCGAGGTCAACCCGGACAGCTCGGATCTGAAGCTGTTCAAGGCGCTGCGCAGATCCGGCTTTAACCGTTTCTCTCTGGGAATGCAGTCCGCCAGCCAGACGGAGCTCAGCAGTGTCCACCGTCCCCATACGGTGGAGCAGACGGACAACGCGGTCGCCGCGGCCAGACAGGCGGGGGTGAAGAACCTCTCGCTGGATCTGATTTACGGCCTGCCCGGCCAGACCATGGGGAGCTGGCGGGACACGGTGGAGCACGCCCTGGCGCTGGATCCGGAGCATCTCTCCTGCTACGGGCTGAAAGTGGAGCCGGATACCGAGCTTGGCAGACGGGTCGCCAGGGGGGAGGTTCTCCCGGACGACGACGCCCAGGCGGATCTGTATCTGTGGACAGCGGCCAGGCTCGCCCGCGCCGGATACACCCAGTATGAGATCTCCAACTTCGCGAAGCAGGGATTCGCGTCCCGTCACAACATGCGCTACTGGCAGATCCGGCCCTACCTGGGATTCGGGCCGGGCGCCCACTCTGACTTCGGCGGCCGGAGGTTTTCGTTCGTGCCCGACCTGGAGGGGTATATTGACGGCGTGATGAACGGCGGCCGTCTGCTGGACAGCGATGACCTGATCCCGGAGCGGGATCGGGGCGGCGAGTACCTGATGCTCCGCCTGCGCACCGTCCAGGGCATTGAGGAGTGGGAGTACCGCAGGAACTTCCTGATGGACTTTGAGCCGCTGGAGCAGAAGCTCATCGAGTTTGAGCACCACGGCTGGGCGGAGAAGACCGCCGGGCGGTGGCGCCTGACGCCCCGGGGCTTCCTGGTGTCCAACCAGCTGATTGTGGAGCTGCAGGAGTGCCAGGAGAAAGCCACACTGGCGAAGACCATCTCCTGGAACGAGAAAAGAAAACAGGAACCGGGCTGAGCCGGAACCCGGATCCCGCGAGATGGAACATCGCCGGACGACAGCGGAAAAAAGCCGGAACCCGCCATGATGATGAGGGGTTCCGGCTTTTGTGTTGAGTCTGCTCCGGTGCCGCCTGCCGGGATACCGTTTCCATGTACCGGCCAGGACAGATCGGCACAGACGCGCCGTGCGCACGATATTTCCGGCGGGAAACCGACAAAAAAAGAAGACCGGGCGCGGTCTTCAGGGATTCCGTGACGAATCCGGCGCGAAAACGCCGGATTTCCGAAACAGGCTCAACTATTATACCACGGAACCGGGGACAAAGCCAGATCTTTTTCGCCGGGAGGAAAAAGTTTGTGCATTCCTACAAATCGTAAAAATTGCACGAAAAACCCTTGACAGAAGGTGGGGGCCATAGTACACTATGACCAGAAAGGGCAGGGTGAGTCCAATGATTTAGGGCCCTTGTTCCAGACCGGAAATCTCAGGAAAGGCAATCGTGCGGACAGCGTGGGAAAAAATTGTAATAAAGTCTCAGTTCCAGGCAAGCATCACAGTGTGTGAAGAGTGCGGGAAGGATACCGCGCAGGATTGTTGCGACATAGAACAGAGCGAACACAAATTGGTTCCCGGTTTATATACGCACGAGGCCGAAAATGTTCCGGAATCTGTAGAAAGAGAGGTACACAAGGATGCTAGATATTAAGACAGAACAGGCGTGAGCCCCATCTGCGGTGGACAGATGGGGCTCTTGTGTTATTTCCGAAACATTCCAGGGCGCCGCAGGGCGCTTTTTTTGCGGCCGTTTTTCCCCGTGCGGGGGATGCCGGCCGGGATAGATTCAAAAAAAGAGCGGCGAGGGCCGCGGAGGAGGACGGAGGAAATGGGCTTTGAGATGAAATATCCCCACCTGATGGCGCCGCTGCGCATCCGGGGAACCTGCTTTCGCAACCGGCTGTTCAGTGCGCCGCAGGGCAACTACAACACCTGCGCGGACAGGCACCCCACGGCGGAGAGCATCGCGTTCTACGAGAGAAAGGCGGAGGGCGGCTTCGCCTCGGTCTGTGTGGGCGACTGCGTCGTGGACATCACCACCGGCGCCAATCTGCCGTTCCTGCTGAATATGCAGGATCCGGACAACCTGCCCCGGATGGGGATGCTCGCCCGGGCCATTACACGGCACGGGGCGGTGGCCTCCGCGGAGCTCGCCCACGACGGCATGTATTCCTGGGCGTCCCGGGAGCGCTACGGCACAAAGCTGTACGGCCCGGTGGAGTGTGAGAGCCGGTACGGCCATATCGAGGAGATGCCGGAGGAGATGATCCTCGATATCATCGAGCGCTACGGCACCGCCGCCGCGTTCGCCAAACGGTGCGGGTTCAACATGGTGACCATCCACGCGGGACACGGGTGGCTGCCCGCCCAGTTCATGTCGTCCCGGATGAATACCAGGACGGATCGCTGGGGCGGCAGCCTGGAGAACCGGATGCGGCTTCCCCGGGAGATCGCCAGGAGAGTCCGGCAGGCGGTGGGGGAGGACTTCCCCATCGAGTTCCGGTTCAGCGGCAGCGAGGTGGTGGAGGAGGGCTTCGGTCTGGACGAGGGCATTGAGATTGCCAGGGCCATGGACGGCCTGGTGGATATCCTCCATGTCTCTGCAGGCACCCATGAGGTGCCCCGCTCCTGGCCCGTGGTTCACCCGTCCCTGTTCGACGAGGACGGGGTGAACGCGAAGTACGCCCGGGAGATCAAAAAGCATGTGCACCGGTCTCTGGTGGGGACGGTGGGCGCGTTCACCGACCCTGCGCACATGGAGGAGGTACTGGCGTCCGGCGGGGCGGACATCATCAATGTCGCCCGGCAGAGTGTGGCGGATCCGGATTTCCCGCGGAAGGCCCGGGAGGGCAGGGAGGACGAGATCATCCGGTGCGTCCGCTGCAATCAGTGTATGCTCAGCAGCGGCGTACAGCGGCTGGTGCGCTGCGCGCTCAATCCGGAGATTGGGCAGGAGCTTCAGGTCAAAATGACGCAGCCCCCGGCGGCGAAAAAGACGGTGCTGGTGGCCGGCGGCGGGGTAGGCGGGATGGAGACCGCCATCCAGGCCGCGAAACAGGGGCACAGGGTCATCCTTTGCGAGAAGTCGAACCGGCTTGGCGGTGTTCTGAACTGCGAGAGCCAGGTGCCGTTCAAGAAGAACCTGGGCCATTACCTGCGCCGCCAGGAACTCCTGCTCCGGCGCGGCGGCGTTGAGGTTCGCCTGAACACGGAGGTCACGCCGGAACTAGCGGAGCGGCTGGCTCCGGATGTGCTGGTGGCCGCGCTGGGCGCGGTGCCGGTGGTGCCGGATCTCCCGGGGATTGAGCTTGCGTACGGCGCTGAGGCGGTGTATCAGGATCCCTCGCTCGCCGCGGGGAACACGGTGATTCTGGGCGCCGGACTGGTGGGCCTGGAACTGGGGATCTGGCTTGCCCAGACGGGCCGCACCGTGGAGATTGTGGAGATGGCGGAACGGCCGGGCATCGACATTGAGGACTACCCGTATCTCTGCTACAAGTTCGCCCTGGAGGATCTGAAAGTGAAACTGACCCTGTCCACAAAGGCGGTCGCGGTGGACCGGGAGGGCGTCACGGTGGAGCACGGCGGGCAGCGGCGCCGGATTGCGGCGGATACCGTCATCTACGCGGTGGGACAGCGGCCGCTGTCGGAGGAGACGGACGCGCTGGCGTTCTGCGCACCGGAGTTCCACGCCCTGGGAGACTGCCTGCGGCCGGACAGCATTATGCAGGCCACACAGCAGGCGTTTGCCGTGGGACGGGATATCGGCCGGGTGTGATCAAAAAGGGTTCGGGAGAGTGCGCGGAGGCAGTCCGCGTCGTTCCCGAACCCTGTTTTTTATGGCGCATGTACCCGCTGCGCTAATTTCGCCGATCCTGGAGCCAGCTTGGCAGAACCCGCGCGTTGATGTTGGAGACCAGACCCGCCGCGAGATACATGGTCAGAATGGAGGATCCTCCGTAGCTGATGAACGGCAGCGTAATCCCGATGACGGGCGCCACATACAGGCACATGCCCACATTCAGGATGACCTGGGAGAGAATCATGCCGCCCACGCCCACACAGACCAGGGAGGAGAAAGTGTCCCCCGCCCTGGCGCCGACATAGAAGCAGCGCAGGATGATGGCGGCCAGGATGAGAAGCAGAGCCACGCAGCCGATGAGCCCCAGCTCCTCGCCGCACACGGAGAAGATGAAGTCGGTGTGCCGGGCGGGGAGCGAACCGGAGGATTTGCTCTGGGTCTGGGTGCCGTTGAGATACCCCTGGCCGGTGAGACGGCCGGAGCCGATGGCCAGCAGGGACCGGGACTGGTGGTAGCCCTTGTCCAGGGGATCCAGGTCGTGGTCAAAGAGCACCCGGATGCGCATGATGCGGTAGTCGTTCCAGAGGGAGTCGATCCGGGGAAGAACCAGGTTCCAGAGCACCGCCGCCGCGCCGGCGACCACCGCCCCCACGGAGATAAACCACCACTTGCTGACCCCGCCGGCCCAGCACATGATGATGAAGATGAACAGGTAGATGACGGCCATGCCGAGGTCTTTGGAGACCACGAAGATGAAGCCCATCATGAACAGGATGTGCCCGCCCAGGAAGAGGACGGAGGGGACGGAGCTGATACCCATGCGGGACTCCTGAATAGAGACGATCTGTTTGGCCAGAAGCAGGATGAAAGTAATCTTCACAAACTCGGTGGGCTGGAGATTGAACGGAATACCCGGGATATTCAGCCAGGCCAGATTGCCGGTGTTGTCCTCCATGCCCAGGGGCGTGCGCAGCAGGGCGATGAACCCCAGGGACAAAACCAGGATCCACTTCCATTTTGTCATGATCAGATTCAGTTCCAGGTGGGTGAGCAGAAAGTAGCAGACCAGGCCGAGGCAGATGGCGACCGCCTGTTTGAGGACGCTGCTGTGGAGCCTCGTGTCATAGCGGGTGGCCGTGTAAATGAGCAGGAGGCCGTAGGCGCTGGCCGCCAGGCAGAATGTCAGCAGGATCAGATCCGCTTTTTTGATGATGGTCTTGAGCGTGGATAACACGGCGGCGCGCCACCTCCCCTCGTGAAGCCGTACGGCTATTCTACCACCGTTCCATGAAAAGGTAAACCAGAAAGGATCCCGTTTTCCCCGGCGGGGGCCTCCCGCACGGGCCGGCGCATCCTGATTTTTCCGGGACAGCCCATTCCCTCTGGCCAATCCGGGCACGGCGTGGTACAATACCGTCAGCGGCGGGAAAGAGAGGGGGGCCGGGCATGGAGTATCTCACACAGAGCGAGGAGGAGACCGAGCGGCTGGGCGCTGAGATGGCGCAGAGGCTGCAGCCCGGGGATGTGGTGGCGTTTACCGGCGACCTGGGGGCGGGCAAGACCGCGTTTACCCGCGGCCTGGCACGGGGCCTGGGCATAGAGGACCGGGTCACCTCCCCCACATTTACCATCGTCAACGAATATGAGGGGGGCCGTCTCCCCCTGTTCCACTTCGACATGTACCGGCTCTCCTCCTCCGAGGAGCTGTTTGACATCGGCTGGGAGGACTACCTCGTCCGCGGCGGCGTCTGCGCCGTGGAGTGGAGCGAGCGGGTCGCGGACGCCATCGGCCCGGAGGCATTCCGGGTGGATTTGCGCCGCGGCGCGAATGACGCGCAGCGGATAGTGACGATTACCGGCGGGCCGGTTTCCCCCGCGGGGCGCAGGACAGGAGTTGATCACGGATGCTGATACTGGCGCTGGAGTCCTCGGCGGTCGCGGCCTCTGTCGCCCTGTGCGACGGGGAGCAGCTCATCGCGCAGTCGTTCCAGAATACCGGCCTGACCCACAGCACCACTCTGCTGCCCATGGTGGACAGCATGCTGTCCGGCTGCGGCGTGACGCTGTCCCAGGTGGAGCTGATTGCCGTGGCGGCGGGACCGGGCTCTTTTACGGGGCTGCGCATCGGGGTGGCCACCGCCAAGGGACTTGCGTGGCCGGGGAACAAGCCCTGCGCCGCGGTATCCACCCTGGAGGCGATGGCGTGGCCGCTGGCGCACACCGGCGGGGTCATCGTGCCGGTGATGGACGCACGCCGCGCCCAGGTGTACAACGCCGTGTTTGCGGGGGACGGCCGGAATCTGACGCGCCTGGTGCCGGATCGGGCGGTCGCCGTGGAGCGGCTGGCGGAGGATCTGGCGGAGTTCGAAAAACCGCAGATTTTGGTTGGCGACGGGGCGCGGATGTGTTATAATGAGCTGTCAGAGAGGGGGCTGCCAGTTAGCCTGGCGCCGCCGCATCTTCTCATGCAGAGCGCCTGGGGAGTCGCCCGGGGTGCGCTGCGGCTGGCCGAAGCGGGCCAGCTCACGGACTGTGCCGGACTGATTCCAGTCTACCACCGCCTGTCTCAGGCGGAACGGGAGCGTCTGGAACGGGAGGCGGACAATAGAAAGGGGAATCCGTTATGAATGGCAGCCTGCACATTTTAGATCACCCTCTGCTGCAGCACAAGCTGTCGATCCTGCGGGACGAGCGTACCGGCGTGAAGGAATTCCGCGAGATTGTCGCGGAGATCGCCACCCTGGAGTGCTATGAGGCCACCAGACTTCTCCCCCTGGAGGACATCGAGATCAAAACCCCCGTGGCCACCGGAACTTTTAAGACCCTGGCGGGCAAGAAGCTGGCCATTGTCCCCATCCTGCGCGCGGGCCTGGGGATGGTGAGCGGGATTCTCGACCTGATTCCGTCCGCCAAGGTGGGTCATATCGGCCTGTACCGCGACCCTGCCACCCTGACGCCGGTGGAGTACTACTGCAAGCTGCCCAATGACATCTCAGACCGGGATGTGATTGTGCTGGATCCCATGCTGGCCACCGGCGGCTCCGCCGTGGCGGCCATTGAGTTCCTCAAGCGCTATGAGTGCAGGAGCATCAAACTGATGAATATCCTGGCCGCCCCGCAGGGGATTGAGGCGGTGCAGAAAGCGCACCCGGATGTGGATATCTATGTGGCCGGCGTGGACGAGGGCCTCAATGAGCACGGGTATATCGTGCCCGGCCTCGGCGACGCGGGAGACCGCATCTTCGGCACGAAGTAACCGGGCGTCCCCTGATGCCCGGGCAGACCCGGAAAATGTACAGGAAAAGCGCCGTCCTCCGCAGTCGCGGGAGACGGCGCTTTGGCCTGCTCAGACCTGGATGGCGCCCAGCACTTCCCCGATGGCGCCCTGGATAATCAGGTTCGCCTGGTCGTCGTAGGGGGTGGGGCTCTTGTTGATGAGGACGAGTCTGTCCCCGTGGTAGTACTCGATCAGTCCGGCGGCCGGGTAGACGGCAAGGGAGGTTCCGCCGATGATCAGCATGTCCGCCCGGTAGATGGCGTCTATGGCCTCGGCCATGACCTGCTGATCCAGCGGCTCCTCGTACAGCACCACATCGGGCTTGATCACGCCGCCGCAGGTGCAGCGGGGCACGCCGGCGGACTCCAGAATCTCCCGTGCGGTGTAGGATTTGCGGCACTTCTGGCAGTAGTTCCGGTGGACGGAGCCGTGGAGCTCCAGCACATGGCTGCTGCCCGCCGCCTGATGCAGTCCGTCAATGTTCTGCGTGATGACCGCGGTCAGCTTGCCCGCCCGCTCCAGTTCCGCCAGCTTGAGGTGGGCGGCGTTGGGTCTGGCGTCCAGACAGAGCATCTTCGCCCGGTAGAAGCGGAAGAACTCCTCCGTGTTCCGGACGAAAAAGGTGTGGCTGAGAATGGTCTCCGGCGGATAGTCGTACTGCTGGTGGTACAGGCCGTCCACGCTGCGGAAATCCGGGATGCCGCTCTCGGTGGAGACGCCGGCGCCTCCGAAGAAAGCGATGCGGTTGCTCTCCGTAATCCACTGCTGCAGTTTTTCTCTGGCTGTGAGCATGGGTAATTCCTCCCTGCGTTTGTGTTGTATCTGATCCGGCCGCACCGGCTCAGGAGATCAGGTGTGCGGCGCAGTCGGCCAGATAATCCGGTACTTTCAGGTGCTGGGGGCACGCGCTTTCGCACTGGCCGCATCTGACGCACGCGTCCGCGCCGTTTCCCGTCCCGACGCTGCGCGCGTAGTCCATTCTGCCCCGGTCGTCCAGCCCCCAGATCATCTGCATGTTCCGGGCGGAGAAGATGTCCGGTATGGGGATCTCCATGGGGCAGCCGGACATGCAGTAGCGGCAGCCAGTGCAGGGGATGCTGGGTATCTCAGACAGCGCGGCCCGTGCGGCCTGGATGACCTCCTGCTCCGCGTCCGTCAGGACACGCAGGTTCGCGACGCTGCGGATATTGTCCTCCACCTGCTCCAGACTGGACATGCCGGACAGCACGGTGATGACCCCGTCCAGGCCGGCGGCGAAGCGCATCGCCCAGGACGCGAACGAGGCGTCCGGGTTGGCCGTGCGCAGGATGTCCTGGATGGCCGGCGGCGGCGACGAGAGCGCACCGCCCTTGACCGGCTCCATGATGACAACAGGCACCGCGTGTTTCCGCGCAATCTCGTAGTTGGCCCGGGCGGCCACATAGGGGTTCTCCCAGTCCGCGTAGTTGATCTGGAGCTGGACAAATTCCGCGTCCGGGTGCGTGGCCAGCAGGCCGTCCAGCATCTCCGGCCCGCCGTGGAACGAGAAGCCCCAGTGCCGGATCAGGCCTTTCGCTTTCTGCTCCCGGACATAATCCCAGAGGCCGTATTCGTTGTAGACCTGGAGGTTCGCCTCCTCCACCCCGTGGAGGAGATAGTAGTCGAAGTAGCCGGCGCCGGTGCGCTCCAGGCTGATCCGGAGCTGATCCTTCGCCTGCTCCTCCGTGGGCCTGCCGATCCAGGCGTTGAGTTTCGTGGCCAGGGTGAAGCTGTCCCTGGGATAGCGATCCACGATGGCGGCTTTGGCGGTGCGCTCCGACTCGCCGCCGTCGTAGAGGTAGGCCGTGTCGAAATAGGTCTGTCCGGCCTCCATGAACCGATCGACCATGCTGATGGTCTGCGCCAGGTCAATCCCGCCTGACGGGTTTTTGGGCAGGCGCATCAGGCCGAAGCCCAGCTTCGGCGTATGTTCGCCCAGATAGCGCTCCATAGGGATACCTCCTGAACACAAAGAGTGGACGGACCGCGATGGCCGCGGGTGCCCGGCGGGTGTGCCCCCCGGGAGGGCAGAACGATCAGAACTGCACCTCGGAGAGCATTTTGGAGAAATCCGCCATGGCCTCGGAGATCTTCAGCTGCTGGGGACAGACGGCCTCGCAGCTTCTGCACCCGACGCAGCACGACGGCTGCCTGTCCCTGGGCACCGCGCCCAGCGCCATGGGGGCGATGAAGCCGCCGCCGGTAAACGCGTGCTCGTTGTACAGGGACAGCAGGGAGGGGATATCCAGATTCTGCGGGCAGTAGGACACGCAGTAGCGGCAGCCGGTGCAGGGCAGAACTCTGGCGTCCACCATGCCCCGGGCCATGTCCAGCAGCGCGGTCATCTCCCCCTCGCTGAGAGGCGCCTCAGTCTGGAAGATGGCGACATTGTCCTTCACCTGATCCAGGGAGGACATGCCGGACAGCGTCACCACCACATTGGGCAGCGTCTGCGTGAACCGGAACGCCCAGGCGGGAACGGACTCCTCCGGGCGCATCCCGCGCAGCACGGCGGTCTGCTCCTCCGTCAGACTGGCCAGGCGGCCGCCCCGGAGGGGCTCCATCAGCCAGATGGGGATGTGGTACTCCCCGAGCAGCTCCGCTTTCTCCCGTGCGGACTGGAACTCCCAGTCGATGTAGTTGGCCTGGATCTGGCAGAACTCCATCTGCTCGCCGCAGGCCTCCAGGAACCGCTTCAGCACGGGCATGTTGCCGTGGGTGGAGAAGCCGAGATGCCGGATGCGGCCGTTCTCTTTCTGCCTGAGGAGATACGGCAGGATGCCGTATTTGGGATCCAGATAGCCGTCGATGTTCAGCTCGCACACATTGTGGAACAGGTAGAAGTCGAAGTAGTCCACCCCGCACCGCTCCAGCTGCTGCTCAAAGATCTCCTCCGCCCTGTCCATGTTGTTCAGGTCGTAGCCCGGGCACTTGTCCGCCAGATACCAGCTGTCCCTGGGATGCCTGGCCAGCGCCTGGCCCAGCACGACCTCGGATTTGCCCAGGTGGTAGTCCCAGCCGGTATCGAAGTAGTTGACGCCGTGGGCGATGGCGTAGTCCACCATCTCCCGGGCCGCCGGAACATCGACTTTCCCGTCATCCCCGTCCAGAACGGGCAGACGCATGGCGCCGAACCCCAGCGCGGACAGTTCCATATCCTGAAATTTCCGGTAGATCATATCCTCTCACCTTTCCTGACTCGCTTTGGAACCTCAAACGGCGGAGGGGAAGCGGGCATTTCCGTTCCGCGGACATTATACCGCATGGAGCAGTCTGCTTCCCCGGCGGCAAAAAAGAATAGAAAAAGCGGCTCTCTCATGACCGCGGTCACGAGCGAGCGCCGCCTGTTTGCCAATCGGCCCGCCGGTACAGCGGAGGCAACCCGGCCTCCGCAGATGTTCTGACCGGGGCGTTTCCCCGCGGGATTTCGCCGGAAATCCGCCCCATAGGTTCTCTTCCCACCGGCAAAATTTTATACCAGGACAGGGGAGATTGCAAGCCCTACTTTCGCAAATTCCGCGCCCGGCGCCGGGTTCCGGCGGGAAATACCGCAAAAAAGTGGCGAAACGGAAAAGACCCTCTTTTCTTTTCCGGACGAATTGGTTATAATACTTCTTCGATTGAACGCCCGGCGGGGCCAGGGGAAGGAGGCGCACGCCCGTGAGAAAGGATCTTGTCCTGCCTGTCGTTGCGCTTGCGGGCGGAGCGGGAGGATTCCTGCTGCGCCGGCTCCAGCTGGCGCACGGGTTTGAGGCGGGAACCGGTCTGCCTGTCCAGGGGGATCTGTTCTCCGCGCTGCTGCTGGCCCTGACTTTGCTGATGACGGCGGCTTTTCTGCTTTTATGCAGGGGAGATCACCGCGTGTTCCGGGGCTATGACGAGGCATTCGCCTCCTCCAGCCGGCTGGTCTACCTGGGGAACAATGTCACCGCCGCGCTTCTGGTGCTGGCGGCGGCCTGGCGGATGCAGAAACTGCTGTTCCAGGACTGGCCGGCCACCTCCTATGAGGCGGCAAACGCGCAGATGATGAGCATGAGCCCCCTGCCGATTCTGCTCTCCGGCCTGGTGGTTCCCCTGCTGTCCGTGGCGCTCTGCGTGGGCGCGGCGATTGCCCTGTTCCTCCTGGCGAGAAACAATTACCGGGGAGAGGGGCGCGGCAACCGGACCGTGGCGGCGGTGATCCCCGCCTACGGCAGCTGCCTGTGGCTGATTGAGACCTATCGCGAGTGCAGCGACAACCCCATTCTGGCGGACTATGCCTACCAGCTGCTGGCCATTGTGGCGATTACCACGGCGCTGTACTTCACCGCGGCGTTTTCTTTCCGGAAGAGGAGCGGACCGTTCCTGCTGCTTGTCTCCTCCATGATGTCGGTCTATCTCAGCATGGTGGCCCTGGCGGACGGCGTCGAACTGACGGAGGCGCTGCTTCTGCTCTCGGCGGTTGTGGGTCTGACCACCCAGACTTATGTTGTGCTGCACAATGACGCGAAACTGTCCTGGCCGAGGCGGCCGGCCCACCTGGCGAGGAAGGATGACGACGACGGGGAGGAGGAGGACGCGGCGGTTCAGGAGCGCTGAGCCGGGGATGCCGCGGCTCTCGTCATTTGAGGCTTTGCCATTCCGAAGGAGGATCTCTGATGTCTGAACGATTCTATATTACCACGCCCATCTACTACCCCAGCGACAAGCTCCATATCGGCCACACCTACTGCACGGTGGCCGCGGACGCCATGGCCAGGTACAAGCGGCTGAAAGGCTGCGAGGTGATGTTCCTCACCGGCACGGACGAGCACGGCCAGAAGATCGAGGACAAGGCCAGAGAGGCGGGGGTCACGCCCAAGGAGTTTGTGGACAGGATCGTGGAGGGGCCCAGAGGCGTCAAGGACCTGTGGAAGCTGATGAACATCAGCAACGACCGCTTCATCCGCACGACAGACGACTACCATGTCGCCGCGATTCAGAAGATCTTCAAAAAGATGTATGAAAACGGCGATATCTACAAGGGCAAGTATGTGGGCAAGTATTGCAAACCCTGCGAGTCGTTCTGGACGGAGAGCCAGCTGGTGGACGGCAAATGCCCGGACTGCGGCAGAGAGGTTCAGGACGCGGAGGAGGAGGCCTACTTCTTCCGGCTGTCCAAATACGCGGACCGGGTGCAGGATCTGCTGGAGAACACGGATTTTCTGGAGCCCCGCAGCCGGGTCAACGAGATGGTGAACAACTTCATCAAGCCCGGCCTGGAGGATCTGTGCGTATCCCGCACCTCGTTCACCTGGGGCATCCCGGTGGATTTTGATCCCGGCCATGTGGTCTATGTGTGGGTGGACGCCCTGTTCAACTACACCACGGCGCTGGGCCTGTACAACGACAGGTATGACGACTTCGACCGGTTCTGGCCCGCGGATGTCCACTTCGTGGGCAAGGAGATCGTCCGGTTCCACTCCATCATCTGGCCCGCGATGCTCATGAGCATGGGACTGCCGCTTCCCAGGAAGGTGTACGGCCACGGCTGGCTGCTGCTGGACGGCGGAAAGATGTCCAAGTCCAAGGGCAATGTGGTGGATCCCTACCTGCTGGCGGAGAAATTCGGGGTGGACGCCCTGCGCTTCTTCCTGCTGCGCACTTTCCCGTTCGGCACCGACGGGAATTTCTCCAGCGAGCTGCTGATTAAGACAATTAACGCGGATCTGGCCAATGATCTGGGCAACCTGGTCTCCCGCACCACCGCCATGGCGGAGAAATATTTCGGCGCGTTCCTGCCGGAGGATCAGCGGGAGACGGAGGCGGACGGGGATCTGATCTCCCTCGTCTCCACCCTGCGGGACCGGTATGAGGAGCAGATGGAGAAGTTCCAGTTCCAGAACGCGCTGGAGGAGATCTTCCGGGTGATTCAGCGTGCGAACCGGTATATCGATGAGAACGCCCCCTGGCTGCTGGCGAAGGACATGGAGCAGAACGCGCCGCGCCTGGCGGCGGTGCTGTACCACCTGCTGGAGACGACCCGCATCTGCGGCGTGCTCCTGACGCCGTTCATGCCGGAGAGCATGGAGAAGCTGCTCGACCAGGTCGGCGCGGACGCGGGCAGCAGAACCTGGGACAGCGCGGCCCGGTTCGGCTCTCTGCCCCGTGCGGCGGCCCCGGTCCGGGGGGAGATCCTGTTCCCGCGGCTGGATCTGGAACAGGCCCTGGATGAGCTGGAGCAGGCCAGCGAGGCGGCGAAAAAGGCCGAACTGCCGGATCTGGAGCTGGAGCCCCAGCTTACGGAGCAGGTGGATTTCGACACTTTCTGCAGGTCCGACTTCCGCGTGGTGAAGGTGAAAGCCTGCGAGCCGGTGAAGAAGAGCACCAAACTGCTGAAATTTACCCTGGACGACGGCACCGGCACCGACCGGCAGATCCTGTCCGGAATCGCCATGTACTACAAACCGGAGGAACTGGTGGGGAAGACGCTGGCGGCCATCGTCAATCTGCCGCCGAGAAAGATGATGGGCCTGGAGAGCAACGGCATGCTCCTGTCCGCCGTCCACACGGAAAAGGGCGAGGAGCGCCTGAATCTGATCATCCTGGACGACGCCATCCCCGCCGGCGCGAAGCTGTGCTGAGCGGAGCGAGAGGAGGAACCTGACCATGGCAGTACTGGTACCGGGCGGAGCCGGATATATCGGGTCGCACACCGTGCGCGAGCTGGTCGAGGCCGGCCGGGATGTGGTGGTGGCGGACAACCTGCAGACCGGATTCCGGGCCGCCGTCCACCCCCGCGCCCGCTTCTATCAGCTGGATATCCGGGACAGGGCGGCGCTGGATGTCCTGTTTCAGGCGGAGCGCATCGACGGCGTGATCCACTTCGCCGCGTCCTCCCTGGTGGGGGAGTCCATGTCCGACCCGCTGAAGTACTACGACAACAACCTGTACGGCACCATGGTGCTGCTGCAGGCCATGACCGCCCACGGGGTGGACAAAATCGTGTTCTCCTCCACCGCCGCCGCCTACGGCGAGCCGGAGCGGGTGCCGATTCTGGAGACGGATCCGACGGTTCCGACCAACTGCTACGGCCAGACCAAGCTGGCCATGGAGCAGATGATGTCCTGGGTGTCCCGGGCCCACGGACTGCGGTATGTGGCCCTGCGGTATTTCAACGCCTGCGGGGCGCACCCGTCCGGGGCCATCGGCGAGGCGCACCGCCCCGAGACGCATCTGATCCCCCTGATTCTGCAGGTGCCCAACGGGCAGCGGGAGAAGATCTCCATTTTCGGGGACGACTACCCGACGAAAGACGGCACCTGTGTCCGGGACTACATCCATGTGACGGATCTCGCCCGGGCGCATATCCTGGCGCTGGACTATCTGCTCGCCGGCGGGGAGAACGATGTGTTCAACCTGGGCAACGGCGTGGGATTCACGGTGAAAGAGGTCATTGAGGTGGCCCGGTCGGTGACCGGCCACCCCATTCCGGCGCAGACGGCGCCCAGACGGGCGGGGGATCCGGCGCAGCTGGTGGCCTCGTCGGAGAAAGCGCGGCGCGTCCTGGGCTGGAAGCCGGAGTATGACCGCCTGGAGACCATCGTCTCCACCGCCTGGAAGTGGCACAAAAACCACCCCGACGGGTTTGCGGACGCGCCGGCCGCATGCTGACCGGGGAAACCCTTCCGGCTCAGAGAGACGAGACGCCGCTCTGGGCCGGGAAGTCCCGCCGGGGGAACGCGCAAAATGCGCCGGCAAAGGATTGACGGCGCGGTTGAGGTGTGTTATACTGGCAGGGCGCCGGGGGAGAGGCGGTTCTCACGCGCTAGTGTAGCTCAGCCGGTAGAGCAGCTGATTCGTAATCAGCAGGTCAGGTGTTCGAGTCACCCCACTAGCTCCAGCAAAAAAGCCATGTCCGATATTTCATCGGACATGGCTTTTTTTCACGCGCCCGCCGCGTACTCCCTCTGTCTGGGACAGTCCCGGAACCGCCCGTTGGCGTGGAAGAGGAGTTTGATGACAGTGGTTCGCCGCGGGGCGGCACCGGGTGAAAACCGGATGGCGGAGAGAGACATCCTCCGCCGGTCTGCGAGGGATAAAACCGGCCGCTTCTCAGACGGCGCCCTGCACATCGCAGGAGCCCTCGCAGCTGCTGCAGGTGGACGGGAAGTCAGCGGGATCATAGGCGATCCCGTGCTTGTCATAGTAGTCTTTCACAGCGGCCTGCACCGCCTCCTCGGCGAGGACGGAGCAGTGCATCTTATGGGCGGGCAGTCCGTCCAGCGCCTCGGCCACCGCCTTGTTCGTCAGCTGCAGCGCCTCGGAGATGGGCTTGCCCTTGATCATCTCCGTGGCCATGGAGCTGGACGCGATGGCGCTGCCGCAGCCGAAGGTGTTGAATTTCACATCGGTGATGATGTCGTTGTCCACCTTGATATAGATCTTCATGATATCGCCGCAGACCACATTGCCGACTTCCCCGATGCCGTCGGCATCCTCGATGATTCCCACATTCCTCGGATTGCGGAAATGATCCATGACTTTCTCGCTATATAACATGTTGCCTTACCCCTCTCTTGATGTCATCCCACACGGGGGAGATCGCACGGAGATCCGCGACGACTTCTCCTACGGCCTTTACGATATAGTCGGCCTCTTCCATCGTGTTGTACTCGCACAGGGAGAGCCGGAGGGAACCGTGGGCCACCTCCGCCGGCACGCCGATGGCCAGAAGGACATGGCTCGGCTGGAGGGAGGAGGAGGTACACGCCGAGCCGGACGAGGCGGCGATCCCCTTGTCGTCCAGCAGGAGGAGAAGGCTCTCGCCCTCAATCCCCTCAAAGCTGACATTGATGTTTCCGGCAAGCCGCTTCTCCCGATCCCCGTTCAGGATCGTGTGCGGGATCTCCAGCAGGCCGTCGATGACCCGGTCGCGAAGCGCCCGGACATAGGCCTCATTCTCCTCGAGTTTGGACACGGCGTCTTTCAGCGCGGCCGCCAGGCCGACGATTCCCATGACATTCTCTGTCCCGGCGCGCCGGCCCCGCTCCTGGCCGCCGCCCTCGATCAGGCACACGAGGGGGATCCCGCGCCGGGTATAGAGCGCACCGACCCCTTTCGGGCCGTGGAACTTATGGGCGGAGATGGAGAGCAGGTCGATGTTCTGCTTCTCCACATCAATGGGCAGATGCCCCGCCGCCTGCACGGCGTCGGTGTGGAACAGCACGCCCTTCTCCCGGCACAGCGCCCCGATCTCCGCGATGGGCTGAACGGTGCCAATCTCGTTGTTGGCGTACATGATGGTGACGAGGGCCGTGTCGTCCCGCAGCGCGGCCTCCACATCGCTGACATGGATCAGGCCGTTTCTGTCCGGGCTGATCAGGGTGATCTCAAAGCCCTGTTTGGCCAGCTTGTCCAGGGTGTGGAGCACGGCGTGGTGCTCGAACTTCGTGGAGATGATGTGCTTCTTCCCCCGTTTCGCGCCCAGCTCCGCCACGGAGATAATCGCCTGGTTGTCCGCCTCGCTTCCGCCGGACACGAATGTGATTTCCGAGGGGTTCTTTGCCCCGATGGCCGCGGCCACATCCTCCCGCGCCTGGGTCAGGGCCTCCCTGGCGTTCTGCCCCACGCTGTAAAGCGTGGAGGGATTCCCGTACAGTTCGTCCAGATACGGGAGCATTGCCTCTCTTGCCGCAGGACCGACTCTGGTCGTCGCGGCGTTATCCGCATAAATATACATGAGTGTCGTCGAGCAGGCAGTCTCGACGCTCCTTTCCTTTTTTTGTCGTGTGAGGAGCCTGCCTACTGCCCCTCACGGGTGTGCGCGTCTCTGCGCACCGTGATATCGCGCTGTCCGTTCCGAAACCGGCACGGTTCACTCGGAGAACATCGGGGTGGACAGGTACCGCTCGCCGGTATCCGGCAGAAGCGCGACGATGAGCTTCCCGCTGTTCTCCGGGCGGAGCGCCAGCTGGGTGGCCGCCCACACGGCCGCGCCGGAGGAGATGCCCACCAGCAGGCCCTCCACGCGGGCCAGCGTGCGCCCGATTTCGAACGCGTCGTCGTTCTCCACGGCAATGACCTCGTTGTAGATCTGCGTGTTCAGGGTATCCGGCACGAATCCGGCGCCGATGCCCTGGATTTTATGGGAACCGGCCACGCCTTTGGAGAGCACCGGGGAGCCGGCGGGCTCCACCGCCACAATCTGGACGGCCGGGTTCTTCGACTTCAGGTACTCGCCCACGCCGGTGACCGTGCCGCCGGTGCCGACGCCGGCCACGAAGATATCCACCTTCCCGTCGGTATCCTCCCAGATCTCCGGGCCGGTGGTGCTGCGGTGAATCGCCGGGTTGGCGGGGTTGGTGAACTGGCTGGGGATAAAGCTGTGCGGGGTGCTGTCCGCCAGCTCCTGCGCCCTGGCGATGGCGCCTTTCATCCCCTTGGCGCCCTCCGTCAGCACCAGCTCCGCGCCGTACGCCTTGAGCAGATTGCGGCGCTCCATGCTCATGGTGTCCGGCATGGTGAGGATCACCCGGTATCCCCGGGAGGCCGCCACCGCCGCCAGGCCGATTCCGGTGTTGCCGCTGGTGGGCTCAATGATGACGGAGTCCGGCTTGAGAAGGCCCTTTTCCTCCGCGTCGTCGATCATGGCTTTCGCGATGCGGTCTTTCACGCTGCCGGCGGGATTGAAATACTCGAGCTTTCCGTAGATCTCCGCGCCCAGCTGCTTCTGCCTTGCGTAATTCGTAAGCTTCAGCAGGGGAGTGCCGCCAATCAGGTCGGTGATTCTTTCAGCTGCTTTCATCCAGATTTTGTCTCCTTTCCACGGTGTGAGAGCCGCTACAGACACGCGGCGGGCGCCCCGGCGGGGCTGCCGCGCTCAATACCTATCAGTATTGTAGGTATTATAGCGGCTCC
>CAYRAG010000036.1:0-3948 GCA_964422185.1 uncultured Oscillospiraceae bacterium
TTCGGGTCGGTGACGCCGGGGTCAGCGGCGCCCGGGTCGGATGTGCCCGGATCCGTGGTGCCCTGGCCGGGGACAGGCGGCGTGGGGATGCCGGAGCTGGCCAGTTTGGGGATGAAGTTGTACAGGATGACACAGGCCTCCGCCCGGGTGGCGTTGTTGCCCGCCTTGATGGTGTTGTCCGGATAGCCGGCCATCAGGCCGTTGGCCACGGTGTTCAGAATGCCGGGCAGCGCCCATTCGGGAATCTGATCCTGGTCGGCAAAGGAGATGGCGTCAAAGTTCTCCGGCAGGGTGAGGAACTGGCTGAGCATCGCGGCGATCTCCGCACGGGTGATCTGGTGGTCGAAGTTGGAGTACAGTTTGCCGTCGTCCTCCAGGGAGCCGCCGGAGTAGCCCAGGGCGTACATCGCCTTGATGTAGTTGGCGGACCACTCCGGGATCTCGGCGGTGTCGGCGAACGGGAGCTCGACGCCCGCATAGTCCGCGGCGTGGACGCCCAGGATATTCGAGAGCATGACGAAGAACTCCTGGCGGGTCAGGTTCCGGTCGGGGTAGAACATGGTGCCCGCGTCGGTGTTGACGCCGCCCACGATGCCCCGCTCCGCCATGGACTGGATAAAGCTCTTCGCCCAGTTCTCACTGATGTCCAGGAAAGAGATGGGCATGGTCAGGGAGATGGATTTCGTCTGGCCGCCGCAGGTGACCTGGATCTCGCCGGAGGCGCCGGAGATGGCGCCCGCGGTGAACAGGCCGTCCGGGCTGATGCTGCCGATCCCGCCGGTGACGGCCCAGGTGGCCAGATGATTAGACAGGGTGACGGGCAGGCCGTTCCACTGCCCGGAGAGGTTCAGCTGCACACTCTCCCCGCTCTCCAGGGACAGGGAGGAGACCTCGCCGCTCTCGTCGCTTCGGGTGACGGACATGCTGCTCAGGCTGCCTGTCACATAGATCTGGCCGGTGCCGGACGCGTTGGTGGACGGGGAGTACAATGTCACGGTCTCAATGCCCGGGCTGGCGGCGTAGTACTGGGTGCCGGCCAGGGTGCCGCAGGTGCCGGCCACGGACACGGTGACATCATTCGGAACCGCCGTGTTGTAGGCGGTGGCGTCGGAGGCGTAGAAGGTGTTGAGATCCAGCGTGCCGCCGGAGAGCACCACGGCGCCGTTCTTCGCCAGGTGCAGCGTCTGGGCGGTTCCGGCGGGCGGCTCGGTGGAGACAAACAGGATATAGGATCCGCACCGGCGGAGGCTTCCGTCGGAGGGGGAGTTGACCACGGTCGTGACATCGCTGCCGGGCAGCTGAACCGCCATGGCGGAGGATCCGCCGCCGTCCAGGTTGACCACGCTGACGCACCCCTGGGACAAAAGCTCCTCCGCGGCCATCTGCAGCGTCAGGCCGTTGGAGTGGCTGGCCCTTCGGCCGTCGCCCACGGTGAGCTGGATGGCGCCGTCCGCCCGGATGCCCATCAGGGTGCGGGGGTGGCGGGCGGTGGCGATGGCGGAGTCCCAGGTGCCGCTGTCCGTGATCATGCCGTTTTGCACCAGGATGTCGCCGGCGCCGCAGGCCCACTGGGCCTCAAAGAGAACCGGGTCGGTGGAGTTCGTCGTCAGGGTGATCACATCGCCGGGCGCGAACCGGGAGAAGACCTCCTCCTGGCCGGCGGACGCCGCGGCCGTGAGGACATAGGTGCCCGCGCTGAGGGGCGTGGCGTGGGGGTGCGTGACCTCGTCCGTGAGGAAGACATCCTCCACCACCAGGGTGAGCGTGGAGTTGACCCGCAGCTCGTCACTGCCCTCCACGGCTTTCATGACCACCATCCAGCCGGGTGTGGCCGTCCGGGTGGAGACGGTGGAGTAGTACTGGTTGAAGAGGTACAGACCGGCCTCGTTCCGGTTCTTGTTCAGATGGCTGATGGTGATGCTCTGGCCCGCGTTGGCGGCCGTGGGCGACCCGCCGTTGTTGGTCAGGGTGATGGTGACCTGGGGGTGGGAGAGAAACGCGGTGCCGTCCGCACGGAATCCGATGGCATTCTCCCCCTCGGGGCTGGATTTGTAGATGCCGTTCTCAATGACAATCCCCATGGGCACTCTGGTGGAGGTGGCGAAGAAGTCCGAATTGACCGCGCCCAGGACGCGGTAGCCCTCCGCCCGGGCCCGGCTGATCACCTCGGAGAGCGTGCCGCCGTAGTAGACGGTGGAGTCGCCGGTGAGCACAATGGGCCTGACCTGGCCGCCGGGATTCAGACTCACGGTATACAGCTCCTCCCGGCCGTAGCTGGGGTGCGTGGAGACGGTATTCGTGTAGGTCACACCGCTGGCGACATTCGTGACGGTCTGCCACACCTGTTCCCCGGCCGGCGAGGCGAAGACGCAGGGGAGAAGGAGGGCGGCCGCCGTCAGGATGGCGATGGTGGAACGAAGGAATCGGGATTTCATATGCGTTCTCCTTATTCTTTGATGGGTGTGCCGGGTGCCGGACGGCTCCTGCCACTGTTCCTGTATTGTAACAGGTTTGGCCGGGGAATGCAATGGACAAAGCCGGGAAGTTGCCGACCGCCCGGATGCCCTGAGCTTCTGCCAATTTCTGGAAATTCCGGGACAGAGGGACAGCCCCCTGAGACTTTGCCGGCTGCCCGGTTTTTCCGCAAAAGTGCGCGGCGCGGTTGCATTGTTTTTGTTTTTGGGGTATGATACGGGCAATGAACCCGCACGCGCCTGTGCCGGACGGCGCCCGGCGGCGCGGGGAGAGGGGGGAGAGCGTGGCACACAGAGACGACAGCCCGGTGAAAACCGTCGGGCTGGTGATGATTCTCACCCTGCTTGGCAAGGTGCTGGGCCTGGTGCGGGACCGGCTTCTCACGATCAACTACGGCCTGAGTGTGGAGAGCAACGCTTTCCTCGTGGCCAGCCGAATCCCCCGGGTCTTTTTTGATGTGATTTTCGCCTCCGCCATCGCGTCCTGCTTCATTCCGGTCTTTACGGAGTATCTGGGCAGACAGGGCAGACGGCAGGCGTTTCAGTTCGCGGGCAATTTCCTGACGGTGATCGGCATCGTGACGCTGGTGCTCAGCGGGGCCGGGATCCTCCTGGCCGAGCCGCTGGTGCAGCTCATGGCGGACGGGTTCAATCCGGCCACGGCGGAGCTGTGCGTCCGGCTGACCCGGATCATGTTCCCCACGGTCTTTCTCACGGGGCTGGCGTTCTCCTTTGTGGGGATCCTGCAGTCCCTGGATGAGTTCAATATCCCGGCGCTCATCAGCGCGGTGTCCAACGGCCTGATTATCCTCTACTACTTCACGCTCAACCGGCGGTTCGGGATCTACGGCCTGGCCGTGGTGTTTCTGCTGGCGTGGGGTCTGCAGGTGCTGGTGCAGGTGCCGTCCCTGCGGAAGAAAGGGTTCACCTGGATGCCGGATCCCCGCCCGTGGACGGAGGGGATGCGCAAGGTCTACGCCCTGATGCTCCCCGCCATGGTCAGCACCTGGGCGCAGCCCATCAACCTGGTGATCAACGCCCGGTTCGGCTCCCACCTGCTGGGCGGGGACGGCGCGTCGGTGATCGATCTGGCGAACAATCTGTATCTCATTGTGGCCGGCGTGTTTGTGCTGTCGGTCACGAATGTGATTTTCCCGAAACTGTCCCGGCTGGAGGCCGCGGATCAGGAGAGCGAGTTTCTGGAGACCACCCGATCCACGCTCCACGCGTGTCTGTTCCTGGTGGGGCCCATGATGGCGGGCATGATGGTGATTGCCCGGCCGCTCATCGACCTGATCTACGGCGGCGGCGCCTTTACCGCGCAGTCGGTGGAGGTGACGGGCCAGGCGCTGCTGTTTGTCAGCCTGGGTATGGTGGGCTACGGCGTGCAGAATATCCTGGCCCGGGTGTTCTTCGCCCGGCAGAACGGGAGAGCGCCGCTGCTGGCCAGCGCCGTGTCCGTGGCGGTGAATCT
>CAYRAG010000036.1:4048-19139 GCA_964422185.1 uncultured Oscillospiraceae bacterium
CTGGCGGGCAAGCTGCTGCGGGTGGCGGCGCCCACACTGGCCGGGGTGGCGGTTTATTTCGCCGCGGCGTGGCTTCTGAAGATTCCGGAGCTGCGGCTGGTTCTGACACAGATCAGAGAGAGGAGGGGACACTGATGGCGGAGCGGATCCGGGGCGTGCTGCAGGGCAGCCTGCTGTGCCGCGCCCTGATGGCCGTCGGGCGCTGGGGTTCCCGCCAGTGGAAGAACAGCGCGATTATCTCGGCGTTCCTCGCCCCGGTGGGCGGGGAGGAGTCAAGCCGGGGCAGCGTGTTCTACCGCCTGTGGGTGTGGCTGCACGGCGCGGTGTGTACCCTGTGCTCGAAGCTGCGCCTGGATCGGGCGATGGAGGGCAGCATCTTCCGCCGGGGCTGGTTCTGGTGTTTCCTCGCCGCGGTGCTCGCGCCCATCCTGCCCACCATGGCCGTGCTGGGCCTGGCGGGGCTCGGTTTCCTGGCGCTGGTGCTCAATTTCGCCTGCGACCGGAACAAACAGCTGGTATTTACCCCCCTCAACCGCTGGATTTTACTGTACGCGGCGATCTATTTCGCCTCTATCTTCCTGTCCGTCACGGTGCGCGGCAGCCTGCCGGGCGGTGTGCTGACGGTGTTCTTCGTGTGCTGGTTCCTGGTGCTGATCAACACGGTGTCCACGCAGAAGCAGCTGCGGCTGCTGACGGCGGCGCTGGTGGCGGCCGGCGTGGCGGTGGCGGTCTACGGCTGCGCCCAGTATATCTTCGGGGTGGACGGCACCCCGGTGTGGGTCGATGAGGAGATGTTCACCGACATCCACATCCGGGTCTACTCCACGCTGCAGAATCCGAATGTGCTCTCGGAGTACCTGCTTCTCATCATCCCCTTCGCCGCGGCCGGGGTGCTCGCGTCGAAGAAGTGGCTGTGGCGGATTCTCTACGCCGCGGCGTTCTGCGTCATGTGCGTGTGCATGGTGCTCACCATGTCCCGGGGCGGCTGGCTGGGCCTGCTGTTTGCCGCCGCGGTCTTTCTGGTGCTGCTGGACAGCCGGTTTATTATCCTGGGGCTTCTGGGGCTGGTGGCGCTGTACTTCGTCATGCCCGAGTCGGTGATCAGCCGGTTTACCAGCATCGGGGATCTGACGGACGGCTCCACCTCCTACCGGCTGTCCATCTGGCTGGGCACGCTGGATATGCTGAAAGACTACTGGCTGTGCGGGATCGGGCCCGGCGTCGCCGCGTTCAACATGGTCTACCCGGCGTACAGCTACAACGCCGTGGCGGCGCCCCACGCCCACAATCTGTTTTTGCAGATTATGGTGGACTGCGGCATCTGCGGCATTGCCGTGTTTGTGATCATCCTGTTCCTGTTCTTCCGGATCACCTGCGGCGGCCTGCGCCGGGAGACGGACAAAACGACCCGGTACGGCCTGATCGCGTCGGTGTCCGGCATCTGCGGCTTTCTGGTGCAGTCCATGACGGACAACTCGTTTTATAACTACCGGGTGCTGTTTTTGTTCTGGGTCTTCCTGGCCGTGGGCGTGCTCTATGCCCGCCGCGCCGCGCTGAAGGGGGATCCGGAATGATCCATGTACTCAATATCATCAGCGACACGAATATCGGCGGCGCCGGCCGGGTGCTGCTCAACTACATCAAATACTGCGACCGCCGGGAGTTCCAGGTGTCCGTGGCGCTGCCGGAGGGCGGACTGCTGAAGGCGCCGCTGGAGGAGCTGGGCGTGCCGGTGTATGAGGTGAACGGCATCGCGGACCGCTCGTACGCCAGAGAGGATGTGGCGGTGCTGGAGCAGCTGATCCGCCGGGTGAGGCCGGATATCGTCCACACCCACGGCGCCCTGTCCGGCCGCATCGCCGGGAAAAAAGCCGGCTGCAAGGTGGTCTACACCCGGCACTGCGCGTTTCCCGTGCCGGCGCGGCTGCGGTACCCGCCGGGCCGGTGGGTGAACCGGTGGCTGAGCGAGCACTACGCGGACCGGATCATCGCCGTCAGTCCCGCCGCGGCGGAGAATCTGACGGACATGGGGATCCGGCCGGAGCGGATCACCACCATGATGAACGGCATCGCTCCGGTCAGGCGCCTGCCGCCGGAGGAGTGCGCCGCGCTGCGTCAGCAGTGGGGGATCCGCTCCGGCGAGTTCGTCACGGGGATCCTGGCGCGGATTGAGGAATACAAGGGGCATCTGGATATTCTGGACGCCATGGCGATGTTGAAACAGGAGGGCAGGCCGGTTCGGCTGCTCATCGCCGGCACCGGCGCGTTTGAGCCCCAGGTGCGTGCGCACTGCGCTGAGCTGGGTCTGGACGACCAGGTGTCGTTCCTGGGCTTTATCGACCGGGTGGATCAGGTGCTGTCCGTACTGGATGTGCAGCTCAACGCGTCCTGGGGCACGGAGGCGTCCAGCATCTCCCTGCTGGAGGGAATGAGCATGGGAGTCCCCTCCGTGGTCAGCAACTACGGGGGCAACCCCTGGCAGATTGAGGACGGGGAGGACGGGCTGCTGTTTCCCGCCAGGGACACCCGGGCGCTCGCCCGGTGCATCGCCCGCCTGATGGATGAGCCGGAGACGCGTGAGCGGATGGGGGAGCGCTCGGTGGAGATCTTCCAGAGCCGGTTTACCGGGGAGATCTTCGCGGGCAATGTGGAGGCGGTCTACCGCGCCGTGATGAAAGGAGAAGGACATGAAGACTGAGGATGCCGGCAAGAAGACCAGGCCCGGCTGGATGCCGAACCTGTTTGATATTCTCATCATCGCCGTGGTGATTGTGGTCGCGGTGCTGCTGCTCTGGTGGCGGGGCGTCATCGGCGGCTCCCAGGGCAGCGCGGACGATCCCGCCGGGGTCAGCTCCACGGTGCGGTATACCATGGAGTTTACCCAGATGACCGGGGATACCGCCTACCTCATCCAGCCGGGGGACGCCCTGGTGGACAGCGTGCGCAAGTACGAGGTGGGCAGCGTCGTCTCCGTGGATGTGACGGACGCGTTCTCCTACGCCGTCGATGTGGAGGAGGGCGGCTATGTGCGCTCGCCGGTGCCCGGCGCGAAAAACGCCGTCATCGTGGTGGAGTCTCCGTGCACCCAGTCGGAGCGGGAGATCCTCGTGGGCGGCGGCTACCCGATCCGCTGCGGGCTCCCGGTGCAGATCAAGGGCCCGGGGTACGCCGGGACGGGCACGATCCTCTCCATTGAGAGGGGAACGGCGCAGACGCAGCCGGCCTCCTGACGCGGCCGGATCCGCGGCTGTCCGGCAGGGCAGGGCGGATCCCGCCTGAGACCGAACGCAGACATACCGCCATGAGAAAGGAGGGCCGGCCCCTCTCCGTCCCCGCAGGGCGCGGAGATCCGGGCCGCTACCGTAGAATATGAAACTGATTGACAAGCAGGGCCGTCTGTTCGGCAAGGTGAGCGTGATCGACCTGGTGGTGATCCTGGTCGTGGTCGTGCTGGCCGTCTCCCTCTACCTCAAGCGCAATGTGATGGAGCACACCTCCACCAATGTGTCCGGCACCCCCATCACCTATGAGGTGAAGGCGGTGAGTGTCCGGGACGAGTCGCTGGACGACTTCCAGGTGGGGGATCTGGTCTATGACCAGGACAACGACAGCGGCAACGCCATCGGCACCATCGAGGCCGTCCGGTATGTGGACAACACGCCGCTGGCCTCGGATACCGCCGGCAACTTCCACAAACTGCCGGTGGAGGGGCGTCACGATGTGGTTCTGACGCTGTCCGCCCTGAGCACCTCCAGCAACGGGAAGATTTATGTAAACCGCACTTATGAGCTCAACGCCAACTCCACGCGCAATCTGTACACGAAGTATGTCAGCTTCGAGTGCGTCCTCACGGAAATCCACGCATGAAGATCCTGATGGCCACCATGGGCCTGGACATCGGCGGGGCGGAGACGCATATCGTCGAGCTGGCCAAGGAGCTGAAGAAAGAGGGCCACGATCTGTGCGTGGCCTCCCACGGCGGCGTGTTCGTGCCGGAGCTCCAGCACTCCGGCGTGCGCCACTACGAGGTGCCCATGCACCGGAGGAACCTCAGGTGCATGGTGCAGTCTTACTTTCTCCTGCGCAGGGTCATCCGGGAGGAGAAGCCGGACATCGTCCACGCCCACGCCCGGATCCCCGCGTTCCTGTGCGGCCTGCTGCAGAAGACCATGCACTTCCCCTTTGTCACCACCGCCCACTGGGTGTTCGACACGGACGGCATTTTGAAGTATGTCACCCGCTGGGGCCAGAAGACGGTGGCGGTGTCGGAGGATATCAAGCGCTACCTGATGGACAACTACGGCGTGCCGGAGAAGAATATCTTTGTCACGGTAAACGGGATTGACACGGAGAAATTCTCGCCGTCGGTGTCCGGGGACCGGATCCGTGCGGAGTTCTCCCTGAATCCGGATCGGCCGGTGGTGTCCCATGTCAGCCGGATGGATGAGAGCCGGGCGCTGGTGGCGCGGCAGCTCATCGAGATCGCCCCGGAACTGGACAGGGCGGTGCCCGGCGTCCAGCTTCTGATCGCCGGCGGCGGCGGCATGCTGCCGGAGCTCCAGGCGCGTGCGGCGCAGATCAACGCCTCGCTGGGCCGGCCCTGCGTGATCATGACCGGCGCCCGCACGGATATCAATGAGATCGTGGCGGCGGGCGATGTGTTCGTGGGCGTGTCCCGGGCGGCGCTGGAGGCCATGGCCGCCGCGAAGCCCGTTCTCGTGGCGGGCAATGAGGGGTATCTCGGACTGTTCTCGGAGGAGAAGCTGCCGGTGGCGCGGGAGAACAACTTCTGCTGCCGCGGCTGCCCCATGTCCACGGAGCAGGCGCTGCTGGCGGATCTGACCCGGGCCCTGACCGGCCTGAGCGGGGAGGAGCTGGCGGCGCTGGGCGCCTGCGGCCGCCAGGTGGTGCTGGAGCACTACTCCGTGTACCGGATGGCCCAGGACTGTCTCCAGGCGTACCAGGCTGCGCTGCCGCCCCGGTACCGGGTGGTCATGTGCGGCTACTACGGATTTGCCAATACCGGAGACGAGGCCATTCTGGAGGCCATCCACGGGGACATCGACGCCCTGGACGCGGGCGTGGGCGTCACGGTGCTGTCCCGGGATCCGGACGACACCCGAAAGTGCTACGGATACGACGCGGTGAACCGGTTCAACCTGGGGAAGGTGTACCGGGCGCTGAAGAAGAGCGACCTGCTGCTGTTCGGCGGCGGCAGCCTGCTGCAGGATCGGACTTCCACCCGGTCTCTGCTCTACTATGTGTTCATTGTCCATCTGGCCGAGTCCCTGGGAAAGAAAGTCATGTTCTACGCCAACGGCATCGGGCCGGTGGACAGACCGGCCAACCGGCGGCGCGTGCAGAAAGTGGCCATGAAGGCCAGCTGTCTGACCCTCCGGGATCAGAACAGCGCGGAGGAGCTGCGTGCGATGGGCGTGGATCGGGCGGATCTGAATGTGACGGCGGATCCGGTGTTCACTCTGGATCCCGTGCCGGCGTCTCAGGCCCGCTCGCTGCTGTCGGACGCGGGAGTGCCCGCGGACCGTCCGTTCCTGGCGGTCTCCGTCCGGAACTGGCAGGGCCTGGAGGACTTCGCGCCCCGGATGGCCCGGGCGCTGGACGAGATCGCCCGGAAACACGGCAGGAGCATTGTCTTTGTGGTGATGCAGTACCCCGCCGACGCGGAGATCAGCCGCACGATCCGGGATCTGATGAAGGAGCCGTCCTGGCTGCTGGACGGCCGGTGGCGGCCGGAGGATCTCATGGGCGTCATCGGGCAGGCGGAGCTGGTGATCTCCATGCGCCTGCACACGCTGATCTTCGCCGCCCGGATGGGCGTGCCCCTGGTGGGGCTGGTGTACGACCCCAAGGTGGACTACTATCTGGAGCTTCTGGAGATGCCGTCCGCCGGCGAGGTCACCCGGTTCCGGGAGGAACATCTGCTCACACAGGTGGACGACCTGATCGCCCGGCGGGAGACCTGCGCCGCCGCGCTGCGGGAGAAGTCCGAACACCTGCAGAGCGAGGCCCACCGGAACGAGCGGTACCTGCTGGATCTGCTGGAGCATGAAAAAGAGGGCCGGGAAGCGTAAGCTTCCCGGCCCTTTCCGCGTCGTTCCGGCAGGTGTGTCACAGGGAGAGCAGGCTCAGTTTGTCGTCTTCCACCACGACCTGCAGCTGCGTGATGGGCGCCATATAGCTCTCGATGATGCGGGTGGCGATCATGTCCTCCAGCTCCCGCTGGATCAGGCGGCGCAGGTTCCGGGCGCCGTAGGCGACGGAGTAGGACTTCTTCGTCAGGTAGTCCACCAGGCTCTCGTCGTAGGTCAGGGTGAGGCCCTTGTCCGAGAGCGTCTGCTTCAGCTCGCCGAGCATGATCCGGGCGATGGCCTTGAAGTTCTCCTCCGTCAGGTGGTTGAAGCACACCACCTCGTCCACGCGGTTGATGAACTCCGGGCGCAGGAACTGCTGCAGCGCCTGCATGGCCTTCTCTTTCGTCTGCATGTCCACGGAGCGGTCGAAGCCGAGGGAGCCGCCCTTCTGGTCGCTGCCGGCGTTGGAGGTCATGACGATGACCGTGTTCTCAAAGTTGACCACCCGGCCGTGGGCGTCGGTGATGTGGCCGTCGTCCAGGATCTGCAGCAGGATGTTGAGCACATCCGGATGCGCCTTTTCAATCTCGTCGAACAGAATGACGGAGTAGGGCTTGCGGCGGATCTTCTCGGTGAGCTGCCCCGCGTCGTCGTAGCCCACATAGCCCGGGGGAGACCCGATGATCCGGGAAACGGCGTGCTTCTCCATGAACTCGGACATATCCAGGCGGATGAGGGACTCCGGGGTGTTGAACAGGTCGTTGGCCAGCTGTTTGACCAGCTCGGTCTTGCCCACGCCGGTGGAGCCCACGAAGATGAACGACACCGGCTTGCGCTTGGAGGAGATCCCCACGCGGCCGCGGCGGATGGCGGCGGCCACGGCGTGCACCGCCTCGTCCTGGCCGATGATGTGCTGCTTCAGACGATCCTCCAGATGCGCCAGACGCTCGTACTCCTGCTCCTGGATCTGGGTGGCCGGGATCTTCGTCCACAGCTCGATGACCCGGGCCAGGTGCTCCACCGTCAGGGGCGGGGCCTCCCGGGTTTCCAGGAACGCTTTCTCCTGCTCCAGCTGCAGCTCCTTGCTGCGCAGCACCGCGATGCGTTCGTAGGCCTCCTCGCTGCCGTCCGCGGTCATGGCCTCCCGCTCCACATTGATGTCCGCGATCTCCTTCTCCACATCGGCCAGGCGGGCCAGGTTCTTATTGCGCAGGTTGACCTCGGAACAGGCCTCGTCGATGAGGTCGATGGCCTTGTCCGGCAGGTAGCGGTCGGTGATGTACCGCTCGCTCATGGTCACCGCCAGGCGGCACATCTCCGGGGAGATAACCACCTTGTGGTACTGCTCGTAGTACGGCGCGATGCCCCGGAGGATCTCCACGGACTCGTCCACGGAGGGCTCCTCCACGATGACCGGCTGGAAGCGGCGCTCCAGGGCGGTGTCTTTCTCGATGTACTTGCGGTACTCCGTGAGGGTGGTGGCGCCGATGACCTGGATCTCGCCCCGGCTGAGGGCTGGCTTGAGGATGTTCGCGGCGTTCATGGAGCCCTCGGCGTCGCCGGCGCCCACGATCTTGTGCACCTCGTCGATGACCAGGATGATATTGCCCAGCTTGACGATCTCGTCAATGAGGTTCTTCATCCGGCTCTCAAACTGGCCGCGGAACTGGGTGCCCGCCACCAGGGCGGTCAGATCCAGCAGATAGACCTCCTTGTCCAGCAGCTTGTAGGGAACCTCCTTGCTGTGGATCTTCTGGGCCAGCCCCTCGGCGATGGCCGTCTTGCCGACGCCGGGTTCGCCGATGAGGCACGGGTTGTTCTTCTGGCGCCGGTTGAGGATCTGGATGACCCTCTGCATCTCGGTCTCCCGGCCCACAATCCGATCCAGCCTGCCCTCCTCCGCACGGCGGGTCAGGTTGATGCAGTAGGTCTCCAGGAACTTGCGCTTGCCCTGTTTATTCTCCTTGGCGCCCGGCCTGGGCTGCTGCGTCTGCTCCTGGGAGGGGCCGCCCTCGCCCTGGGCGGCGGGCGTGTTGCCGGAGTTGTTGAACAGCTTGTTCAAGAACGGGAAAGTGGCGGTGCGGCCGTCCTCCTCGTCCTCGTCGTCCCCGCCGTCCTCCGGCTGCTGCATCAGGCCCTCCATGCCGTCCGCGCCGCCGAACGCGGACATCATCTCGTTGGTCAGGTTGTCCAGATCGTCGTCGGTGATCCCCATCTTCTTCATCATGTCGTCGATGGGTTTGATGCCGAGCTCCCTGGCGCACTTGAGACACAGGCCCTCGTTTTTTGTCACGCCGCCTTCCATCTTGGAAATAAACACGACCGCGACATTCTTGTGGCAGCGGGAGCAGAGCGTAGGCTGCATAAAGTTTCACTCCTTTGGCTCAAAGGGGTTTCCCCCGAAAAAACAATGACAGCGGCTGCCCGCGACAGGCGGGATAGCCAATTGAGAAGTATAACACAGAATTGTGAACAAATTGTTAAGAAACGGGAATTTCCCCGGGGAATCCGCTCAAATCCCGCGCTCAGCGGGTGATCAGGGTCAGCGGGTTTGTATTGGCGAAGAACTCCAGCAGGAAAGTCCGCTCCAGCTCCTCCTCCGGCGGCAGCAGGCCGATCTGGTTGAGCAGCCACACCACGAGGAAGACCACCACCAGGCCCTTGAGCGCACCCAGGATGCCGCCGCCCGCCTGGTTGAGGCCGGACAGCACCGGGAACTGGAAGATCACATCCAGAATCCGGCTGATGAGCGACCAGGCCAGCATGGCCAGCAGGAAGAGCAGGAAAAAGAGCAGGGGAAAGGCGACCGCCTCCGCCACAGTCGCGGCCAGACGCGCCGCGGCCAGCGCCGCCACGGAGGTCATGCCTTTTTCAATCGCCTTCTGGGTGGCGTCCGCCATCTCCCGGTATACACCGATGTCTTTCAGGAAGTCCAGCACTCCGGAGAGGACGCCCTCCTCCAGCTGGTTCTTTCCGTGTTCCACCGCGCTGGCCATCCCCTCGTTCAGCCTGGCCTCGATGGCCTCGGAGAACTTCGGCTCCAGCGCGGCGGACACCCGGGGCGCCAGGGCTTTCGCCCCGAACGACGCCACGACCAGCGCCACCACCACGGCGATCACGCCGCACAGGGATCGGATAAATCCGCGCTTCGCCCCCAGCAGGGCGAAGACCGCCACGACCACGACAATCGCGACATCGGCAAGCAGTACCATCTCGCACGCTCCTTCCGGTTTTTTCTCAGGGCAGCAGCAGCCAGGCCTGTTCCGTGTTGGCCAGCAGGGCGGCGCCGTCGTCCCGCAGGGCGACATGCCGCGCCATCCCGGTGTTCTCCAGGGAGGCGTACTGCTCCATGGAACCGGTGTAGATCTCCAGCCGGTCCGCCGTGAGCACCGCGAAATAGCGGCCGGCCGCGGCGAGATCCAGCACCTGGCTGTCCGGGGTCAGGGTGCCCAGTACGGCGCCGTCATCCCCCACGACCGCCAGCTCGCTGGCGTTGCCCGTCCGGTACCGGCCCAGCAGCAGGACGGAGAAGCCGTCGCCTTTCAGATCATAGCCTTTCAGGAAGCGGTCTGAGAACGCGTAGACCTGGGACGCGCTGCCGTCCGCGGCCACCAGGGTGAGGGAGTTTTCCCCCAGAACCCGGATGGTGTCCCCGGCCTGCCGGAGATCCAGCACCGCGCTGTTGCCCAGGGAGACCGTCGCCTGGGGCTCCGTCTCCCCCACGGGGTAGAACACCAGCTGGCTCTCAAAGCTCTGCGTGCCCTCGCCCATGGTGGCCACCGCCACCGTTTCGCTGTCGTCGGACAGGACGGCGTCCACAATGAAGCCGCTGCCGGGGATCTCCATCCTGGGCTCGAACTCGGCGCTGTACACCGTGGTGACCCCCCGCTTGTGTCCGCTCTGCTGCGCCGTGACCGCCAGGCAGCCCTCGGCGTTCGGCCGGGCGGAGAGGATGCCGTAGCCCTCGTCCAGCGTGAGAGAGAACACCTCTCCCCGGCTGTCAAACACCCGCAGCTCCTGGCCGCCCATATCGTACACCGCGCCCAGATCCCCGGCGGTGGTCAGGACGGGATGGGCCAGGCTGAGCACCTGGTTGTCCAGCTCGGAGCCGCCGTTGGTATACAGCCGGACGCTGTTGTTGCTGGAGAAGAGCAGTGCGCCGTTCAGGCACCCGAGATCCACGCTGCTGCCGCCGCCGTAGGAGAACGGGGCGGCCTCGCCGGTCTCGCTGGTCTCCAGGCCCCGGTAGCTCACCCAGCGCTGCAGCGAGTCCAGATTCAGTCTGTCCCGGAAGACCACCAGAGCGATGGCGCCCAGCACCAGCACCGCGGTGAGCAGGAAAGTGAGCACCCGGAGTACCATGTTCGGTTTTTTTGGATTGGCTTCTTTCATGGCAGCTCCCTTTTCACAGCACCGGCTCCTCGTACCACAGCCCCGTCAGGTACAGTCCGCCCGGCGGCACGGTGGGGCCGGCCAGGGTGCGGTTTCCGGAGTCCAGGATGGCGGGGATCTCCTCCGGCGAGAGCTTGCCCTCGGCGGCGTAGACGATGGTGCCCACCATGGCCCGGACCATATTGTAGAGAAACCCGTCGGCGCAGACCCGGCACTCGATGAGGTCGCCGGCGCGGGTGACCTCGAAAGAATAAACCGTGCGGACGGTGGTCTTTGTCTCCGTCCCCACGGAGCGGACCGCCCGGAAGTCGTGGGTTCCCACGAACTGATCCGCCGCCCGCTGCATGACCGCCTCGTCCAGATGCTTCGGCACCTGCCACACGCGGTTGACATAAAACGCGTTCCCCACCCGGCTGTTCCAGATGCGGTAGGTGTACTCCTTGCGCAGGCAGGAGCCGATGGCGTTGAAGCGCTCCGGCACCTGCGTGGCTTTGGTCACCACAATGTCGTCCGGCAGCCGCGTGTTCACCGCCAGGGGAATGCGGTCGCAGGGGATGGAGGAGTCGGTGTGAAAATTGGCGATATACACCTCCGCGTGGACACCCGCGTCCGTCCGCCCGGCGCCCACGCACCGCACCGGATGGCAGACCACGGTGGCGAGCGCTTTCTCCAGGGTCTCCGCCACGGTGACGGCGTTTTTCTGCACCTGCCAGCCGTGGTAGGCCGTGCCGACATACATCAGTTTCAGCGCGATATTTCTCATCGATCCGTCACCGGCTTTCCCCGGGAATCCGCGGCAGAGCCGCCCTCACAGGCCAAAGTGGCCCAGCACGCCCACCGCCGCGGTGAACACCAGCCCCCCGATGATGGCAACATAGTCCCGGGGCGCGTATTTCAGCTGCCGCAGCCGGGTGCGGCCCGTGCCGCCGTGATAGCAGCGGCACTCCATGGCCACCGCCAGCTCGTCCGCCCGCCGGAACGCGGAGATGAACAGCGGCACCAGCAGCGGCACCAGCGCCCTGGCTTTCTGCAGGAGATTGCCCGTCTCAAAGTCCGCGCCCCGCGCTTTCTGGGCGGACATGATCCTGTCCGTCTCCTCGATGAGCGTGGGGATGAAGCGCAGGGCGATGGACATCATCATGGCCAGCTCGTGCACCGGCGCCCTGAGTTTCTTCAACGGCCCCAGCAGATTCTCAATGCCGTCCGTGAGCAGGATGGGCGAGGTGGTGTAGGTCAGCAGGAAAGTGGCCATCACCAGCATGAGAATGCGGCAGATCATGAAGATCGCGGCGCGGATGCCCTCGATCGTAATCTGGAAAATCCACAGTTTCACCAGGACGGTGCCCGGGGTGAAGAAGAGGTTGAGCACGCCGGTGAGAATGACGATGAACACCACCGGTTTCAGGCCCCGGAAGATGGTCTTTGGTTTGAGCTTCGCGATGGCGACGCCCGCCGCCAGCGCCGCGAACAGCATGGCGTAGGTCAGGATGAAGTCCGCCAGGAACAGCGCCACGATATACATGACGGTCAGCAGCAGCTTCGTCCTGGGATCCAGCCGGTGCATCAGGCTGTCCCCGGGGAAGTACTGGCCCAGGGTGATGTCTTTCAGCGCCATCCCGTCACCTCCCCGCCGCCGCCAGGATGGCGTCCCTGGCCTGCTCCACGGTGTACACGGACGGGTCGATATCCAGTCCCATTCTGCGCAGACGCTGGAACACCCGGGTGATCTGGGGCACGCCCAGCCCCATGGTCTCCAGCTCCTCCCCGCGGCGGAACACCTCCCGGGGCGTGCCGGACAGCGCGATCTCCCCGCGGTCGAACACGACGATGCGATCCACAGTGCGGGCCATCTCCTCCATGGAGTGGGACACCGTGATGATCGTGGCGCCGGACGCCTCGTGGTAGGCGCGGATGTGATCCAGAATGGTCTCCACGCCCTCGGGATCCAGTCCCGCCGTGGGTTCGTCCAGGATCAGCACTTCCGGCTCCATGGCAATGACGCCCGCGATGGCCACCCGGCGCTTCTGGCCGCCGGACAGGTCAAAGGGGGACTTGTCCAGCATCTCCCCGCCCAGGCCGGTGAACTCCGCCGCACGGCGCACCCGGCGGTCGATCTCATCCTCGTCCAGCCCCATGTTCTTCGGGCCAAACGAGATATCCTTATAGACCGTCTCCTCAAACAGCTGGTACTCCGGGTACTGGAACACAAGCCCCACCTGAAAGCGCGTCTGCCGGGTCGTCCTGGGATCCGTCCAGATATCCGTGCCGTGGCAGAGCACCTGGCCGGAGGTGGGTTTGAGCAGCCCGTTGAGATGCTGGATGAGCGTGGATTTGCCGGATCCGGTGCGCCCGATGACGCCCAGATACTCCCCGGGATAGGCGGCGAAATCCACCGCGTGCAGCGCCACATGCTCAAAGGGCGTCCCCTCGGAATAGATGTGAGTGAGTTGTTTTGTCTCGAGTATGGGATCCATCAGTGACATCCTCAAAAAGTATTCAGTCCGGCTCCGCCCCCGCCGGCGCCAGGAGCCGGTACAGCGCCCGGGCGCACTCCTCGTCCGTCAGGGCGTCCAGCGGCACATCGAGCCCCGCCTGTCTCAGCTGCCAGAGCAGCTCCACAGTGTCCGGCACCGTCAGCCCCAGGGATTTGAGCTCCTCCACATGCGGGAAGATGCTGCGGGGCGCACCGTCCGCCACGATTTTTCCTCTGGCCATGACGATGAGCCGGTCCGCCTGGGCGGCCTCGTCCATGTGGTGGGTGATGAGCACCACGGTGGTGCCCTGCTCCCGGTTCAGGGTGCGGATGGTCTCCAGCACATCCCGCCGGCCGATGGGATCCAGCATGGCGGTGGGCTCGTCGAGCACAATGCACCGCGGCCGCATGGCCAGCACCCCCGCGATGGCCACCCGCTGCTTCTGGCCGCCGGAGAGCAGGTGCGGCGCGTGGCTGGCGTAGTCGCTCATACCCACCATGGCCAGCGCGTCATCCACCCGGCGGCGGATCTCCGCCGGGGGCACCCCCAGATTCTCCGGGGCGAACGCCACATCCTCCTCCACGACATTGGCCACAATCTGGTTGTCCGGATTCTGAAACACCATCCCCACCGTCCGGCGGATGAACAGCAGAGGATCCTCCCCGGAGGGCAGCGGCGCGGGGGCGCGGCTGTCGTCGTCCTCCGTCAGGGCGGTATCCACCCCGTCCACATAGACCTTTCCGCCCGCGGGCAGCAGGATGGCGTTCATGTGCCTGGCCAGGGTGGACTTGCCTGAGCCGTTATGGCCCAGCACCGCCACAAAAGTGCCGTCCTGGATCTCCAGATCCACGCCGTCCAGCACGACGGGCGCGACGCCCTCCGCCGCGGGATAGGAGAAGCGCAGCTGTTCCGTTTTTAAGATGGGCTGTGCCATAACGCTCCCCTTCCTGCGCGGCTGAGATGAATGAGACGGCGGTTATGAATTCCCCGGAACCCAGCGCCCGGCGGCGCCGCAGGGGAGAATTAACCCGGACTCCTCCACCGGCAGACCCAGCTCGCCGCTTTCCGTGTGTCCGCCGAACCGCCTGGTAAAGATACTGTCCAGCACATAGGTCAGCACCGAGGGCGCCAGACCGGTGGTGTAGGAGTTGAGCAGGACGAACAGGGGATCCCCGGAGAGAACCCCGGAGACCAGCTCCACAAAGGGGTACAGGTTCTGCTCCAGCTTCCAGACCTCGCCGGACGGCCCCCTGCCGTAGCTGGGCGGATCCAGGATGACGGCGTCATAGCGCCGGCCCCGCCGGATCTCCCGCTCCACGAATTTCGCGCAGTCGTCCACAATCCAGCGCACGGGCGCGTCCTCCAGGCCGGAGAGCCGGGCGTTCTCCCGGGCCCACTGCACCATCCCCTTCGCCGCGTCCACATGGCACACCCGGGCGCCCGCGGCGGCGCACGCCACGGTGGCCGCGCCGGTATAGGCGAAGAGATTCAGCACGGACACCGGCCGGTTCGCCCGCACGATTTGAGTGCGCACCCAGTCCCAGTTGACCGCCTGTTCCGGGAACAGGCCGGTGTGTTTGAAATTCATGGGTTTGACCTGAAAGGTCAGAACCCCGTAGCGGACGGTCCACTGCGCCGGCAGACGGTGTTTCTCCCAGCTGCCGCCGCCGGAGGACGAGCGGAGATAGCGGGCGTCCGGCCGGCTCCAGCCGGGGTTCGTCCTCGGGGTGTCCCAGATCACCTGGGGATCCGGCCGAACCAGGGAGTACTTCCCCCAGCGCTCCAGTCTCTCCCCCCGGCTGCAGTCCAGCAGCCGGTAATCCTGCCAGCGATCCGCGACCCACATGAAGGCCCAACTCCCCGCCTGAAAATAGCCAGGTTAGTATACCATCTCCCATCACATCCGTCAAACCTCATCGAAAAAAGGCGGAAATCAGATCCGGCGCCGGCGCGGCAGTTCAGGCGGCCCGCAGTGTTGCGATGAAAGATACGCCTCCCCGCGGCTGAAGCGGATTGTATGCCGGTATAACGAAATAGTAAAGATATTTTCTTTACCCACTCCCAAAGAATATATTGCTTTTTGGGATAGAAACAGGCCGAAAATCAGTAAAACGCCTTTTGTCGTTGACTGGA
>CAYRAG010000037.1:0-7242 GCA_964422185.1 uncultured Oscillospiraceae bacterium
GCGCAGATGCCGCCCCAGGCCATCATCATGACATCCACCGTGTCGTCCTCATTGTAGGTGCCGATCATGTAGGTCGGCATGGGGAACAGATACGGCTCCACACCCAGATCTTTTTTCATGTCGCTCTCTCCTTTGTCTTATTCCGCCTGCTGTGCCGGCGCGATGGTTCCGTAGCCGTCCCAGGCGAACAGCGCCTGTTCCGACTCATTTCCATACACCTGCTCCACATTGCAGATATAGAGGTAGTGATCCCCCACCTCGCGGTACTCTTTCAGGCTGCACCGGATCGCCACCCGGCTGTGGACGGGGATTTGAATTTCACTTCCCTCAACGGGCTGCAGCTCAATGGAAAACTGCCGCGCCTTGTCTGTGTTCCGCCCGGTGGTGCTGCCGCAGCCGAGGACGGCGTCCGCGATCTCCGCGCCGGGAATGGTGAGGATTGCCGTTTCGTTTCCGCGCACCATCTCGCCGGTGTAGGATGTCTTTGCCATGGCGAACGCGATCATGCCGGGGTTGAAAGACAGGTAGGTCCACCACGAGACCGCGGCGAGATTTGTGGAGCCGTCCGGCTTCCTGGTGCACACCAGGGTCACGGGATTGGGCGAGGTCAGTTCAGACGCCCGGGGCAGTGTGATGGTTTTCATGCGATGGGTTCTCCTTTCTCTGTGTTACCGGATGGAGGCTCCGAGGTCGAACGCCGCGCGCACCTCCGGCTTGCCCTGGATATCGCCCGCGTCCATATTGCCGCCGGCGAGGATGTGGCCGAGATTCTCCCACTTCAGATGCTCCATCAGATGGTCGTAGTACAGCACCGCGTCCTCAAAGCCGTGTCCCTCCGCCGCCATCAGCAGCGCGGACGAGCGGCCGTGGCCGCGGAGCAGATTCCCGTCGCCCTCCTCCAGCGCGAAAAGGCGGTCGCAGGCGGTGCGCAGCTGCCCGCTCAGATTCCAGTAGTACAGGGGCGAGGCCAGCACGACCACATCCGCTTCCCGAACCGCCGGGTAAATCTGCGCCATATCGTCTTTCTGGACGCAGGGGCACTCCCTGGCGCTGTGGCCCCCGAAACAGCCCCTGCAGCCGTGGATGTCCATGCTGTCCAGGTGGAAGACAACAACCTCGTTTCCCGCCTGCCTGGCGCCGTCCGCGAACGCGCTGACCAGCGCCGAGGTATTTCCGTTCTTCCTCGGGCTTCCGTTGAGGATGACAATTCGTCTGCCCATGGTTTTTCCTCCCTCCGTCTGGGTCAGGTTGACATTTCTCTCCGTTCCCTCTATAATTCTACCCGGCTTTGGCTGGAAAACAAGTACGCACATTCAGGATATATACTATCCCGGAGGACAGTGTTATGAGCAGAGAATGTATCGCGGACTGCAGGCTGGAGGACACCGGTTTCAACTACACCATGTCCCTGATCCAGGGGAAGTACAAGATGGTCATCCTGTACACCCTGATGGAATTTGAGACGGTGCGGTTCAACGAGATGCAGAGGTATATCGGCGGGATCACCTACAAGACGCTCAGCTCCACGCTGAAGGCGCTGGAGTCCGACGGCCTGGTGAACCGGAGAGAATACCCGCAGGTTCCGCCGAAAGTGGAGTACAGCCTGACGGAGAAAGGGAAGTCCCTGATCCCCATTCTGGATCAGATGTGCGACTGGGGCACTCAGCACCGGGACACCTGAGGCGCGGGGGAGAGACGCGGCTTCCCCGATCCGCCCGAATCGCCGCGCACGAATCCGCAGCCCGGCCGGCGACCGGGATCAGAGAGAGGTTGAGTTGTCTTATGGTTACGCCGAAAGTTGCCGCCATCCACGATCTGTCCGGCTTCGGACGCTGTTCCCTCACCGTGGCGATCCCGGTGCTGTCCGTCATGGGCGTTCAGTGCTGCCCGCTGCCCACCGCCTGGCTGTCCACCCACACCGGCGGCTTCCAGGGCTACACTTTTCTGGACATGACGGAGGAGATGGGGAAAGCCGCGGATCACTGGAGAAGTCTCGGCCTGACTTTCGAGGCGGTCTACAGCGGATTTATGGGCAGCGAGGCCCAGATGGGCCTGGTGGAGCGGATGATCCGGGAATTCCGCGCACCCGGCGGCGTCGCGGTGGTGGATCCCGTCATGGGCGACAACGGCGTGCGCTACGCCACCTACACGGACGGAATGTGCCAGGCCATGGGCAGACTGTGCCAGTCGGCGGATATCATCACCCCGAATCTGACGGAGACGGGCTATCTTCTGGGCATCCCCTACGACCAGCTGCCCCAGGACGGCCCCGGGTACCGGGAGCTGGCACGGGCGCTGAGCATGGACGGCCGGAGATCCGTTGTGCTCACGGGCGCCACCACGGGGCAGGGGGATATCGGCGCAGCCTGCTACGACCGGGACACCGGCGAGGTGGAGCTCGTCATGACCCGGCGGGTTCCGGGCGAGTACCACGGAACCGGCGATGTCTTCTCCAGCGTCCTGACCGGCGCCCTGGTGCGCGGCGCCACCCTGACGCAGGCGGCGAGAAAGGCGGTGGACTTCGTCGCCGTCTGTGCCGAGCGCAGCCGCCAGGAGTCCATCCCCTGGCGTGAGGGCGTGGATTTTGAGCCGCTGCTGGGTCTTCTGGCCCAGTGACCGCCGTGCGCCTGCCCAATCAATAAAAAACACAGACGGCCGGAGCTGTGGGTTTCCCCAGCTCCGGCCGTTCTCTACACATAGCCGAGCAGACCGCGGACGGACACCTCGCCGGATGAAACCGCCCCCGTACGCCCGTCCGGATACCGAACCACCAGCTGAAAGTCGTCATCCACCCCCACGGCGAACGCCTCCTCCCGGCGATCCCCCCGCAGGAGTGTCACCTCGCGCCCGACGGTGAGACAGTCCCGGCGGTACCGCTCCAGCCAGGGCGCGGTTTGCCCGGCCAGGAAGTCCCGGTACATGCCGTCCAGGGCGCGCAGCTGGCAGACGGCCAGATCCGTCCTGCGCACCGGTCTGCCCGCCATAGCCAGGGAGACGGCCACCGGCCGGATCTCCTCCTGAAAATCCTCCTCCCGCTGGGAGACATTGGTGCCGATGCCGGCGACGACCCATGCCAGCGTACCGGAGCCGTCAATCTCCAGCTCTGTGAGGATCCCGCACAGCTTCCGGCCGCCCAGAATGATGTCGTTGGGCCACTTGATCCCCGGCCTCAGGCCGCAGGCGGCCTCCACGGCGTCACAGACCGCCACGGCAATCCAGGCGGTGAGATTCAGCGCCCGGGCGGGCGGCACAGGCGGGCGCAGCAGCACGGACAGGTAGAGCCCGAGGGCGGAATCCGACTGAAAGGTGCGCCCGTTCCGGCCCCGTCCCCCGGTCTGCCGCTCCGCCAGCAGCGCGAGACCCTCCGGTGCGCCCGCCGCGGCCCGGCGTTTCAGCTCACTGTTTGTGGAATCCGTCTGCGCAAGGCACTCCACCCGGCTGCCCAGCACACAGCCGGACAGCGCCCGGGTGATCTCCCCGGCGCAAAGCGGATCCCGCACAGGATCCGTTGTCATGGGGCGCTTACCTCCTTCCCGCGAAAACCGGCCATGAGAAGAAAAGGACAGGACGCGGGGCGTCCTGTCCTGAGATTACAGTGTGATTTGCGCGTGCCGGGTCACATGGCAGCCCAGATTGACCGCGCAGGGCATCCCCGCGATATGGGTGGGATACGGAATGACCGCCACCGAAAGCGCGGTGACGCGTCCGCCCAGCCCCTGCGGCCCGATGCCCAGCGCATTGATGCGCTCCAGCGCCTCCGCCTCCAGCCCGGCGTAAAACGGATCGCTGTTGTGCTGATTCACGGGACGCAGCAGGGCTTTCTTCGCCAGCAGGGCGGCCACCTCGGAAGTGCCGCCCAGCCCGACGCCCACCACCACAGGCGGGCAGGGATTGGAGCCCGCCTGATCCACCGTATCCACAATGAACCGGATGATATCCTCCCGGGTCGCGGCCGGGGTGAACATATGGAGCGCGGTCATGTTCTCGCTGCCGAAGCCTTTGGGCGCCACCGTGATCTCCAGCCTGTCCCCGGGCACCAGCTCCAGGTGGATGATCGCGGGCGTGTTGTCCCCGGTATTCTCCCGGCGGAGCGGATCCGCCACGACAGAGCAGCGCAGATGGCCCTCCACATAACCTTTCGCCACACCCTCGTGGATGGCGGCATTGAGCAGCCCGCCGGTGACGCGGACATCCTGGCCCAGCCGCACGAACACGACGGCCATCCCGGTGTCCTGGCAGATGGGCAGCCCTCTGGCCGCCGCGAAAGTGAAGTTCTCCGTCAGGTCGTCCAGAATCGCGCAGCCCACGGGGGACTCCTCCCGTTCCCGGGCGTTTCGGATGGAGTCGCAAAGGTCAGCGGGCAGATTCGTATTGGCGGAGATGCACAGTTCCCGAACCGCGGATACGATCTGGTCGTAACTGATCTCTCTCATATGCGTCCTCCCCCCTGGATCCGGACAGGAACCAGCGGAATATGCCTCTAGTGGCGGCCGTTGCCCCGGCGCCCCTGCTTCTTCTCCGTATAGTGCAGTTCGGACAGCTTACTGTCAGAGGACTGCATGAACTGCTTCAGCTTATCCTCAAAACTGGACGGATCCCTTGACTGAGCCGACCGGGGCGTGTACGCGCCGCCGGAACGCGGCGGTCTGGCACCGCCCTGCTGTGCGCCGGAAGACGCACCGGGCGCACGCTGAGACTGGCGGGAACCGCCGCCGCCCTGGCGCTGCCCGCCGGCGGAATGCTGCGGCGGATCCATGGCTTTCTTGATGGACAGATTGATCCGGTTGGCGTTGTCAATCCCGATCACCTTTACCTTGACCTGCTGCCCCTCCTTGAGGTAGTCAGACACCTCATTGACATAGGAATAGGCGATCTCCGAGATGTGCACCAGCCCCGACTTGCCCCCCGGCAGGGAGACAAACGCACCAAACTTGGTAATTCCAGTTACCTTTCCCTCTACAATTGAACCGACACCGAACTCCATAGAAAGTTTTTTTCTCCTTTTTCTCCCTCTTGCAAATTGCGGCCTGAGACGACAACCGCGGCTGCGATCGCGCCGGACGGCGGATGTGCGGATCAGTTCGCCACATCCACCATAATCCGCTCTCCCTCCCGCACATAGCCCTTTTCCCGGGCGACCCGCTCCAGCACAGCCGGATCATCGCTGTGCTCCAGGGCATCGGACAACTCGGCATTCTTCTGAGTCTGAACCGAGACCTCATACTGCAGGTCAGTGAGCTGCTGTTTTGCGGTGTTGAGCCGGGCGCTCTGATCCAGCAGAGAAGTCGCCAGGTAGATAAGCAGCACCAGCACGATGATTTTTGTCATAAAACCTGCCCGTTTAGTCTTTACCACGGCGCTCTCCATCCTTTCCCAAGACGCCCGGCCGCGGATGACGAGACGCACCCCTGCCGACGATTCACCCTATTTTATACCAACGATCTCGATAAATAAAGAACTTTTTTCGCAGTTCTAAAATTTTTTTAGGCAGTGCGGGCGAAAGCGCAGATGAATCACACGCCGGCCGCGCACCGTCATCCACGATAAAAGTGCGATGGAGACCGCCCCGAGTCAGTCTGATTGCGGTTCGTATGTCGTCAACAGACCCTGCGGCGAAGCACCGCCCATTGGCAGGAGCCGTTCACAGCCTTTGATGACAAAGGCGCATCCATGGATATGATCAGGGAATGTCATGGCCTGCCGCTGAAGTCCTGGCAGGCTACACGCGCATCGCCGTCACCGGAACCACGAACACGCCGTCCGGCCGCCTGTAGGCTGCCTTTGTCATGCCGCACACCACGCCGAGGACTGCCGGCGGCTTTCCGTCCTCCTCGCCCGCGATCTCCGCCTGTATCTTCAGCAGGTTCTTTGCCGCCTCGTCGATCTGATGCACACCGAGCCTGATCTCGAACGCGCACCACTGACCGTCCTCCAGTTCGACCACCGCGTCGATCTCCCGGTTTCGGTAATCCTGATAGTGGTACAGATGCGTCCCGAACGCCTCCGCATAGATGCGCAGATCCCGCTCGCACAGCGCCTCGAACAGAAAACCAAGCGTTTGCAGGTCCCCCAGCAGGGAATCCGGCGTGACCCTCAGAAGCGCACAGGCCAGGGAAGGGTCGACAAAATGCCTTTTCTCAGCCTGCCTGACGCGCACGGCGGAGCGGATGCCGGCAGAGAATGGCGGCTGGTTGTCTGTGATGAAGAGCCGACGGAAGATGTCCAGGTAGGATGTTACCGTGTCGGCGTCGACCTCTCCGCCATCCACCGCCCTGATATCCCGTATCAATGTCCGGTTTGCGGCGGTGGCACTCTCGTTTCGCGCCAGGGAGCGCAGGAGCAGCCACATTTTCCGCGTGTTGCGTTTGACCCCGTCCATGCGGTAGACATCATCTTCGACGATAGATCGCAGATAGGCCTCAAGAAGCCGCGTCGCCTGCTCCGGCGACAGTCCCAGACTGCCTGGCCAGCCCCCGCGGATGATGAGGCGGATGAGCCGCCTGAGGTTCACCTCCCCCGTCATGACGGGTGTCAATTCCCCATGACACAGCCGCTCCAGGGACACCTCGCCGCTGGAATCGCCGGATTCGTACAGGGACATGGGGCGCATGCGGAGCCTGGCGATCCGTCCCGCTCCGCTGTGCAGGATCCCTTTGTGCCGGGGCGTGGCAGAACCCGTCAGAATAAACTGCCCTTTTTGAACTGTCTGATCGACCCGGTAGCGCACCGCGTCCCAGAGAGAGGGAACCTCCTGCCATTCGTCGATGAGGCGGGGTGTCTCGCCTTCCAGTACCAGGTCGGGGGAGAGCTGCGCCAGCTGCCGATTCTGGAAATTGCCCGCCGGGTCGCCGATGGTGATCGCGCTATGACTGTGATGGGCGGCCGTCCAGGTCTTGCCGCACCATTTGGGGCCCTCGATGCACACGGCGCCAAAGGTGGAGAGATACTCTTTCATCTTGCGGTCGATGATGCGGGGCATGTATTTCCGCTCCTCCATGCGCCACCTCCGGGGGATTCATCAGGATTCTTCGCTGAGGATTACCTGACTGCATTCTACACCAATCGGACGGATTCCAATGGTCTATTCGGTCATATTTTAAGATTTCATTCGGTCAGATTTTGGAACATTGTCCGGCCGGCCCGGGTCGCCAAATGAGCATTTGCAGATGACAGGGTCTGTGGTAGAATACCACTCGGGTCGGGATGCCGTGTTGGCATTCTCAATGGATACTGAAACCCCTG
>CAYRAG010000037.1:7342-18751 GCA_964422185.1 uncultured Oscillospiraceae bacterium
GATGACATATATCAGTTTGTTCAGCGGCGCGGGCATTGGCTGTTACGGATTTCAATCAGAGGGATTCGAATGTGTAGCGACAAATGAAATCATCCCGCGGAGGCTGGCGGTTCAAAAATACAACCACAAGTGCAAATATGACAGCGGGTACCTGTGCGGCGATATCACAGCAGAGGAAACGAAAGAGCAGCTTTTCTCTCAGATTCGGTTGTGGGAGACGAAAGAAAAGATGCAGCGTGTAGATGTGTTGATCGCCACACCGCCGTGCCAGGGGATGTCTGTCGCGAACCACAAAAAAACATCAACGGAAATTGTTCGAAACTCCCTGGTGGTGGAGTCAATCAAGATCATCAAGAGGGTGCAGCCCAGGATTTTTATTTTTGAGAATGTCCCCGCATTCATGAAGACAATATGCACGGATGTAGACGGCTGTGACAGGCCAATATCCGAGGCGATTTGGAAGAACCTCGGCGCGGACTATTCGTATGTCTGCAGGGTCATCAACTTTAAGGACTACGGCGCCTGCTCCAGCAGACAGAGAGCAGTAGTCATTGGCGTTTCAAACGAGTACGCGAACGAAATCTCTCCCATGGAGTTGTATCCATCCATGGTTCCTGAGAGAACCCTCCGTGATGTGATTGGTCATCTGAAACCCCTGAAACAATTTGGGGAGATCGATGATTCGGATATCTATCACGCGTTTCGCACCTATCCGGAATACATGAGAAATTGGATTTCAGGCCTGAAAGAGGGCGAATCCGCATTTGACAATGTGGATGACGAACTTAAGCCGCACCGGGTCGTAGATGGCAAAATAGTGATAAATCAACGGAAGAATGGGGATAAATACCGGAGACAGTTTTGGGACAAAGTCGGGCCCTGCATTCATACGCGCAATGACCAGCTGGCGAGCCAGAACACTATCCACCCGTCAGACGACCGGGTTTTCAGCATCCGCGAGATTATGCTCATGATGACTGTTCCAGGCGATTTCAAGTGGACAGAGGACGACTTTGACACATTGAATGACATGCCGCTCAGCGAGAAAAGAGCGTTCCTGAAAAGAGAAGAGATTAAAATCAGACAGTCTCTGGGGGAGGCGGTGCCGACCGTCATTTTTCAGGAGATCGCAGGGAAAATCAAGGGGGCCCTCTCCATCCCCCCGCTCAGCACTTCGCAGGTTCACCGGATCGTAGAGAAATACAACTTTGCCAGCACGGACGAGCTCATAGAATTTATCGAGAAAAACCCGCTCCGGCTTTCCCTGTCCGCGCTAAGCAGAATTGCCGAGTTGGCCAATACGAAAAGGACAGGTAACGCGGCTTTTTTCACGAGCAAGCCCCTGATCACGGAGATGCTGCGAAATCTGCCGGATACGAACGCCAGCGATGTGCACATCCTGGAACCATCTGCAGGCGTAGGGAATTTCATCCCGCTGATTGTTCAGAAATTTGAGGGGAAAAACATCTACATAGACGCCATGGATATAGACGGGGACAGTTTAAGGGTTCTCCAGGCCCTTTTGAAGCACTACTCGTTCCCGCCAAACTGTCATATACGGTTTATTGCCGATGATTTTCTGTTGCATGATTTTTCGCAGCAGTACGACTATGTCATAGGCAATCCGCCGTTTTATAAAATGAACTGCAAGACCGGAAAGTTGAAGAAATACAGGGAACAGGCGATAAACAGGGAAACATCAAATATATGTTCGTTCTTCCTTGACAAGGCGCTGATAGTGGGCCGATATGTCGCTCTTGTATTCCCTAAGTTTTTGCTTAACACACCGGAGTTTGCCCAGAGCAGAACCTATCTGAGCAAAAAGCCCGTGGAATGTATCTTAGATTTTGGCGAAAAGGGTTTTCCCGGCGTGCTGGTAGAGACAATTGCAATTTTTGTGAACAACCTTGGAAAGGTCTCTAAAACCCGCGTGATATCAACCACCCGGAGGATTGAGATTGAGCAGGAGCAGAAATATATTTTCGACCCGAAGCTTCCATACTGGATTATTTACAGGAACCCGGACTTTGATCAGGTAAGCGCAAAGATGAACTTCAATGTATTCAAAGTGTTCCGGGATCGACAGATCACAAACCAGAAGCTGAACAAAGATCACGGGATTCGCGTCATCAAATCGCGGAATATCTCGGATGACGGGAAATCGTTGATTCACATTGACGGGTACGACTCATACATAGAGGAGGGCACAGCCAGAACCCTGGCAGTGTACCATTTTGTCAACAGAGACGATGTGTATCTGACGCCAAATATGACCTATAAACCACGCATGATAAGGAAACCGGCAGGAGTCCTGGTCAATGGCTCAGTTGCCATATTGATCCCGCAGCAGGGTTGCGTCCCTACAGAGAAACAGCTGGAATACTTTTCCTCAGATGAGTACCGGGCGTTTTACCAGGTAGCGAGAAACTACCAGACGCGATCCTTGAATATAGACCGTTGTTCAGTGTATTTCTTCGGCCTGCTCAAGGAACAGGGCGAGGGATTTGAAGACGCTGAAAGATGAATGTGTTTTCTTCCCCTTTCAGGGAAAGAGCCGGGACTGTGCAAATCACACAACGGGGATGGACTGGCCTGAAAGGTACGCAGGATGTGGTGCGGTTTGTCCCAGATTTTGAGTATCACCAGGGAGACATGATGACAGAGGTGAGCCGTTTCAGTTTTTCACGGCTCACCTCTTTCATTTATGTGCCTCGGAACAGATGCCTGAGTACGACGGATATCCGCCGCACAAGCTATCGGCCACCGCCTGTGTCCTTGGCGGGAAGACTTTCAGCCTGTCCCGGTAGTATCCGTACCTGGGGAACTTTCCCTTTCCCCGCCGGCGGACGGATCCCGTATCGGGGATTGAGCCCGTGGATTCCAGCCACACCGTCCGGCGGGTGGGAAGTGCTCCATGGATCCCCGGCGGGCGGGAAAAACAGGGCCTGCGGGAAGCCGTCTCCGCGAGGCGCCGGAAATGCGGATCACTGTCCTGGTTCGGTTTGCGCTACGCCGGGTCGGGAAGCGCACAGATCATGCCTTTCTCCATCACAAGCTCCCTGGTCTCTCTGGCGTATTTTACCGCCTCCTCGAGACGGGCCTCCACATTCTTTCCCAGACGCTTAAACCCAAGGACACGGGACGCCTCGCGCAGCAGGTCGTCCTTTTTCATTTTCCCGTGCTCCTGCAGCGCGTAGCAGACTGCGTTCTTCAGCTCCGGGAGGGTGATCTCGTCGATCGTCCTGTCCTCACCGGCGCGGACTGTCCGGTACTCCTTTGGTTCGGTGCCCGACTGCCAGCAGAGGAAAGTTCCCTTCAGCCTGGTCGTCTTCACTTTCGCGGCTTTCACCGCCTTGTCCACCGCGGCCAGGGCGTCGTTGGTTTTTGACACGCCAAAGGTGTCCAGGACGCGTCTATACAGCGCGTCCCGCAGAATCGGGCCCTCCTCGTCCGCGATCACAGCGGCGGCTCTCCCGATTTTCTCGCGGTTTGCGGCGGAGAGAAACGCGGCCATCTCCATCGGTTCCGCTTCCGGCCGGGCGCGGCGGTATTCCGCCAGCTGGTAGGGGATGCGGACATCCGGCGCCTGTTGCGGCTCATCCGTCCCGGCTTCCGGGCGTTCCGGCTGCGCGGCGGGTGCGGCCTGCTCCGGGGCCTCCGGCTCCGCCGCCGTCTCTTCCGCTGCCGGCTGCTCTTCCGCCGCGGGCTCCGCCTGCTCCACGGTTGCCGGTTCCGCCTGCTCCGCGGCCGCGGTCTCTGTCTGCGCGGACTGCGTGTCCGCAGCGGTCTCCGGTTCCGCGGCCAGTTCCTCTTCCTCCTGGGCGAGACTGGCCAGCTCCCTGCTCAGTTCCTCCCGGATTCTGCGCTCTTCCTCCTGATTTTGCTCCTCCCTGGCGGAAGACACACTTTCCGCTGCCGCTTTCTTCTCCGCGGCGGCGTGCGCCTCCTCTTTCAGCGCGTCCAGCTCCGCGATCAGGCCGCGGATTTCTTTCTCCCGGTTGTCCCACCAGTCCACCGTCCAGATGCGGCGGAGATGCCAGCCGAGGTTTTTCAGAACGCCGATCTGCGCGATCTCCCGATCCCGCGTATTCTGAGTCTGCCTGTAGTTCTCGCCGTCCAGCAGAATGCCGAGCAGGTACTGCGACGGCTCATACGGATTTTCCACCGCGATATCGATGTGGAAGTCGGAGTGGCCGACCATGGTCTGGTACGCGTACCCGTGCTCCGTGAGGGCGGAGCAGACGCTCTTCAGGATGCCGTCCGCCCCGGAGCTTTCGCTGTCAGGCTCCGCCTCGCCGCGGATTCTGCCGCCCTCCGCGAACCGGAGGAAATCGCCCAGCGCACGAACCCCGTCCGGGGAGGATTCCGTCACCTTGATGTCCGAGGAGTGCATGCTGGAGAAGATTTTCATTTCCACACGCGCACGGGAGAAAGCCACATTCAGGCGTTTCTCGCCGCCCTCCCGGTTGATGGGGCCGAAATTCATGGAGATGTGGCCTTTCTCGTCCGGCCCGTACCCGATGGAGAACAGAATGACATCCCGCTCGTCGCCCTGGACATTCTCCAGGTTCTTCACAAACAGCGGATCCTCCGCCTCGTTGGCCCAGGCGTCGAACGCCGGGTCTTTCTCAAACTCCTTTGCCAGGAGGTTTTCAATCAGCGCCTGCTGCTTCACATTGAAAGTGACCACGCCGATGGACTGGTTCTTCCTTTGAGGATCGCGGTATCTGCGCAGAATCTCCGCGACGACCTCCTCAGCCTCCCGGCTGTTTGTGCCGCTGCGGTAGACCCCGCCCTCCACATGGAACGCCGTGACCCGGCTTTCCAGATCGTTCGCCGAGGGGAAGGTGTACATCTTGTTGTGGTAGAACTCCTGGTTGCTGAACGCGATCAGGCTCTCATGGGAACTGCGGTAGTGCCACTGCAGGTACTGGGACGGGATGCCGAGGGCCAGGGCGTCGTCCAGGATGCTGTCCAGATCCGCCAGGGCGAAGTTCTCCTCTTTTCCGCCGCCGGCGAAGAAAGAGGTCGGCGGCATCTGCTTCGGATCGCCGACAATCACGGCGTGGCCTGCCCGCATCAGCGCCCCGACGGCCTTGCAGGTGGGCAGCTGAGACGCCTCGTCAAAGATCACCACATCGAACAGGTCGCTCTCCTGCGCCAGGTACTGGGCGACGGAGTTCGGGCTCATCAGCATGCAGGGCGTCAGCCTCTTCAGGATATGCGGGATCTGCGCAAAGAGTGTGCGGATGGAGATGCCCCGGCCGTTGCTGCCGATGGCCTTGCGCAGCAGATTCAGCTCGCTTCCGATCTCCGGCGACTCGACCTCCTGCGGGAGGTTTGCCGCCAGAATCCGGCGTATCTCGGACTTCGTCCGGTTGAGCAGGGTGTCGTCCATCTGCCTGAACTGCCGGATGGACTCATTGAAGGTGGCGCCGGTGAAAGTGCACAGGACATCGTCGCAGTCCAGGATGTTTGTAATCAGCGCGTAGTAGAATCCTCTGCGGTAGGCGTCAGGGATTTCCCCGGCGCTCATGCCCGACTCAAACGCGTCGACCACCGGCTCCAGGCCGATCTCCACGCACAGGGCACGGGCGCGGTTATACAGCGCCTGCTCTTTTAAAAGCGCCGCGTTGGACCGCAGGTCGCGGCAGAACGCGAGTTCCTGCTCCACCGTCCGGGCCGCCCCGTCCGGCGGATTGCGGTCGAGAAGCGCGTTGAGCTGGGCCGCGGCCGTCTCGTACTGCGCCCAGGCAACCCGGCAGTCTTCCAGAACCCCGGCTGTCTCCGGATGATCCGCCGCCGCAAGAATGGCGGACAGGCCGCCCGGGAAGTTCGCCGCGATCCGCTCCGTCTCCGTCCAGGAGGCGGCGGCTTTCTCATAGTCCGATCGTGTCGGGAACCGATCCGCGATCTCCGCGTCCTCCGGAGAAAGCGACCTCCGGGTTTCCGCCAGCTCCTCCGCGTCCGCCTGATACCGCTCCAGCGCCTCGAAAAGGGCGGGGAGCGTCTCCGCGGAGAGGGAGACCCGGGCCTCTTTCTGCAGCTCGGCGACTACGCCGCTGACCGCGGCGGCTTTCCCGAAGAGCTTCTTCTCCGCCGCCGCGAGCTTCTCCCGCCACGCCCTGAGTTCCGCGGCGGACAAAATCCGGTTCCATACGGTGAGGAGGTCTGCCTCCTCTTTCTCCAGGCGCTCCAGGCGATCGTAGTACGAAAGGACGGCGTCGCCGGCGTGCGGAGGGGCCCCCGTGGAAGCGCCGGCCTCCGTCACCGCCTGGAAAGTCCCGGACAGATCCCGCATCGCGGCCAGATCGGCCAGGGTGGCGGGAGCCGGCGCAGAAAGGAGCGCACAGGCCCGGGTCGCGCACTGATTCAGGCGATCCAGCGCCTGTTCGTACGCGTCGGTCAGCTGCCGGATCTGTTTGCGGGTCTCGGCATCGTATTCCGTCATCCGCACCTCGGAGAGCGGGCTGTCAAGCAGGTCGCGAATTCCGCCGCCCGCCGCCGTCAGCTGGGCAATGGCGTTTTCATGCCGGCGCACACTGGCCTCGGGAATCTCTCCCGCGGCATCCGGGTCGAAGCGGATGACGGCTTCACCCGGCTCCACCGTCTCGTACAGGTCGATGAGCTGGCGCAGGCTGTACCCGCACCGGCGCACCTGGTGCAGATGCTCCGCGTACTCGTCGAGGTTCGCGCTGCTCCTGGCACTCGCCTCCCGATCCGCCTCGTATTCGTTCTGCCCGGCGGAAGACCTGGCTGAAAGGGCCCGCTCCAGCTGGGAGAGAACCTGCTTCTTGTTGGCCTTGTCTGAATGCAGCTCCAGGCAGAACTCCCCGATGCCCAGGGAGGAGAGGCGCTTTTGCACCACGGACAGCGCGGCCATCTTCTCCGCGACAAAGAGGACCGTCTTCCCCTTTGCCATCAGATTGGCAATCATGCCCGTAATCGTCTGTGATTTCCCGGTTCCCGGCGGCCCGTGAAGGACAAAGGTCGAGCCGTAGGAGGCCAGCTGGATGGCCCGCAGCTGTGTCGCGTCCACCGTGATGGGCAGATAGACCTCTTCGTGCTCCGCCTCCGCGGGGAGCGAGGCGTCCCAGTCCAGATGTCCCCTGACCAGGCTGCGCACGATATCACTCCGCTCCAGCAGATCGCCGGCGGTGTGGATGTCATTCCACATGGCGAACTGCGCGAAGCTGAAATTGCCGATGACGCAGGATTCCACCACATCCCAGTTCGGGATGGAGTACACGGCGCTGCGCATGATGGCGAACACTTTCCGGATGTGCACGCCGTGCTCGTCTGACGGCAGGGGATCCAGCCCGCCGATTTCCAGATGGTACTGCTCCCGCAGCATCTCGAGGAGCGTGGAGTTGAAATGCGGCTCCTCATCGCGGGCGTGCAGGGCATAGCCCATGTTGGCGGATTTCCGGACGATCTCGATGGGGAGCAGGATCATCGGCGCATAGCAGGGCGTATCCGTCTCAGGCGGGAACCAGCGCAGAAGCCCGATGGCCAGATAGAGACTGCTGACCCCGTTCTCCTGCTGGGAGGAACGCGCGGCGCGGTACAGTGCGGTGAGTTCCCGATCCAGCTGTTTCCCCTCGCGGAAAGTGTACAGCCTGTGGTTGCGAAACTCCTGCCGGAACCGGTTGCTCATCTCAATCCCGTCCACCACGGGCCAGTCGGTCAGCTCAAACACGCCGCAATGGCGCAGCGCCTCCAGAAGCCATGACTTCGGCTTGGATTTCTTCCCTTTCGCGTCCTCCGCCGTGAACATGATGTTGGTGATCCACTCCGGCGCGGGCAGCAGACGGAATTCGTGGCCGTCCGCCAGCGCGTCCTCCAGCTCGTCAATATGGGCGGACATGACCGGCTCCACGGAGGCGTTCAGCGGCAGGTTGAGCAGCATGTTGTGGGGACTCAGATCCAGAAGCTTGCTCTCCCAGAGTTCCTGCTTCCCGGCGATCTTCCCGGCTTTTTCCTCCGGAACCTCGCTGAACACCGAGATATCCAGCTGTGCGGGGGCGGCCGTCAGATCGCGGTCCGCTTTCTCCTCATAATCGATAACGGTTTTGCCCGCGTCGGTGATCCGGGAGGCCACCGGCACGACCCCGGCGCACCGGGTCAGGTAGACATCGATGGCGAAATGGAAAGATTTCCTGTCTGAGAGACCGCCGTACTTGGCGATTTTCTCCGCCTCCTCGAAGCTCGTATTGCGGTCAGAACACATCGCCGTGCATTCGACGAAAGTCAGATCGTCCGCACCGTTGTCAAAACGCGAGGTCAGAGCGTCCATGTTGTCGATGCGCAGCTCGCCGGCTTTCAGCTCTTTCTCCGTGTGACGCCTGAGCCAGACTCCGGCGAAAATATGCCCCTGAATGAGCACAAGGAGCGGGTGCAGCCCCATCGCCTCCAGACAGGCGGCGTACAGGAGCGTCATGTCCATACAGTTTCCCAGACGCTGGCTGAGAATGCGGTCCGGGGTGCGGATCCTCTGACCGTACTTAAAGAAACTGGCGGGCGCCTCCGCGTACACGATATCCTGTTTCTGGATGGCGGCATAGGCCGCCGCCGCCATATCGCGCACCCGGTTCGGATCCCCGGACTGGTATCCGTCCAGGGCGGTGGGCTTTCCCCACGCTTTCAGACGGTTTGCTGCCTCGCGAATCAGAGAGGAGACAACCGGGTGGTTGGGAAGAACAAAGGCCGGCAGCAGATCCGGATAGGCCTGTGCGCCTGTCCACTGGTCATAGGCCAGAACCTGCATCCGGCCCCGGCAGCCGCACAGCACCGTGCTGTCCCGGCACAGTTCCACCGTGATGGTGGTGTCCACTTTCTCGGTAAGACCCGCCAGCGTGTTCCCGTTGACATGCAGCACCGGATCTCCCAGGGAAACCGGCTTCCCGGACGGAATGGGGGGAAGCTGCGCCTGGAACGGCTCAAAGAAAGGGAAATCCGAGGTGATCCGGAGGGTAAGCCCCTCCAGGGTGTCCCCGGTGAGGTTCTGCACGGCGATATCCCGCACCGGGTGGATGCGGTTCTGGTAGAGCGCGAAATTGAATACATCCATTCTGCCCACGGCGAGCCGCACCGGGGCGGCGTCGTCCCCGGAATCCCGCGGCAGGCCGTCCTCTGCCTGCTCCGGTTCACTTTCGTCCTCCCCGTCCGGCCCGGGTTCGCTTTCGTCCTCCCCGTCCGACATTTCTCCCGGGAACATGGCGATGCAGACGACGATTCCATCGTTCGACTGCCCGACATAGAAATTCAGCGTATCGCCTTTCGAGACACCGAAATCTCCCTCCGGCTGACTCAGCAGCGTACCGGAGAACCCGTGATCGTCCGATCCCGTGATCCGTACCGGTAAGGTCTCATCCTCCACGCCGGGTTTCAGGAAGATCACCTGAACCTGATCCGGATCGGTCTGCACCCGGATTCCGTCCAGGTAGGTCAGGGTTCTGCTCTCCTCCACCTCTTCAGAGACATCGTATACCGCCAGTTGATCCAGCTTATCGGCGTATTTCCTGTGCAGATCCCCGTTCTCGTCGCTCAGGGGGACGAATGGAGTGTCCGCGACCTGCGCGGCGGAGATCGAGGATCGGATCCCGGGATTGGTTTGGACTAAGCTAGGGGAACCGCTATCCTCTTTCTTTATGCCGGCAAGAACCTCCAGCATCAGTCCCTTTTCCGGATCAATATAGCCGTACATCAGCATGGAGGTGGTCTCGTCCGAGTTGGGAAATCCCGCGAGCAGCGGCCTGAGTGTCCTGTCCGCCGGCAGAACCACCATCTGGTGATAAAAGGCCCGGAATCCCGCTTCCCTGAAAGTCATCTTCGCAACCTCCTCCTCAGTCTGAACCCGCTTTCCACGGCGGTGCCGCCGTGCAACCATTGATAAAATATGGGCAGATGACGGATTTTCCGGATCGGTTCCGTTCGCCCTCAGTGCAGGCGGAATCTCCCGCGCCGAAAGCCGCGCGGGCTTCCCGCTCTGCCCTGTCCAATATACCACATCCGACCCTGGAATTCCATGAAAAAAAGTTGCGGCCCGATGGCGGTTCGCATGGATTCTTATGGCGCCCGACTGCCCGCTATCGGTTGCAAAGACACACCTCGCGGCAGCTGCCCGTTTCGCGTCTGCGCGGGCGGGGCGGACAGGTTCGATGCCTGTCGCGTCCAATGACCCCTTTTCGGGCCACGATGCGGAGACGGTCAGTCCAGCACAGAGGCCAGGCGGCGGCGCAGGACGGGGCAGATGGCGGAGACGGCGATGAGCTTCAGCGCGTCGCCGGGGAGGTAGACCAGCATGCCCGCACGGAGGGTGTCCGCCAGCGTGAGTGCGCTGCCCTGGATCAGGTGCAGGATCAGATACATATAGGGGACGGCGATGAGGTACATCACCGCCATCCCGGCCGCGGCGGCTGCGGCGATCCGGACGGGGGAGACGCCCCGGCGGGAGAGACAGCCGGTCACCGCGGCGGAGGGGATGAGACCCAGCAGGAAGCCCATGGAGGGTTGGAGAAAGTAGGACGGGCCGCCGCCCAGGGTGAAAATGGGCAGGCCCACCAGCCCCATGGCCACATAGACCGCCTGGGACAGCGCACCCCACTTTGGGCCCAGGAGAACGCCGGCCATCGCGGTGAAGAAGGTCTGGAGCGTGAGCGAGGTGATGCCCAGGGGGATCTTCAGAAAGGCGCCCACCGCCGTGAGGGCGGCAAAGAGCGCCGAGAGGATCATGTTCCGGACGGGCGAGGGTCGGGATCGGCTCATACCGGGCACCAGCTTTCTTTCCGGGAAAGTAGGAGGGAAAACGCAGCGTAACCGTTCAGACACCCATGGTGGTGCGGTGTCAGATACCCATCCCCGCGGTTTAAGCGGCAGGGTGGGGTTTGGACATGTGGAATGGCAGGCTGCCTCAGACGATTCCAGGGTGCGGCAGGTGTCGCTTTCCCCTTACCGCCATCGTTCGGCACCGTTCCGTCATGGAAATTCGTCACCTCTTTCTTCCCAGGGGGCCGTCTGAACTGTTACCCAGGATCTCCTGATTCAGGCTGGTACTCAGAGATCCAGTAGTGCATCGACGGGATCGCGATCCCTCCCGCCCCTCGCTCTGTATGTACCTGTTGCAGATTGCGTCCCGCACGCACCGTATGGCTGTCCCGCCATCTTTTCGTTCTTCCATTGCCCCCAGGGCAATCCGGGCTTTCCCATGATTTACAGATTTTATATCAACCGGCAGAATCCGGCCGACCCTGTCTGTCCCGGGAAAGCTACTGGCGGATGACTCTCGCGGCGACCGTGGAAAAGTCATTCCTCTGAGCAGGTTCATTGTGTGCCATACGCGGCATTGTGACCTGCCTGACAAAAATTTCGAGCGGGAGGCCATGCTCCCGCCCGATGCCGTATGATGTG
>CAYRAG010000038.1:0-12643 GCA_964422185.1 uncultured Oscillospiraceae bacterium
TACTTGCGTGGCGGTGCCGCGTGAAAAACGATTCGGAGGAGGTGTTTGGTTTGCCGAATGTGAAGTCTGCCAAAAAGCGTGTTCTGGTAAACGAGACCAAAGCCAGACAGAACAAGATGGCGAAGTCCGCGCTGAAGACAACCCTGAAGAAGTTTGACGCCGCGGTGGCTGATGGCAACCGCAGCGAGGCCGATATCGCTTACAAAGTTGCGGTCAAGGCGGTGGATAAGGCGGCTGACCGGGGTCTGATTCACAGGAACAATGCCGCGAACAAGAAGAGCGCCATGACCCTGAAGCTCAACGCGATGCAGGAAGAGGAATAACTGTAGGGCGGGGGGAGCCCCGCTTTTGCCGCCGTACCTGCCGTTCCGGCGTACGGCGGTTTCCCGTTTTCCCGCGGACAGGCCGTCTCGCGATCCCAGATCCGTCTGTCCGGGCTGTTCGATCAAAAAAACCGTCTGCGGTGCAGACGGTTTTTTGCTTTTTCCCGCTCCGCGGGGAAGAGAGGCACGGCTCACAGCCGCTGTTTGAGCAGCCGGATGTCCTCGCCGTAAAAATGGAGAACCATGTACTCCCCCGTCAGGCGGGAGACGATCTGCGGGGTGTAGCGCTGCCGCAGATCCTCCACGGACAGGCTGGTGGAGATCACGGTGCGTGCCCCGGCGGTGAGCCGGGTGTTCACCAGCTGGTAGAGGGCGGACTGGACGAACGGCGTGGTCATCTCGCTGCCCAGGTCGTCCAGCACCAGCAGGTCGCAGACGAGGTAGCGCCGGGTCTCATCCCGGCCGTCCTCCTGCTCCCGGGAGAACTTCTGCGTCTCAAACCGTGCGAAAGTGTCCACCGCGGTGTCGTAGACCACCGAGTGGCCGCTCTCGGCCACCACCCGGGCGATGCAGGTGGACAGGAAAGTCTTGCCCAGCCCGGTGCCGCCGCTGAGCAGCAGGTTGTTGCAGGTAAACCGCCCGAACTTCTCCGCGTAGTTCAGGCAGACCTCGTAGACCAGCTCCATGTTCTCCCGGGGCGAGACGCCCATCACGGGGTGGGGCTGGGTGCTGTAGTAGTCCAGGCTGAAAGTGTCGAAAGACTGATCCCCCAGAGGGAGCAGACTGGACAGCTCCCTGACCTGCTCCTGCGTGCACAGATCCTGCAGGCAGCTGCACATCCGGGCGCCGCGCCAGCCGGTGTCCCCGCAGTAGGGGCAGGCGGGCCTGTCGTCCAGGATGTCCGGGGGGTAGCCGGCCTCCTGGAGCAGCCGGGAGCGCTCCCGCTGGAGCGCCAGGTTATGATCCCGGATCTCCTGGATGCCGGGGGCCGGATCCGTGCCGTCCCGGAGAGAGGCGCTGACGATGTCCACGATCGTGTGGCGCAGCTCCCGGTCGATCTCCTCCACCCGGGGGCAGCGCGCATAGACCCGGGTACGCAGCTGCTCCTGCTCGGCGGCTCTGCGTCTGCGCCGCTCCTCCAGCCGTGCGGTGGCGCGGTGGAGCACCGCGCTGTCATAGGCCATCTCTCACCCCTCCTTGTCCGGATTGTTCTGATGGATCAGGCGGCGCATGTGCTCCACGCTGGACTGAACCTCGTCCGCTTTCGGCTCGTGGATGGCGCCCGGCTGTTTTCCGGACGCACCGCGCCGGGGATAGTCCGAGTCGGAGGCGTTGACCGCCGCCACGGTGTGCAGCCCTTTCTCGTGCCAGCGGCGGAGGATGCCGTTCATGTAGTTCCAGTCCAGCACGCCTTTCTTCATCACGGTCTTCTCATAGGCGAGGGTCAGGGCGTCGTTGTCAAAGCCCTGCTCAATCCAGGCGTCCATGTATTTCCGCTCCCGATCCACCGGGACGCGGCCCTGCATGCCCAGCAGGGCGAGCACCTCCTGCTCCCGCTCCTCCAGCATGGACAGTTTCCTCAGGTACTCCTCCGCCGCCTCCGCCGTGGTGACGCCCTGGCGGTGCCAGCGGTAGGCCTCCTGCCGGATCTGCGCCATGCGGGGGCGGCGCTCGGCGCCGTATTTCTTCTGGAACTGCTGCACGGTCCAGGTGGTCAGAAGCAATATCACCTCGGCCGGCAGATCCAGATAGTCGTAGAGGGAAAACAGAATCTTCAGATCCGCGGTGGACATCAGCTTCCCCAGCCGCCGCTCCATCTCCCGGGTCAGGCCGGCGAACACGGGGTCGGACTCCAGCTCGCGGGTCAGGTCGGCCGTGGTGTACTCCGGAACCGTGTCCGGCTCCGGCTTTGTCTCGGGCACCGGGCGCTGATCGTCCTGGGCAAGGCCGATCTGCAGCAGCCGGTCAAAGGCGGCGGCCCGGCGGTCCTCCGTCCAGCCGAGAGACGCGGCCTGGCTGCCCCGGAGCAGATGCAGGTACAGCAGGGCGGCATCCCCGTCCCCCAGCTGGAGCAGGCGGTCCGCCGCCTGGCCGGTCATGGACAGGACGCCGCCTGGAAATTCGGATTTCAAAACAGGATGCCCCCTCTCCCGGGAAAATGGTACCTGCTATTATACACAAAAAGCGGGGAAACGCCAACGGGTTTTTTCCGGCGGACGGACGGACGCCGGAGGGCAATCCCCCGGAAAAATGCGGAATTTGCAGAATATTCACGAATCCTTTCTTTTTCTTTTCCCGGACAGGTGGTATAATGTGCCGATCATGGAATTTTTCCGGGCGCCGGATGGAGGCGCAAAGTCCGGAACGCGCGCAATGGCGCCGGACGCACGGATCTTCAGGGCGAAGAAAGGAGGAACGGCTCTTCTCCCGCGCCGGGGGCGGTGTGGGTTCCTGAGCCGGACAGGTTATGAAAAACAGGATTACCGTGACCATCGCAGACCACGAGTACACACTGGTGGCCGAGGAGGACGAGGCCTACATCCGGAAAGTCGCCTCCTTTGTGGACGAGCAGGTCAGCCAGGTGCTGGCCGGCGGGAAGATCTCCATCAGCGACGCGGCCGTTCTCGCCGCGGTCAATATCGCGGATCTGTACTGCAAGGAGCAGGCGGCCGGGGAGAATCTGCGCCGCCAGGTGCTGGAGAACAGCGAGGAGATCAAAAAGCTGGAGTCGGAGCTGTCGGACGCCAAACGGGAGATCTTCAAGCTCCAGAACCGCAAGCAGTAAGCGCCCCCTGAAACACGGGGAGACAGGCAGTCGCCGCGGGAGACCGGTGTCCCGGGAGGCGGATCCCGTCCGCCCTTTGGGATGGCGCCCGGCTCCCCGGTTCGTCACGCGATGGCGTGACGGGATTTGCCCAGCCACACGCGGGCGGGACGGGCCCCTTCGCCCCCGCCCTGTTCAGGAGGATGCCTGATGTTGGAACTGTTAGCGCCCGCGGGTTCCCCGGAGGCGGTGAGAGCCGCCGTCCAGGCGGGAGCCGACGCGGTCTATCTGGGATACGGATCATGCAACGCCCGCCGCAACGCGAAAAACTTCTCCGTGGATGAGTTTGCGCAGGCGGTTTCTTACTGTCACCTGCGGGGGGTCAAAGTCTATCTCACCCTCAACACCCTGGCCACGGACCGGGAGCTGCCCGAGGCCGCGCAGATGGCGGCGGAGGCGAGCCGTGCGGGGGCGGACGCGGTGCTTGTCCAGGACATGGGCATTTTGCGCATGCTGCGCCAGACGGTGCCGGATCTGCCGGTGCACGCGTCCACCCAGATGACCATTCACACCCTGGACGGGGTGAAGGCGGCCGCGGATCTGGGGATGACCCGGGTGGTGCTGGCGCGGGAGCTGAGCCGGAAGCAGCTGGAGTACATCTGTCTCCGTGCGCCCATTGAGGTGGAGGTCTTTGTCCACGGTGCGCTGTGCATGTGCTGGTCCGGCCAGTGCTATCTCTCCTCGGTCATCGGGGGGCGCAGCGGCAACCGGGGTCTGTGCGCCCAGCCGTGCCGCCTGAAGTACGGCTGGGGGGATCAGGCGGACGAGTACCCCCTGTCCCTGAAAGATCTGTCCCTGGCCGGCCATCTGGAGGAGCTGCGGAAGATGGGGGTGGCCTGCGTCAAAATCGAGGGCCGGATGAAACGGCCGGAGTATGTGGGTCTGGTGACCTCCATCTACGCCCGGGCCATCCGGGAGCAGAAAGAGCCCACCCGGGAGGAGCTGCGGGAGCTGGAACAGGCGTTCTCCCGCCAGGGCTTCACGGACGGATACTACACCGGCCGTCTGGGGCCGGAGATGTTCGGCATCCGGGACGAGGCCTCGGACCCGAAAGAGCTGTTCGCCCGGGTGCGGGAGCAGTACCTGACGGAGGAGCCCCGGAAGGAGCCGGTGAAACTCTACGCCCTCATCCGCCAGGGCGAGCCGGCGCAGGTGGCGGCGGAGGACCGGGAGGGCCGGGTGGCGGCCGCCTCGGGCGCCGTGCCGGAGAAGGCGGATCATGTGGAGCTCACCGCGGAGGTGGTGGAGCGCCAGATCAGCCGCACCGGCGGCACGCCCTACGCCTGCGCCCAGGCGCTGGTTCATGTGGATAAGGGGCTCGCGCTGTCCCTCTCGGATCTGAACGCCCTGCGGCGCCAGGTGCTGGACGACCTGTCCGCCCAGCGCGTCACACCGCCGCAGCGCCGGCTGGAGCCGTTCCACCCCGGCGTGCGGTATGAAAACCGCCGGGAGAAGCCGGAGCTGACGGTCTCCCTGCGGCGTGCGGATCAGCTCAGCCGGGATCTGCTGCAGCTGAAACCCGCGATGATCTACCTGCCTGTGGAGGAGGCCATTGCCCACCGGGATCGGGTGAATCTGGCCCTGAGCGCCGGGGTTCCCCTGGCGCTGGCCATGCCCCGGGCGGCCTTTGACGAGGAGATGGACACCCTGAAGTCCGGGGCGGCGGAGCTGCTGGATCTGGGCGTGACGGACGCCCTGGTGGGCACCTGGGACGCCGCGTCCGCGGCGGGCCGCTGGGGCTTCCGCCTGCGGGGGGACTACGGCCTGGGGGTGTACAACAGCCAGAGCATGAAAGAGCTCAAGCGGCTGGGGTTCGTGTCCGCCACGGTCTCCTTTGAGCTGAAGCTGGCGCAGATCCGGGATATCTCCAAGCCCATCGACACGGAGATGCTCATCTACGGGCGCCTGCCCCTCATGCTCACCCAGAACTGCATCGTGAAAAACCACAGCGGGCGGTGCACCTGCGAGAATGTCAACCGGCTCACAGACCGGAAAGGCGCCCAGTTCCCGGTGGTCAAGGCGTACGGGTGCCGCAACGAGATCCTCAACTCCCGAAAGCTGTTTCTGGCGGATAAGCAGAAAGACTACCGCCGGATCGGCCTGTGGGCCGGGCGGCTGCACTTCACCACGGAGAACGCCAGGGAGTGCGTCCAGGTCGCGGAGCGCTATCTGGACCGGGGCCCCTACGAGCCCAACGACATCACCCGGGGTCTGTACTACCGGGATGTGGAATAGAGAGGAAACACAGAGATGCAACTGAAAGTCAAGGCGGTCTCCCCGAAGATCGGGCGGGAGATCCCCGCGCCGTTCTACGCCAGCGCGGGCGCGGCGGCCATGGATCTCCACGCGTGCGTGGACGCCCCGGTGACGATCCCCGCCGGCGGGCGGGTCACGGTGCCCACGGGCATCGCCATCGCCCTGCCCTCCGCGGACTATGTGGCGCTGATTTTCGCCCGCAGCGGACTGGGCATCAAATACGGGGTGGCGCCCGCCAACTGCGTGGGCGTCGTGGACAGCGACTACCGGGGCGAGGTCATGGTGGGCCTGCACAACGCCGGCGCGGAGGACTACACCGTCCAGCCCGGGGACCGCATCGCCCAGATGATGATCGTGCCGGTGGTCCAGGCGGAGATCACCCTGGCGGACGAGCTGGACGAGACCGCCCGGGGGGCCGGCGGGTTCGGCTCCACCGGCAGGGCGTAGATGGCAGGTTCCATCTTCCATACAAGGAGGGGATGACCCCGTGTTTGGACGGTTCGGGAAAAAGAAAGCGGAGAAAGCGCCGCGGGAGAACCCCGCCCCGCAGGAGAGCGGCTCGGAGGAGAGCCGGGCTTTCGCGGCGGACTTTCTGCCGGAGGAGCTGGATATCCTCGCCGTCACGGGCGCCGGCGGCTTCGGGGCGGTTCCGCACGGCAGCGGCGAAGATCTGTGGATCGCCTCCATCTGGCTGACCGCCTGGATGGAGGAGGACAGCCCGGAGATCCACGAGGGCGAGGTGCGGCTGGAGACGCTGGCCAATGAGCAGCTGAAAGACTACCTCCACTCCAGGGTGCCGGGCGACTTTATCATCAAGTGCCGGGCTCGGGTATCCCGGGACGGCAGCCGGCTGCTGATGCTGACTCTGCCGGAGCCCGCGTTCGATCCGGATCTGAAAGCCATTCTGGAGCAGCAGAAAAAGCCTCAGACTTTCGAGGCGGAGGGGCTGGGCACTTTCACGCTCATCCGCACCGTAGGCTGGTTTGAGGCGGAGGTGGACTGGCTGGGCGCGCCCATCCAGCTGGACATCGACCGGTCTGAAAACCGGGACGATGCCGTGAGGCACGCCCAGGCGCTGGTTCAGGATCAGGAGAAATGGGACCGCGCCCTGCGGGAGTACGCCGCCGGGAAGCTGCTGGAGCAGGCGCGTGCCTCGGACGGCGCATCGGCGCTCACGGCGGAGGAGTTTTACGCACGCCTGGAGCCGGAGTCCGTCCAGGTGACGGGGGACGGCAGATTCGAGTTCTGGTTTCATGACAGCGAGATGGTGCTGGAACAGGCCATCCGCGTCTCCGGCAGCCTGGAGAGCGGCCCGGACGACGCCGCCATGGAGGGGTAGCCCAGATTTCAACAGCAGGACGGTGACGATACGGTGGAGATTATCCTCGCCTCGCAATCCCCCCGGCGGCGGGAGCTGCTGGAGCGGATGGGTCTGGACTTCCGGGTGTTGGCGCCCCATGTGGACGAGCACATGCCCCGGGCCGCGGAGCCGGCGGAACTGGTGGAGGCGCTCTCCCGCCGGAAGGCGGACGCCGCGGCGGCGCTGGCCGGCCCGGATCCCCTGATCATCGCGGCGGACACCGTGGTCTCCCTCGACGGGGAGATTCTGGGCAAGCCCGGCTCCCCTGACGCCGCGGCCGCCATGCTCTCCCGGCTGTCCGGCCGGGAGCACCGGGTGTACACCGGCGTCACGGTGCGCCGCGGGGATCAGAGCACCACCTTTCACGAGACGGCGGAGGTGCGGTTCCGGCCCCTGACGGAGCGGGAGATCGCCGCCTATGTCGCCACCGGCGAGCCGCTGGACAAGGCGGGCTCGTACGGCTACCAGGGCACGGGCGCCCTGATGGTGGAGGGGATCACCGGGGACTACTACACCGTGGTGGGTCTGCCCCTGTGCCGGCTGGGTCAGGAGCTCAAACGCTTCGGCGTCGATCTGTTCACCGGGGAAGGAGTCGGGAGCGGTTGAAGGATTTTTTGCGTAAGAACGGCAGGCTGATCCTCCTGGCGGCGATCCTGCTGACGGCCATCGCGGCCGTGGGCACCGCCCTGTTCAGCAAGACGGCGGATCCCCTGTCCGACTTCATCGGCATCGTCACCACGCCCGTCCGCAACGGGGTGAACGCCGTCATGAACTGGGCCGGCGGGATCCAGGGCTACCTCACGGAATACGACGAGCTGAAAGCCCGGGTGGCCGAGCTGGAGGAGGAGAACGCCCAGCTGCGGGAGGCGGCCCGCACCGGCCAGGACGCCAGCGAGGAGAACGAGCGGCTGCGCACCATGCTGGGCCTGCGGGAGAAACGGCGGGATCTCACCTTCGAGTCCGCCAGGGTCACCGCGTTCAGCTCCTCCAACTGGGAGTCCAGTTTCACCATCAGCAAGGGCTCCAACTTCGACATCACCGCCGGGGACTGCGTGATCACGGAAAACGGCGTGCTGGTGGGCGTGGTGTCCCAGGTGGGCTACAACTGGGCGACGGTGGCCTCCGTCATCGACACCAGCATCGAGATCGGCGGGGTGATCGCCCGGACGGACAGCGCCGGCGTCATTGAGGGGGACTTCACCCTCATGACCGAGGGCAAGGTGATGCTGGACTACCTGCCCCAGTCCACCGAGCTCATCGCCGGGGACGAGGTGCTCACCTCCGGCATGGGCGGCGTGTACCCCGCCGGCCTGGTGGTGGGACATGTGACGGATATCCGCATGGACGACTCCGGCCTGACCCGGTACGCGGAGGTGGCGCCGGAGGCGGAGCTGGCGGAGCTCATCCAGGTGTTTGTCATCACGGATTTTGACATCATCGAGTAACGGGACAGGGGGCGCCGGGCGGTGACAAGGCGGGACCATGTGACAAAGTGGATATGCTACGCCCTGGCTCTGGTTCCCCTGTGTATCCTGGACCAGTATGTGCTGGGCCGGCTCGCCCTCGCGGTGGCCGCGCCGCTGCTCTATCCCCTGGCGGCCGTGGCGGTGGGCATGATGGAGGGCCCGTTCGCCGGCTCGCTGTACGCCCTGGCGTGCGGCGTGGTCTGGCGGTTCGGGGACGGGCCCGTCTGGGGCATCCTGGCGCTGACCGCGCTGGGGCTGGCGTCCGGCCTGGCCGCCAGCAGCGGCCTGAGCCTCAACTATCTCAACTACGCCCTGACCTGCCTGGTCAACCTGCTGGTGTGGGACGCGGTGAGAGTGGCGGTCTACCTGGTGCGCGGCCTGGCGACGCCGGGTGCGCTGCTTTCCGTGGCGGTGCCGGAACTGCTGGTGTCCGCCCTGTGCACCGTCCCCGTGTACCTGCTGTACCGGGCGGTCTTCCGGCGGGTGGGAGGAACCCGGCTGGCCTGAGTTTCCACGGGAGGAGGGACGACGCGTGGAGAGAAAGCATCTGCTGATCCGTCTGGCGGCGCTGCCGCTGATTCTGGCGGGATTCCTGGTCGTCTTCGTCCTGATCCTCTATGATCTGCAGATCACCAAGGGGGAGGCCTACGCCGAGATGTCCGTGCGGAATATCGCGGTGTCCGAGTCGGTCAACGCCTCCCGGGGGGAGATTCTGGACAGCTACGGCAGAGTCCTCGTCTCCAACCGGACCACCTACCAGGTCACCCTGAACACCTCGCTGATGGGCGACGACCGCAACGACACCATCGCCCGGCTGATCCAGGTGTGCCGGGAGGAGGGCGTGGCGTGGAAGGACAGCCTCACCGGCAGTCTCTCGGACAGCGTCCCCCTGTACTACACGGTCTCCCACCCGTTCGCCAGCCGGAACGGGGAGACCGGCGAGGTCACTCTCACCCGTCTGGGCCGCCTGGCGGTGGCGGACAAGTGGCTGGAGGAGGACGAGGCGAAGCGATCCGCCTCCGCGGCGGCGCCGCTGTCCCCCGCGCAGCTGCTGGACGCCATGCGGGAGACTTTCCAGATTGACGGGACACTCTCAGACAACGACGCCCGGGCGCTGGCCGGCGTGCTCTACGACCTGGAGCTGCGCCGCAGGGAGGTACTCTACGACACCTATGTGTTCGCGGAGGATGTGGATATCCGCTTCATCTCCCGGGTCAAGGAGCTGGGTCTCATCGGCGTGGAGGTGGAGGCCACCAGCGTCCGGGAGTACCACACCAGATACGCCGCCCACCTGCTGGGCCGGGTGGGCCCCATCTTCGCGGAGGAGTGGGAGTCCTACAAGAACCTGGACCGGGACGGGGACGGCGAAGGGGACTACCAGATGGACGACATCGTGGGCAGGGACGGCGCGGAGCGGGCCTTTGAGGAGTATCTGCGGGGCACGGACGGCGTCCGGCTCGTAGAGCAGAACACCACGGGCAAGACCGTCAGCCAGACCTGGCAGACGAAAGCCGTGCCCGGCGCCAATGTGAGTCTGACCATCGACTCGGACTTGCAGCAGGTGGTGGAGGATGTGCTGGCCCGGGGCATCGCCGGGCTGGCCAGCAAGACGGCGGAGGGCGGCGCCGTCGCCATCGTGAAAGTGGACGACGGGAGCATCCCCGCCCTGGCCTCCTACCCCACCTACGATCTGTCCTCTTTCAATGAGGACTACACCGAGAACATGGAAAATCCCCTGCACCCGTTTGTGAACCGCGCCGTCCAGGGCCTGTACGCGCCGGGCTCCACCTTTAAGCCCGTCACGGCCATCGCCGGACTGGAGGAGCCGGACGAGGACGGCAAGCCCATCATCACCCCCACGACGAAGATCCTGGACACCGGCATCTACAACTACTACGGCCCCAACGGGCCCCGGTGCTGGATCTACAGCTCCGGCCGCACCCACGGACTGCAGAATGTGACGCAGGCCATCACGAACTCCTGCAATGTGTTCTTCTACGATGTGGGGCGCCGGGTGGGCATTGAGCGGCTGCAGAAATACGCCTCCATGTTCGGGCTGGGACAGAAGACCGGCCTGGAGGAGGGCTTCGGGGAGGTCGCCGGTGTCATGGCCGGCCCGGAGTACACCGAGGCCCACGGGGGCACCTGGTACGACGGCAACACCCTTTCCGTGGCCATCGGCCAGGAGAGCAGCCAGTTCACCCCGCTGCAGCTGGCAAACTACATCGCCACGCTGGTCAACGGCGGCACCCGGTACCAGACCCATCTGCTCAAATCCGTCAAGTCCTACGACTTCTCCGAGGTGCTCTACGAGCACGAGCCGGTGGTGCTGGACACCATTGAGATCGACCCGGAGAACCTGGACGCGGTGAAAGCGGGCATGCTGGATCTGACCACCACCGGCTCCGTGTCCAGATACTTCGCCGGCCTGGACTTCCGGGTGGGCGCCAAGACCGGCACGGCCCAGGTCAGCGCCACCTCCCCCAACACCAACGCCGTCTTCGTCTGCTTCGCCCCCTATGAGGATCCGGAGATCGCCATGGCCATCGTGGTGGAAAAGGGCGGCAGCGGCGCCGAGCTGGGCTCCATGGCCGCGGAGATCCTGAAATACTACTTCAGCGCGGCGGACTCCCAGGGCTCCGTGCCCGCGGAGGGAACCCTCATTCGATAAATCCACCGGATCGGCGGGGCATCCCCGCCGGAACCGGAACATTCCGCCATCACTTTTCTGGCTGAGAAAGGAGGAACGGCTCCCCTCCCGCCCCTTCCGGGGACGGGTTTCCGACCCGAACCCTTATGATGCAATCCACTGTGTTTGACTCCAGACAACTGCGGTACAAACGGCCCTACGGCGCTGTGCCGTCAGGAACCGTGGTGGAATTCAACCTGCGCCCCGCCCGGGCGGACGGCTACTCCCGGGCGGTTCTGAAAGCCCGGTTCGAGTTCGACGGCGATCGAACCGAGGAGATTGAGATGCCCTGGACCGGCTCCTGCCTGGGCGAGGACTGCTTTACCGGCACGCTGGACACCGGGGGCTATGTGGGCCTGGTGTGGTACTCGTTCACCCTGGAGCGGTTCCGCGGCAGCCCCCTGAACCTGGGCGAGTACCAGCTGACCGTCTACGACGGCGCCGAGGAGGTGCCCGGCTGGTTCGGCGAGGGGATGACCTACCAGATCTTCCCGGATCGGTTCCACCGCCTGGGCGTCCCGGACGCCTCCGGCCAGATCGGAGGGCGCACCGTCCACCAGGACTGGGCGGAGGAGCCGGAATATCTCCCGAACCGGCGCGGCGAGGTGCGCAACCGGGACTTCTTCGGCGGCAGTCTGGCGGGCATCACCGCCAAACTGGACGACCTGTCCCGTCTGGGCGTGGAGACGCTGTATCTCAACCCCATCTTTGAGGCGGCGGAAAACCACCGGTACGGCACCGGCGACTACGAGAAGATCGACCCCATGCTGGGCACGGAGGACGATTTCCGCACCCTGTGCCGTGAGGCGCACCGCCGGGGCATCCGGGTGGTTCTGGACGGCGTGTTCAACCACACGGGCTTCGTCAGCCGCTACTTCAACGGCGACGGCTCCTACCCCGGAAAGGGCGCCGCCCAGAGCAGGAAGAGCCCGTACTACTCCTGGTACCGCTTCACGCACTGGCCGGATGTGTACGAGTGCTGGTGGGGCATCTACTCCCTGCCCGCGGTGGAGGAGAACGACCCGGGGTACCAGGATTACATCTACGCCGGAGAGAACAGCATCATCCGCCGCTGGCTTCGCGCCGGCGCGGACGGCTGGCGCCTGGATGTGGCGGACGAGCTGCCGGACTTCTTCGTCCAGGGCATCCACCAGGCGGTTCGGGAGGAGAAGCCGGACGGCGTGGTCATCGGGGAGGTCTGGGAGGACGGCTCCACGAAGATCGCCTACGGCGTGCGCCGGAAGCATATCCTGGGCGGCCACTGCGACGGCCTGATGAACTACCCCTTCCGCAACGCCGCCCTGGACTACCTGCTGGGCGGCGACGCCGCGAAGTTCATGGAGAGCATGGAGACGCTGCGGGAGAACTACCCGCCGTTCGCCTGGCACTCCGCCATGAACAGTCTGGGCACCCACGACACCCCACGCATTCTCACGCTGCTGGGCGTGGGTTCCGCCTGCCCGGAGCAGACCAGGGACTGGCGTGCGGCGTACCGCATGACGCCGGAACAGCGCGACCTGGGCCGCCGCCGGCTGATGGCGGGCGCGGTGCTGCTGATGACCTTCCCCGGCTCCCCCACGCTGTACTACGGGGACGAGGCCGGTCTGGAGGGCTTTGAGGATCCGTTCAACCGCCGCACCTACCCCTGGGGCAGCGAGGATGAGGAGCTCATCCGCTGGTTCTCCGCCCTGGGCCGGCTGCGGAAGCGCTCCCCTGCCCTCCGCC
>CAYRAG010000038.1:12743-18580 GCA_964422185.1 uncultured Oscillospiraceae bacterium
CGGCGCACGCCGGAGTTGTGGTCTTTTTGCTCAGCGCTGGCGATCCAGCTCCCGCCGGACCGTCCGCTCCAGCATCTGCTGTCCCTCCGGGGAGCGGAGCACCTCCAGCACGGTGGAGCGCACCATCTCCTGAAACGCTTTGTTGTGGAGAAACGCGTCCGCCAGAGAGCTCTGATCCCCCGGCGCAGACGGCGCCGGTCTCTCTTTCGGCGCCTTCACCGTTCTGACCGGCTCCTCCTCTTCCAGGAACGCCCGGTTGATCCAGGTCTCCATGCTGGTGGGGTCGTCCGTCTCCCCGCGCAGGTAGAGCTCGGACACGCCGAAGTAGCCGGCCAGCTGCTTCATCTGCTCCCGGTTCGGCGTGGCCCGGCCTGTCTCAAACCGGTCTATGGCGGCGGCGGGCAGACCCAGCTGCGCCGCCATCTCCGTGCGGCTGACGCCTTTCTGAAAGCGCAGTTCCCGGAAGCGCTCAGACAGTTTGACCAAAGCAACCGCCTCCTCCCGGCCGGAACAGGCGCCTGCCTGTCCTCCCCGGCCGTCTCCGTCTGAACTTCCTACAGCAGGATGACCCCCGCGTCCCGGCAGGCCTGAACCGTCTCCTCGTCCCAGACGCTGGCCTGCACCTCGCCGATGTGGGCCTTGCCCAGGAGCAGCATGCACAGGCGGGACTGGCCGATGCCGCCGCCGATCGTCAGGGGAAGCTCCCCTGCCAGGAGCATTTTGTGGAACGGAAGCTCCCGCCGGTAGTCGCAGTGGGCGGCGGTGAGCTGCTGATCCAGCGTCTCCGGGCTGACCCGGATCCCCATGGACGAGATCTCAAAGGCACGCTCCAGCACCGGGTTCCACATCAGAATATCCCCGTTCAGATTCCAGTCGTCATAGTCCGGCGCCCGGCCGTCGTGGGGGCTGCCGGACTTCAGGGGCCAGCCGATGCCCATGACAAAGGCGGTGGGGTGATCTTTCAGGTAGGCGTCCTCCCGCTGCTTCGGCGTGAGATCCGGCCACTGATCCTCCAGCTCCTGGGCGGTGACAAACGACACCTCGGTCTCCACCTGCGGCAGCGCCAGCAGCTGGGGATAGACCGCCCGCATGGTGTTCTGGGTATCCGCCACCACCTGGACGATGGTGCGCACCGTGTCTTTCAGGTAGTCCACCGTCCGATCCCGGGGGGCGATCACTTTCTCCCAGTCCCACTGATCCACATAGGCGGAGTGGATGTTGTCCAGCACCTCATCCCGGCGGATGGCGTTCATGTCTGTGAACAGGCCCTCCCCGACGGAGAACTGGTAGCGGTGCAGCGCGATCCGCTTCCACTTGGCCAGGGAGTGCACCACCTGCGCCTCCCCCTCCACACAGGGGATATCGAAGCTCACCGGCCGCTCCACGCCGTTCAGATCGTCGTTCAGGCCGGTGGACGCCTCCACAAACAAGGGCGCGGAGACGCGGCGCAGATGCAGGGCGCCGCCCAGCGTGTCCTCAAACAGACGCTTGAGCAGCCCGATGGCCTTCTGGGTATCGTAGAGATTCAGGCAGGGCGCGTAGCCCTGGGGAATGACGGTTTTTTCCATGTTCTGACGCTCCTTTCTGCTTTACTTGCATTTATTATAGGCGACCGCCGGGAAAAAGGCAAGATTTTCCGGCGGTTTCTGAAAGATTGCGCCCTCACGGCTGCAAAATCCGAGGCTGAAGCGCCCTTTTTCGGGATATCCGGGCATGTCAGCCTCCGCCTAGCTTGAAAGATCCCGGTGCCGCACTTGCATTTCCCGGGGGAGGCGGGTTATAATGGGCTGGAAAAATCCGGTGAATCTGGAGGGATCCCCATGGAAAAAATCAAAATGACCACCCCGCTGGTGGAACTGGACGGGGACGAGATGACCCGCGTCCTGTGGCGTCAGGTGAAAGACGAGCTGCTCCTGCCTTACCTCGACCTGAAGACGGAGTACTACGACCTCGGCCTGAAGAACCGGGAGGCCACCGGCGACCAGGTGACCGTGGACGCCGCCAACGCCATCAAACAGTTCGGCGTGGGCGTGAAATGCGCCACCATCACCCCCAACGCCCAGCGGGTGGAGGAATATCATCTGTCCAGGATGTGGAAGTCCCCGAACGGCACCATCCGCTCCATTCTGGACGGCACCACCTTCCGCACCCCCATCATGGTTCGTGGGATCTCCCCGGTGGTGAAAAACTGGAAGAAGCCCATCACCATCGCCAGGCACTCCTACGGCGATGTCTACAAGGACACGGAGTTCCGCGTCCCCGGACCCGGGACGGCGGAGCTGGTCTTCACCGACGATCAGGGCGAACAGACCCGGCAGACGATCTTCCGGTTCGACGGCCCCGGCGTGGTGCAGGGCCTGTACAACCGGGACGACTCCATCATCCACTTCGCCCACTCCTGCTTCCAGTACGCCCTGAACGCGGGCCAGGATCTGTGGTTCTGCGCCAAGGACACCATCTCCAAGACCTACGACCACCGGTTCAAGGACATCTTCCAGGAGATCTACGACCGGGACTACCAGGCCCGGTTCCAGGAGAAAGGGCTGCGGTATTTCTACACCCTGATCGACGACGCGGTGGCCAGAGTCATCCGCTCCGAGGGCGGCTTCGTCTGGGCCTGCAAGAACTACGACGGCGATGTGATGAGCGACATGGTCTCCACCGCGTTCGGATCCCTGGCCATGATGACCTCCGTGCTGGTCAGCCCGGAGGGCTTCTACCAGTACGAGGCGGCCCACGGCACCGTCACCCGGCACTACTACCGCTATCTGAACGGGGAGGAGACCTCCACGAACCCCGTCGCGACCCTGTTCGCGTGGACCGGCGCCCTGGGCAAGCGGGGCGAGCTGGACGGCATCCCCGCCCTGACGGAGTTTGCCCGCAGACTGGAGCGGGCCACACTGGAGACCATCGAGAGCGGCACCATGACCGGCGATCTGGCCGGCCTGTGGGAGGGCGACACCCCGGCCGTCACCGTCACCAGCATCGGCTTCCTGCGTGCGGTGCGGGAGCGCCTGTGACCATTCCCGCCTCCGGAGGCGCGGCGGAAAGGGATGCGACATGAAATTTGTTTCCTGGAATGTAAACGGCCTGCGGGCCTGTCTGAAAAAGGGATTTCTGGACACCGCCCTGGCGCTGGACGCGGACTTCCTCTGCCTGCAGGAGACCAAGATGGAGCGCGGCCAGGCGGAGGTGGATCTGCCCGGCTATGCGCAGTACTGGTACAGCGCGGAGAAAAAGGGATACTCCGGCACCGCCGTCTTCACCCGCAGGGCGCCGCGATCCGTCCTCTACGGGATCGGCGCGTACGACTTTGACCGGGAGGGCCGGGCCATCACGCTGGAGTATGACGACTTCTTTCTGGTGAATGTCTATGTGCCCAACGCCCAGCAGAGTCTGGCCCGTCTCCCCTTCCGCATGCAGTGGGAGGATGAGCTGCGCTCCTATCTGAAAGGCCTGGACGGCAAAAAGCCCGTTGTCCTGTGCGGCGATCTGAATGTGGCGCACCAGGAGATCGATCTGAAGAACCCCCAGGCCAACCGGGGCAACGCCGGCTTTACCGACGAGGAGCGTGCGAAGATGACCGAGCTGCTGGCCGCCGGCTTCACGGATACATTCCGGTATCTGTACCCGGACCGCACCGGGGCCTACAGCTGGTGGAGCTACCGCTTCCACGCCCGGGAGAACAACGCGGGCTGGCGTATCGACTACTTTCTGGTCTCCAGCCGCATTCAGGATCGGATCGCCGCGGCGGACATCCTCGGCGACATCCAGGGCAGCGACCACTGCCCCGTGACGCTGGAACTGGCAGATTAGGGCGCGAGGAGGTCGATTGTCATGGCTGAGCTGGACGGAGCGGTTCATGTGTTCACAGACAAGTCCGCCCCCGTGCTGCGCTGGCTGTTCCGGGAAGTGGACAACTACATGGTGGAAAAGAAGAACAACACCCGCATGGAGCGCCTGGGCAGCAAAGTTTACAAGATCGGCAGATCCAGCCAGCATCTCCTCCCGGAGGTGGAGTACGGCTACGACGCGGTGGTGGAATACCCCCACGCCGTGTCCTCGTTCTCCAACCGGAATCCGGCCCCGGACGCTTTGGTCTGCGACTACTCCAGGCGTTTCCGGGCCCCCGTCCTCTTCTGCCGGTACCGGCCGGCCCGGGAGGATCAGGCCGGGGAGCTGGTTCTGGCGTTCGGGATCCGGGGCAGGTGCGTCCGCCTGGTGGAGCTCAGTCCGGACGCGCCGGCGCGGGACATGAAAGAGCGCGGCTTCGACGACGCCGCGTTCGAGTCCGCGTTCCCCGGCGCCGGTACCGTGCTGTCCGACCCGGCCGCCTCCCCGGAGACGCTTCTGGCCGGACTGAGCGAGGCCCTGGGGGTATTCGTGCAGGGCCCGGATCCAGACGCGTTTTTTGCCGGTCAGTGCGATCAGGTACAGAGCGTGGATCTGGGCGCCCACTACCGCCCGAAAAACGGGTGAGGCCAAAGCGGATCCCTGGTTGCGCCTGCCAAAGCCGGGCAGCAGCAGCACTCCGCACGGCCGCTTTCGAAGATCCCTGGTAAGCGTCAAATCTAACGGCGTCTTGCACCAGGCATAGATAATCGATTTTTAGGTATGCAGTTAAATTAGGGGGTACCAGTATGATTGGAGTTAGAATGGCGGAATGAATTGAACTTCTATCACATGGTCATGAGGCAGAATTCAACCCCTCAACTCACTCCCTGCGCATCCAACTGCTTGCACCCCAGCTGATGAGGACATGCGTCTCCTTGATTGCAGCGCACGGGCTCTACACGCTCAACTCCTTTCACCTGCCATCTCTTGCGGGCCGCATCCCGCTCCCCCGTAGGTTGACCTGCCCGCTACAGTCCTTACATGTGTACCGTTTTTGAGTGCGCATCCTCTCAGGACTCTTAGCGGCCCACGGCAGTTTTGTCTACGATGAGTCCATTTCGATCCATTCTTAAACTGCAAGAACCAAAATAAAAGTGACGGCGGGAAAAACAGAATTTACAATCCTGTGAAAAAATCAAAAGGTCAATCTAAGAATATCATCATCGACATAACGGAAAGCGAATTGGATGATGAGACTGTGATAAGCCAAATAGAGAAAGTGTTTTGGTCGCAGGAAACGGAATTTGTAGAGGAGCTTGCGATTATCAAAGACGGAAAAATTACCGGGAGTATATAGGAGAAAGTAAAAGAGCTGATACGCCACCACATCCCACTCATGGGAATACGCGTCGACGACGTTCAGCTCGCGTTCAGTATATACGATCGCTAGCATAATATCAAGAACAAAATGCGTGCCATTTTTGCCGTTTTTGGATATTTATGTCAGGCCGCAAGGCCTTGAAGTGCATAGAAGCGGGTCGCGAACCGCATGAGCCGCAGGTCACTGCACCGCCTGTGGCTTTTCCATGCAAATTTCTGAACGGAGTGGAAAACAGGGGTAGAGGATGGACGATATCGCGATTCGCAAAGAGAACATCCCGACGACCATCGAAAGCCTGTCACAGTTTGTCCTGACTGTCCGCGACTACCTGACCGCAGTACGAGCCGCCATCCGGAGAGCCAGTTTGAGCCTGGCGTGATCATGCCGCTATTTCATCCGAACTGCCGCGGCACGATGGCAGCGGCAATGAAAGAAAGGTGTGAAAGTCTGCTGGAGTTGAACAAGAAGATCAACGGCGGCGGAAAGCGGGCCGCACGCGACGGTGACGATGGCAAGACTTACCATGTCCCGGCGGATATGACCTATAAGGAGTGGGAGGAGAAATTCGTTTCTGGAGGCGACAAAAGTGATCTCGATGTCATAAATGACGGGGAGATGCTGC
>CAYRAG010000039.1:0-17254 GCA_964422185.1 uncultured Oscillospiraceae bacterium
TCCGGCTGCGCTGAGTTTCCCGCCGGACGGTTCTGTTGAAAATCCATCATTGAGGAGAGCGCTTCGCATGGAACACATGAAAGACCTGTTTCCCTACCTCTGGCTGCTCAACTCCCAGACCAACAGCCTGCTTGAGCCCAACGAGCTGACCCGGGAGCTGCTGGCGGACACCCCCGCGTTCCGGGACAGGCTGGCTGGTCTGACGGACGAGGAGCTGGACTATGTCCGCAATGATCTGCGCGCCGCCCACGCCTACCTCACGGAGACCGCCGGTCTCATGGAGCAGCTGGATCGCGAGCTTCGCGAGACCGGCCTGCTGGAGGGGGGTGACCGGACATGAGCGAACTGGAGAACAGGGTCATGACCGCCAAAGAGGCGGTGGAGCGCTATATCCACCCCGGCTGTCATGTGTGTTTCGGCGGTTTCACCATCCTGCGCCGGCCCATGGCCATCGCACGGGAGGTGGTGCGCCAGCATGTGGGCGATCTGTTCGTCACCATGAACGGCGGCACCATCGTGGAGGAGATGCTGGCGGGCGCCGGCCTCATCAAATGGCTGGAGACCACCTATATCGGCATGGACGGCGGCATGCCCGTGGCCTACGCCATCCGCCGGGCCATCGAGCAGGGGGAGATCGAGATCGTGGAGGACTGGTCCAACTGGTCCTACGCCCAGCGCACGCTGGCCGGCCGTCTCGGCCTGCCGTTCATGCCCTGCATGAGCAATATGTCCAGCGATCTGATGAACTACGACTCGTTCGGAAAGGCCGGCCTGCGCGGCCGCAAAGAGGACGGATCTCCCATCCACGCGGGGATCCCCAACAAGAAGTTCGAGGTGGTGGACGACCCCTTCGAGGGATTCGGCCTGCGCCCCTCCCCCTTTGAGTGCGGCCCGGATTCCACCGGCAACCAGACGAATCTGTATAACCGGACGCCGCCCTATTCCACCGCCTACACCGGAAAACCCGGCGTCAAGGTCATGGTGGTGCCGCCTCTGAAGCCGGAGGTGTGCGTCATTCATGTCCAGCGGGTGGCGCTGGACGGCGTGGTGCGGATGGAGGGCCTGATCGGGCCGGATGTGGATCAGGCTCTGTGCGGCCGCACGCTGATCGTGGAGTGCGAGCGCATCTGTCCCCCCGACGAACTGCGCCATGTGCCGGAGCACAATCAGATCGCGCCCCACTTCGTCTCCGCCATTGTGGAGCAGCCTTTCGGCGCCTATCCCACCGTGGTGCCCAACTGCTACGACTATGACTACGACTGGTTCACCAACTACACGAAAGCGGTCAACCACAAGTCCCTGGAGGAGGTTCACGCGTTCTGGCAGGAGCATGTGGCCGACACGAAAGACGAGTGGGACTACCTGCAGCGCCATGTGGGCCTGGCGAAGATGAGCTCGCTGCGCACGGATCCCCGGTATCACTACAATCCCAATATCGACCGGTTTAAGAAGGAGGGGAAGTGACATGGAGATCCCCGAAATCGACCGGGATTATCAGCAGTACATGGATCGCATGGGCCTGACCCCCGACCGGTACAGCTACCTGGAGGGCCTTGCCGTGGCGGTCTCCCATGAGATCGCCGACCGCAGCTTCGCCTTTGTGGGATCCGGTCTTCCCCTGCTGGGGGCGAGTCTGGCGCAGCGCACCCACGCGCCCAACATGACCATCATCCTGGAGGCGGGCACCATCGGCCCCACCATCCGGCATATCCCCGCCTCCATCTCGGACGCCAGAGCCGCCTACAAGGCGGCCACCCTGTCCACGCTGGTAGACGCGTTCGGCACCACGGCGAACCGCGGTTTCTGCACCGTCGGGGTTCTGGGCGCCGCCGAGTGCGACATGTACGGCAACCTGAACTCCACCTCCGCGGGCGGCTACTACGCCGCCGGCGTGTCCGACGACGGCACGGGCCCGAAGACCCGCTTCACCGGCAGCGGCGGCGCCAACGACATCGCCTCTCTCGCGGACAAGACCATTGCCATGATGGTTCACGAGAAGCGCCGTTTTCCCGCGCACTGCCAGTATATCACCACACCCTGCGGCATGCGCGGCCCCCGCGGCGAGAACCGCTTTGACCTGGGGCTGTACCGGGGCGGCAACTGCGTCATCATCTCGGATCTGTGCAAAATGCGCCCTGACCCGGAGACCGGCGTGCTGTATGTCAGCGAGATCTTCCCCGGCGTCACCCCGGAGCAGATCCGGGAGAACACGGGCTGGGACATCGACCTGTCCCGGGCGGTTCCCCTGGAGGAGCCCAGCTACGAGGAGATCCGCCTGCTGCGTATGGAGGTGGATCCGGACCGCCACTACCTGGGGCGGAAAAAGAAATAGCGCCGTTTCGGGGCGGAGGGAAATCCCTCCGCCCCGTTTTTCCTCTCCGCGCAGCCCCGGTTCCCTCCCGCCGCGGTTTGTGGTTGCGCACCCGGAGGGAATCGGCTATAATGGCGGCGGTAATTCACTCTCATTTCTTTGTCTGGAGGTATGCACCATGACCGAAATTCAGGATTTCACACTCCCCTCCTCGGATCAGTCCCAGCAGTTTGCCGTCCGGGTGTGGCTGCCGGAGGGGACGCCCCGGGCGGTGGTTCAGATCGTCCACGGCATCGCGGAGTATATCAGGCGGTATGACACTTTCGCCCGGTTTCTCAACGACCACGGCATCCTGGTGTGCGGCGAGGATCACCTCGGCCACGGCGCCACCGTCGACCTGGGCGGGAAGCTGGGCTGGTTCGGGCCGAAGAACGGCTGGATGACCGTGGTGGACAATGTCTACGCGGTGCGGCAGACGATGGGTGAGCGGTATCCCGGCGTGCCGTATTTTCTGATGGGTCACTCCATGGGTTCGTTCCTCACCCGCACCTACCTGTGCCGCTACCCGGGCACCATTGACGGCGCCATCCTGTCCGGCACCGGCCAGGAGTCCCCCGGCCTGATCGCGTTTGGCAAGGCGCTCTCCTCCACCCTCTCGGCGCTCCGGGGCAGCGACCATGTCAGCCGCATGGTGCACGACATGTCCATGGGCTCCTACAACAAACAGTTCGCCCCCAACCGTACGACCGCCGACTGGATCACCCGGGACGAGTCCGTGGTGGATCGGTATATTGCGGATCCCCTGTGCCAGTTCATCCCCACCGTTGGCCTGTACCGGGATATGATGGGCGGGCTGCAGTACATCGCCAAACCGGAGAATCTCTCGAAGATGGATCCGGACACGCCCGTCTACCTCTTCTCCGGGGCGCAGGATCCCGTGGGCTCCAACGGCGAGGGCGTCAAAAAAGTGCACGGATTCTTCCAGAGCGCCGGCACCCGGGATCTGGAGCTGAAGCTGTATCCGGGCGGCCGCCACGAGATGCTCAATGAGCTCAACCGCCAGGAGGTCTATGACGATGTGCTCTCCTGGCTGGATCGCCACATCACCCCCGCGCAGAACCATTCCTGACTTTCGCTCCACGACAGTCCCTGTCATTTTGAACCGGCGGCAGGCGCTGCCAGGACATGAAAAACAGACAGCCCGCGGTGTACCGCCCGGCTGTCTGTTCTCTTTTCTCTGCGCCGCGGGGCACGGTCTACCGCGCCGGTTCCGCGTCCGGTGTGGCGGTGACCGCCGTCTGGCCGTCCGTGTCCGCGGCAATCGCCTCCGCGGTTCTGGTCTGGGCGCCCTCCGGCGTCAGTTCGCCGGTCATGGCGTCCAGCAGATAGATCCCCGTATCCGTGGTGAATTTCCACACGGGCACCAGCCGGGCGGGCGCGGAGATCCCGGTGTCCAGCCGGTAGCACTCCACCGCGCCGGTCACGGCGCTGCACACATCCCCGCGCTCCCGCAGGCCGTTGAGCAGATGCAGAAGGGCGCTGGCCGCGGTGACCGGCTGGTCTCCCTCCCCCGCGGGGAGGTACGGCGTGCCGTTGAGCCGTCTGCCCTGGCTGATGGCGGTGAGGTGGCCCCCCTCATAGGTCAGGGAGGCCTGGCATGAGATCAGGGGGACGCCCTCGTACCTCTCGTCCACGGTGACAATGGTGGCGTCGCCCTCCGTGCGGACTTCCGCTACCTCGCCCTGGAAGTCCAGCAGCGCCAGCGTCTCCACGGCGTGGTTCTCCATGGTCTCCTCCCCGATCGGGAACGCGCCCATGGGGAAAGAGGCCGTAAACTCGCCGTTGGCGTGGAACTGGATGGTGCCGCGCTCCCCGGCGTAGCGGTAGACGCCGGCGCCCCGATCCTCCCTGCGAACCTCTCCCAGCAGGGCACCGGCCAGGGACTCCTCCCGGGCCTGATCCCGCTGCACCTCCAGCGCGGCCAGGGACATCTCCCCCACCCCCGCCTGCACGGACAGGCCCTGATCCTGCAGGATCGCCACGGCGTTCTCCATGGCCTCCTGCTGCAGCCCCTTCTCCCGCTGTCTGTCATACAGGAGCAGACCGCCCAGGCTCAGGTTGACCAGAACCAGGAGCAGGATGATGATGTTTTTCAGCTTGGACCAGGACATGGATCCTTTCTCCCCTCACCGCGTCACGATCCAGCCCGCCTGGGCCAGATCGGTTCCGTTGTCGTGATAGCAAAGCAGAAGGTCGCCCCGCTCCCCCTCCATGGCGGATACCGCCGCCACCGCCTGTGCCACGGGCAGCAGCGCGGAGTTCCCGCTTCCGGCGGCGTAGCTGCGGGGAATCAGCACAAACCGGACAATCCGATCCTGGCTGATCTCCACCGTCGCGGCGGCGCTGTACTGGATCACCTGGGCGCCGTCCAGATAGTAGTCGAACAGGAGACGAACCGTGCTGTCCTCCTCCTGCTCCATCCGGGTCAGCCGAATCTGCGCCATGCCCTGCCAGGGCGCCAGAGTGCGCTGCACCAGGGAGGCCGCCGCGGAGATATACTCCGCCGGCGTGGGCTGCTCAAGCGCGGCATTCACCGGGAAACGCGCCTCCTGCTCCGCCGAGGCGATAAAGGTGATCTCCCCGTTGTTGCCCAGCCGCAGGGTGTCCCCGCCGTCCAGATACACCAGGCCGTCCGTGGCCTCGTAATCCGGCTCCGCCTGCTCCCGGAACGAGAGCTGCGCCAGCAGGGCCCCCCGGTTCTCCTCCGTCACCGGGCTGGCACACTGATAGACCAGCGGGGTGGGTGTCAGGGCGGGCAGCATGGTATAGGGCGCCAGGCTGCCGCAGTCCGCCCGCTCAAAGGCGAACTGAACCCCGTTGGGGGAATAGCCCTCCGCCGCCGACTCCAGCTGCTGCGCGGTGACCATGTCCGTACGGCAGGCGTAGGGCTGCGCGTCCTCATCGAGGTAGAACAACCGTGTCCCGCCCTGGGTCACCGTCATGCACAGCCGGCGGGCGGTGCCCGTCAGGCCGCCGGCGTCCCCGCCGCCGGGCAGCAGCTCGCCCAGCGCGGACAGCGGAAGCGCCACGGGGAACTCATAGTAGAACCCGGGCGCCGTCTGCAGCGCCGTCTCCCAGTCCTCCGCGCTCACCCGCTGCGGCGTCTGGGCGCTGCTCAGCGCCTCGTTGAGCAGATCCACAGAGCCGGTGAACAGATTCAGGGTGCCCTCGCTGTTGTAGGGGGTGGCGTACCGCCCCTGATCCGTCATGACCGCCATGCGCACGGGGCGGATCACCTGATCCGCCGTCAGATCCACCGCGGTGCCGCTGTCCCCACTGCCGCCCGCGGATCCCAACAGCGAGGAGAACCACGCGCCCATCTGGCTGCCGTACAGCTGCGGCCGGCTGGCCAACCACAGGGCGGAGGCCGCCAGGAGCAGGATCAGCAGATCCTTGCCCAGCTCCAGCAGCCGGTGTTTTCCCTCCTTACGCATAGCGGGGGCCCTCCACAGGCAGGGTCATGCGGACGGACAGGCCGGGGCCCTCCCGATCCACCAGCTCCAGCGTGCCGTGATGCCGGTTCACAATCTCCCTGGCGATGGAAAGACCCAGTCCGGTGCCCCCGGACTCCCGGGACCGGGCCTTGTCCACCCGGTAGAAGCGCTCGAAGATCCGGGCGCGATCCTCCGGATCCGGGATGCCGATGCCGTTGTCGTCCACCTGCATCCACACCATATTGCCGTCCCGGCCGGCCGACATCTGGATGGTGCCGCCGTCCGGGGTATACTTGATGGAATTGGACACGATATTCATCATGACCTGGATGATGCGCTCCCGGTCCGCCGTGATCTCCGGCAGGTTCGCCTGCATCTCCAGCGAGATGTGGTGGCCGTGCCGCTGCGCGTCCATCACCACGGCGTCGTACACATCGGACACCGCCTTGCCGAAGGGGAACGGCGCCATGTGCATCTCCGTCTGCCCCGCGTCCAGTCTGGACAGGGTCAGCAGATCCTGCACGATGTGGGTCATCCGGTCCGACTCGTTGAGAATGACGCCCAGGAAGTTCTTCTCCGTCTCGGGCGGCAGCTCCCCGACGCTGTCCGCCAGCGTCTCCGCGTAGCTGCGGATGTTCGTCAGAGGCGTGCGCAGCTCGTGGGACACATTGGCCACAAACTCCTTGCGCATCTCCTCCGTCTGGCGCAGCGCCGTCATGTCGTGGATGACCACGAGGACGCCGCCCATGCTCTCCCGGTCAAACGGGGCCAGGAGCAGCTCCAGGTACCGTCCGCCTATCTGGCGCTCGCCCTTGACGGTGTCAGGCGGCTCCAGCGCCAGCACCTGATCCAGGGAGGCCAGATCGCCGAACAGGGCGTCGTAGTCCGTATCCTGGCTGATGGTCCGGCACAGCATCTCCGCCGCCGCCGGATTGGAGTGGATCACCTTTCCCCCGCGGGAGAACGCCACCACGCCGTCTGTCATGTGGAGGAACAGCGTGTCCAGCTTGTTTCGCTCGTTTTCCACCTGCTGGATGGTCTCGTGCAGCTGCCCGGCCATGTCGTTGAAAGTATCCGTGAGCACGCCGATCTCGTCCCTGGAATTGACCTCTATCTTGCTGGAGAAGTCCCCGGCGGCCACCCGCTCCGCGCCGGCGGTCAGCTGCCGGATGGGGGTGATCACCGTCCGGGCCAGCAGCAGGGCCAGCATGACGGAGATGATCAGGCCGAACACCAGCGACTCGATGATCAGGGGGAACAGCTGGGCGTTCAGGTTCTCCACCGTGTCCCGGTTGTCCAGGATGTAGACGATGTATCTCCCCTCGCCCCGCTCCAGGGGGATGGCGACATCCATGTACTCCGCCGCCACCTCGCTGTCGCTGCCCACCTGGAAGTTGCGCATGGCGTACAGGAGGTTGGGCGTGTAGGACAGGTGCGGCCCGCCCTCGTCGTCCGAGCCGGCGAGGTACTCGCCGGTCTCCGCGTTGAGGATGTAATAGTTGCGGTTGCGGCCGTCCACACCCAGGGAGCCGGCGTATGCGTCCATGATCCGCTTGATCTGCTCCGGGCCGTTCTCCTCCCCCTCGGTCTCCGTCTGGAGATCCGTCCACAGGGAGGTCTCACTGCTGAATGTCGCGTTGATCTGGGTATAGAAATCCCGCAGATAGAAGCCCACCACTGAATTGATGAGAAACGCGCCCACCACTGTCATCAGCGAGACGATCAGCAGCACCATGATGAGCACGAGCTTCATATTCAAACTGCCTCGACGCACCGGTACCTCTCCTCCCCGGCCCTGTCCGGGCCGTTCCTGCCGCCCGCGGGACGGTCAGTCCGCGCTGAAGTAGTAGCCCAGCCCCCGCCGCGTGTTGATAAAGGTCGGCACGGCCGGGTCGTCCTCGATCTTCTCGCGCAGGCGCCGGATCGCCACATCCACCGTCCGGAGGTCGCCCACGAATCCCTCGTAGTTCCACACCTGCTCCAGCAGCACCTCCCGGGGAAACACCTTCCCCGGCTGGGCGGCGAGGAAACGGATGAGCTCAAACTCCCTCTGGGTCAGATCCAGAGGCTGGCCGTCCTTGTAGACCATCATCTTCTCGGTGTCCACGCTGATGCGCCCGCACACGATGGAGGTGTCCGGAGACGGCGCGGACGCCGCGGAGAGCATGTCGCTGCGCCGGATGTTGGCCTTCACCCGGGCCAGCAGCTCCCGCATGGAGAAGGGCTTTGTGATGTAGTCGTCCGCGCCCAGCTCCAGTCCGAGCACCTTGTCCGTCTCCTCCTCCCGGGCCGTGAGCATGATCACCGGGATGGCGCTTCCGGACTCCCGCAGGGCGCGGCACACATCAAAGCCGTCCATTTTGGGCAGCATGAGATCCAGCAGGATCAGATCCGGATTCTGCTCCAGCGCCAGCTGGAGTCCGGTCTCCCCGTCGTAGGCCTCCAGCACCTGATAGCCCTCCCGGGTCAGGTTGAAGCTGAGGATGTCCACAATGTTCTTCTCATCCTCTACGATCAGCACCCTCTTGTCCATCCGACATCCTCCCCTCTCTCACCGCTCGAGCCACAGTTTCGCCTTCAGAACCCCCGCCACGGTCTTGCCGTCCGTGACTGTGCCGTCCATGATCCGCTTCACCAGAGTGTCCATCGGCACCCAGGACACCTCCAGAAACTCATCCTCGTCCGGATGGCTCCTGCCCCGCTTCAGATCCCTGGCGAGGTACAAAAACAGCTCCTCATCGCAGAAGCCCGGGGAGGACACCACGGAGCCGAGGCTGATCATCTCGCCCGCCTCCAGGCCCGTCTCCTCCCCCAGTTCCCGGGCGCCGCCGTCCGCCGGGTTCTCGCCCGGCTCCAGCTTGCCCGCGGGCAGCTCCAGCATCACCTGGCCCATGGGGTAGCGGTACTGCTCCACCAGGGCGATCCGGTTCTGATCGTCCAGCGCCACCACCGCGACGCCGGCGGGATGCCGTGCGACCTCCCGTTTGGCTCTGTGTCCGTTGGGCAGCTCCACCTCGTCCAGCGTCAGGGTCACTACCACACCCTCATACAGGGTCTCGCTCTTGATTGTGCGCTCGGTCAGTTCCATGGTAAAATACGCCCTTTCCCAGAATTTCGGCCTCATTATAGCAGAAGATCTCCCCTCTGCCAACCGGTTTTCCCGCTTTCCGCCCCCTGGCGGGGCGCGGAAAGCAAAGGCTCCGTCCCACCGGGCGGAGCCTTGGTTCGTTTTGATCTGTCGTCAGGAGAGGATCATCTCGTCGCTCAGATCGTCCTCCCCGCCCCCCTTGAAGCGGTTGAGCAGATCCTCCACGGTGAGTTTCCTCTTCTCCTCCTGGGCGATATCCAGGATGATCCTGCCGTCTCTCATCATAATCAGGCGGTTGCCGTGCTCAATGGCGTCCCGCATGTTGTGGGTGATCATCAGCGTGGTCAGGTGATCCCGCTCCACGATCCGATCCGTGGCCTCCAGCACTTTCGCCGCCGTCTTCGGATCCAGCGCGGCGGTGTGCTCGTCCAGCAGGAGCAGCTTGGGCTTCTTCAGTGTGGCCATCAGCAGGGTCAGCGCCTGGCGCTGGCCGCCGGAGAGCAGGCCGACCCGGGTGGTCATCCGATCCTCCAGGCCCAGATCCAGGATCTTCAGCCGCTCCCGGTACTCCTCCCGCTCGCCCTTTGTGATGCCCGGGCTGAGGGTGCGGGCCTTGCCCCGCCGTGCGGCCAGGGCGAGATTCTCGTCAATCTGCATCGTGGCGGCGCTGCCGGTCATGGGATCCTGGAACACCCTGCCCAGATAGATCGCCCGCTTGTGCTCCGGCAGCTTTGTCACATCCACCCCGTCGATGGAGATGGTGCCCTCGTCCACCAGCCAGGTGCCCGCCACGGCGTTGAGCAGCGTGGATTTGCCCGCGCCGTTGCCGCCGATCACGGTGACGAAGTCCCCGTCCCGGAGCGTCAGGGACACGCCGTTGAGCGCGGTCTTCTCGTTGACGGTGCCCGCGTTGAAAGTCTTGTAGATGTTCCTGATCTCAAGCATTTCCGGCACCTCCCCGCTTCACGGGTCTGGCGAAATATTTTCCCTTCCAGTACGGGATGGTCAGGAAGATGGCAACCACCAGGGCGGTGAGCAGTTTCAGATCCGTGGACTCCAGACCCAGGCGGAGCACCAGGGTGATGACCACATAGTAGATAATCGCGCCGATCACGGAGGAGAGCAGCTTCAGGGCGAAATTCTGGAACACCTTGCCCAGGAGCACCTCGCCGATGATCACGGCCGCCAGGCCGATGACGATGGCGCCGCGGCCCATGTCAATGGAGGAGCTGCCCTGGTACTGCGCCAGCAGGGCGCCGGACAGCGCCACCAGCGCGTTGGAGACCACCAGGCCCAGCACCTTGGTCATGTTGGTGTTGATGCCCTGCGCCCGGGCCATGGCGCCGTTGGCGCCGGTCGCCCGGAGGGCGGAACCCAGCTCCGTGCCGAAGAACCAGTACAGAACCACAATGCACACAGCCGTGACAATCAAAAGCAGGATCAGCGGATTGTTCAGGCCCAGCTCCCGCACAAACCGGGAGGAGAGCAGCAGGTTCTGCCGATCCACGCTCACCGCCAGGGTCGCCTTCGTCTTCGACGCGGCGTCCCCGATGGCCATAATGCGCAGATTCAGGGAGTACAGAGCCAGCTGCGTGAGAATGCCGGCCAGAATGGCGGGGATTCCGCAGGCGGTGTGGAGCAGCCCGGTGGCGAGACCGGCCAGCATCCCGGCCACCACCGCCATCAGCACAGCCAGCCAGGGATTCCACCCCAGGGTGATGCACACGGCGCACACCGCGCCTCCGGTCGCCAGGGATCCGTCCACCGTCAGATCGGCGATGTCCAGTATCTTGTAGGTGATATACACCCCGATCGCCATCAGTCCCCAGATCAGTCCCTGTCCCAGCGCTCCGGGCAGGGAGTTGAGAAAGGCGAGGATAAAACTCATAGACAGACCCCTCCAAACACCCGGCACTTTATCGGTTTTACGCGGAAGAACACAGCCCGCGCCCGAGTGGCCATTATAACAAAAAAACGCGGGGAAAGGAAGTCCCTCCCCCGCATTTTTTCTCAAATTTCTACCAAATCAGCCCTCGATGGCCGTGTAGTCTTCCGGCACGGTGATGCCCAGCGCCTCGCAGTTGGCGGCGTTGTACATCTTTGTGACCTCAGGCGCCGACTGGACGGGCATGGTGGAGATATCGGCGCCGTTGACCAGGATGTCCACGGCCATCTCGCCGGTGGTGTAGCCGATATCATAGTAGCTGATGGACAGCGTGGCGACGCCGCAGCCGGAGCAGATGCCCTGCTCGCCCGCGATGACGGGCACTTTCGCCGGCAGCACCACATTCGCGATGACATCGGTGTAGGTCGCGGCGGTGTTGTCGGTGGGGATGTAGATGACATCAGAGCCGTCGCAGGCGGTCTGGGTCACGGCGGGCAGGTCGTTGGCGTCCGTGAACGCGAAGCGCTCAGTGGCGATGTTCATGCCCTTCAGGGCCTCCTCCACCACGGTAATCTGGTAGACGGAGTTGGGCTCGCCGGAGCAGTACAGCAGACCCACGGTCTTCGCGTCCGGGAACAGCTCGGTGATCATGGCGGCCTGCTGATCCAGAGGCGCCAGGTCGGAGGTGCCGGAGATGTTGCCGCCCACGGTGCCGGTCCAGTCCGTGATGTTCAGGGCGGTGGCATAGTCGGTGACTGAGGTGCCCAGCACGGGAATGGTGCTGGTGGCGGAGGCGGCCGCCTGGAGCGGATAGGTGGCGTTGGCCAGGATCAGATCCACATTCTCCGCCACAAAGCCGTCCATAATGGTGCCGCAGTTGGTGAACTCACCGCCCGCGTCCGCCTCGTCATACTCCACATTCAGGCCGGCCGCGGCGATGGCGTCCTTGAAGCCCTGGGTCGCGGCGTCCAGCGCCTCATGCTGCATCTGCTGGCAGATGCCGATCAGGTAGGTCTCGGCCTCGGCAGACTCGGAAGGCTCCGCGCCGGGGCTCTCCGCGGGGGTGCTGGCGCTCTCCGCGGGCGTGCTGTCGCTGGGCGCGGGGCTCTCCGCGGAGTCTCCGCCGCCGCAGGCGGCAAGGCCGAGGGCCATGGCAAGCGCCAGTGTCATGGCCAGAATTTTTGCGAGTTTCTTCATATTCTTTTTCCTCCATTACTCGATTTTGCCGGGATTTTCCACAAATCGCTGCTCAGCCAAAAGGAAATGTCCTTTTGACGAACATATTTTGTATTATAAGCCCGTCATATGATTTGTCAAGCCGGATCCGGCAGTTTTCCCCGGTCATGTTTTCATGGACATTTCCCGGGAGGTGTGGTAAGATGGGCTCCGACAGGCGGGTTCCCCCGGGGACGCGCCCACACGCGGAAAAAGGGGTGTCCCGTTTGAAAATCAATATCCAGGGCGTCGCGTTTGACGATCTCACCTTGGACGAGGCGGTTCGCGCCGGACTGGATCTGGTGCGCGGCCGGGACTTCCACTACGCGGTCACCCCCAACCCGGAGATTGTCATGCAGGCGGAGAAAGACCCGGCGTTCCGGGATCTGCTCAACGCCGCCAGTCTCGTTCTGCCCGACGGCATCGGCGTCGTGTACGCCGCCAGAATCCTGGGCACGCCCCTGAAAGGCCGCGTGCCCGGCATCGACTTCGCCACCGGCCTGATGTCCGCCATGAATGACGCGGGCGGCGGCAGGGTCTACCTGCTGGGCGCGAAGCCCGGTGTGGCGGAGGACGCCGTGGCCGCCCTGAGCGCGCGGTTTCCCGCCCTCACTTTCTGCGGGTGCCATGACGGATATTTTCAGGAAGACGGCCCTGTCGCGGCGGAGGTCGCCGGGGCGCGGCCGGATCTGCTTCTGGTCTGCCTGGGTGCCCCGAAGCAGGAGCGGTGGATGGCCGCCTGCGGCCCGGACACCGGCGCCCGTCTGGCCATCGGACTGGGGGGTGCGCTAGATGTGTTCGCCGGCAGGGTGGAGCGCGCCCCGGAGCGGTGGCGGAAACTGGGTCTGGAGTGGCTGTACCGCCTGATCAAACAGCCAGGCCGGATCGGCCGCATGGCCCGGCTGCCCCTGTTTCTGGGCCAGGCGCTTCTGACGCGCATCCGCGGCCGCTAGTCCGGAGGCTGGAAGGAGGATCCCGGCATGGCAGGCAGACTGATTGTCCTGGAGGGGACGGACGGCTCCGGCAAGTCCACCCAGCTCTCCCGGCTTTGCCGGAGGCTGGAGGAGGAATGTATGCCGTTCCGGCAGGTCTCTTTCCCCCGGTACCAGGAGCCCTCATCCGCCCTCGTGCGGATGTACCTGGCCGGCGAGTTCGGAGCCCGGCCCGGCGATGTCAACCCCTACGCCGCCTCGGCGTTTTACGCGGTGGATCGCTACGCCTCTTTCCGGAAAGACTGGGGCGGCTACTACGACCAGGGCGGAATTGTGCTGGCGGATCGTTACACCACCTCCAACGCCGTCCACCAGGCCAGCAAGCTGCCGGAGGAGGAGCGGGACGGCTTCTTCCGCTGGCTGTACGAATTTGAGTTTGACCGTCTGGGGCTTCCCGCCCCGGACACCGTTCTCTATCTGGATATGCCTGTGGAGCAGGCGGTGCGCAATCTCCGATCCCGGGAGGCGGAGACCCGCACCAGAGCGGACATCCACGAGGTGGACACCGCCTATCTTGCCTCCTGCCGCCAGTCCGCCATCCGGGCCGCGCAGGTTCTGGGCTGGCGGGTCATCCCCTGCATGGCCGGCGGCCGTCTTCTCCCGGTGGAGGAGATCCACGAAAAAATCTGGGATGTCCTCTTCCCCATACTGAACTGATCCTCCGCACGCGTTTGCGGTGATTTGAACGACGAGGGAGGTCGTTTCTTATGGTCTGTATTCTTCTGGCAGACGGTTTTGAGGAGTCCGAGGCGCTGGTCACCGCCGATCTGCTCCGCCGGGGCGGCTGCGAGGTCACCCTGACCGGACTGGACAGCCTGCAGGTCACCGGTTCCCACGGCATCACCGTTCTCGCTGACAAGACCCTGGATCAAATTGAAATGGCGGAGATGGAGATGCTGGTTCTCCCGGGCGGCATGGCCGGCGTGGAGAACATCCAGCTCAACCTCTTCGCCCTGGCTCTGATTGAGCGGGCCCGGAACCAGGGGGCCTATGTGGCCGCCATCTGCGCTGCTCCCACCATCCTGGCCCAGCTGGGCATTCTGGATCGCCGCAGGGCGGTCTGCTATCCCGGGCTGGAGGACAGGATGTTCTCCGCCGTGATCCAGCACGGCCAGACCGTGGTCACGGACGGGCGGATCATTACCGGCGAGGCGGCCGGCGCGGCGTTTGACTTCGGTCTGAAGCTCGTGGAGATCCTGAAAGGCGCCGAGACCGCCGAAGAAGTGCGCAAAGCCGTTGTCTACCGCCGCTGAGGAGAAAGCGCGGCTGCGCACCGCGCTTCTGGCGCAGGCGGCCGCTCTGTCCCCCGCGCAGCGTGCGCGGAGCGACGAGGCGCTGTTCCGGAATCTGGAATCCCTGCCTCAGTTTGCCCGCAGCCGGGTCATTCTGGCGTTCGCGGGCATGGGAACGGAGCCGGACACCCTGCCGTTTCTCCGGCGTCTGGCGGAGCGCGGCAAAACCGTCGCCCTGCCCCGGTATCTGCCGGATCGCAGCCTGGTCTGCCATCTCCTGGTGCCGGATCAGCTCCTCCGCCTCCACCCGTACGGAATGGAGGAGCCGCCGGAACACGCGCCCGTCGTGGCGCAATGTGAGATCGACTTTGCGCTGATCCCCGCCGTGTGCTACGACCGTCCTGGAAACCGCCTGGGCCGGGGCGCCGGCTGCTACGACCGCTGGCTGGCGGGATACCGCGGTTTCTCCGCCGGACTGTGCCGGGACTGCCTGCTGCAGGAGTCCCTGCCCGCGGAGCCCCACGACCGCCCTGTCCGCGCCGTTCTCACGGAGACGCAGGTCTTCCTGCGCTGACCGCCGCGCCTGGAACCAGGCTGTTTTTCTCTCTTTCTGGAAAGGAAGGTACCCATGTCACAGCAAGAGCGTGATTCTGATACACGCCGCAACAGCAGCGGTTCGTCCTCCTCCGGCAGATCCCGCACCACTGCCCGCCGCCGCCGGCGCCACCCGATCATCTCCGCGCTGATGTATGTGCTTACCGTCATCGCCGTCTCCGTCATCCTGGCCACCGTCATCTGGGTGGCGGCCAACGATGTGCTGGCCCTGAACAAGGAGCCGCTCACCGCCACCATCGTGGTGCACGACGAGGACACCTTTGACCAGGTGGCGGATCAGCTGAAAGAGGAGGGCATCATCGAGTACAAGTTTCTGTTCGGCCTGTTCGCCTCGTTCACCCACACCAGAGACTCCATTGTGCCCGGCAGCTACAACCTCAATACCGATATGGACTACCGGGCCATCCTCTCCAATCTGGGCTCCCGATCCACCTCCCGGGTGGAGATCACCGTCACCATCCCCGAGGGGTACACCGTGCAGCAGACTTTCGCCCTGCTGGAGGAAAAGGGCGTGTCCACCGTCGGGCAGCTCAACGATATGGCCGCCAACCACGACTATAAATTCTCTTTCCTGGAGGGGATCCCCCTGGGCGACCCCAGCCGGCTGGAGGGCTTCCTCTACCCGGACACCTACAACTTCTATCTCAACCACGATCCGCTGTATGTCATCAACAAGATGCTCCAGGGCTTTGACGCCCGGGTCACGGAGGATGTCCGGCAGAAGATCGAGGACAGCGACTTCGACATGCGCCAGATCCTGACCATCGCGTCCCTCATCGAGAAAGAGACGGACGGCAGAGACCGCACCATGATCTCCTCGGTCATCTACAACCGGCTGAACAACCCCAACTCGTCCGCCGGCACAAACGGCTACCTGCAGATCGACGCGACACTGGCCTATATCAACGGCGGCAAGGTGCCCACGGAGGCGGACCGCTCCATCGACTCGCCGTACAACACTTACATGTACAAGGGTCTGCCGCCCGCGCCCATCGCGAATCCCGGACTCGCCTCCATCGAGGCGGCGCTGGATCCGGACGAGACCAGGAACTACTACTATGTCCTGGGGGACGACGGCACCCACCACTTCTTCCGCACCTACTCCGAAATGCAGAACTTCATGGCGACGCAGGAGCGGTACAACTAAACGGCTGTACTCAGGGGGCCGCTCAGGCGGCCCCCTTTTTCCGCGGGAGGGATCCATCATGCCGAAACAAACCCTGGAGCTGCTGGCTCCCGCCGGGGATCGGGAGCGGCTGGAGATGGCGCTGGCCTACGGCGCGGACGCCGTCTACCTCGCGGGCCCGGACTACGGCATGCGCTCGTTTGCGGGCAACTTCACCCCGGAGGAGCTGCCCGGCGCCATCCGGCTGTGCCACGACCGGGGGGTAAAGGTTCATGTGACCTGCAACACCATGCCCCGCAACGGCGAGATCGACCGGCTCCCGGAATGGCTGGAACTGCTGGAGCAGGCGGGCGCGGACGCAATTATCCTGGCGGATGTGGGCGTGCTGGCGCTCGCCAGGCGCTACGCGCCCCATGTGCAGATCCATGTCAGCACCCAGGCCAGCGTGGTCAACTATCAGACCGCGGCCGCCTGGTACGATCTGGGCGCCAGCCGGGTCATCCTGGCCCGGGAGCTGAGTCTGGACGAGATCGCCGAGATCCGGGCCAGAACCCCCAGGCAGCTGGAGCTGGAGGCGTTTGCCCACGGCGCCATGTGTGTCAGCTACTCCGGACGCTGCCTGCTGTCCGACTACATGACCGGTCTGGACCGGGACTCCAACCGGGGCGCCTGCGCCCAGCCCTGCCGCTACCAGTACGCCCTGGTGGAGGAGAAGCGGCCCGGCCAGTACTTCCCCATCGTTGAGGAGGCGGGCGAGACCTACCTGCTCAACTCCCGGGACATGTGCATGATCGACCACATCGACGACCTGATCCGGGTGGGACTGGACTCCATCAAAATCGAGGGCAGGGCGAAATCCGCCTACTATACCGCTATTGTGACCGGCGCCTACCGCCACGCCATTGACGCGGCAGCCGCGGGGCTCCCACTGGATCCGGTCTGGCGGGAGGAGGTGGAGAAAGTCAGCCACAGGCACTACTCCACCGGCTTCTACTACGGCCAGCCCGGCCAGTACACCTCCAGCGCCCGGTACATCCGAAACTGGCAGATCGTGGCGGTCGTCACCGCCTGCACTCCGGACGGCCTGGCCACCCTGTCCCTGCGCAACAAATTCTCCGCCGGCGATCCGCTGGAACTGGTGGGCCCGGATGTCGCCCCCGTTCCCCTGACCGCGGAGGGCATGGCGCTTCCGGACGGCACCCGGCCGGCGCAGGTGCGCACGCCTCAGACGGTGTTCACCATGCCCCTGCCCCGCCAGGTACCCCCGCTGTCCATTCTCCGCCGCCAGGCGGATCT
>CAYRAG010000040.1:0-16793 GCA_964422185.1 uncultured Oscillospiraceae bacterium
ATTGCGGATATTTTCGGCCGTATGCACTTTATGGAGCGCAGGGGAAGCGGTTTCACAAAAATCAGGACAGTATATCGCCGTGCCGTGAACTATCGCAGCGATGTAGAGCCGTTATTCAGATCGACGCCGACATCATTTCTTGTGACGCTTTTTAACCTGAATTACAATGTCCCGATTGAAAAGGTGTCAATTGCCCCGGAAGAAGTGTTAATTGGCCCGGAAGAGGTGTTAAATGACCGCGGCAATCTTTCCATTGAAAGAGCGATTGACAGGCTTGATCTTTCAAAAGCAGCAAAAGAGCAAGCGAAACGCCTGTTTGCGCAGATGGAATTTAACCGTATCTTTGGGCGCAATGATATTATGAATATTACGGGCGTATCTATCACCGCAGCCGGCAATCTTATCACCAGGCTGAAAAAAGCCGGGCTCATTGAGGCGGTCAGCGGGCATGGAAAGGGAAAATACAGGTTCACAAAAGCAAATGGTTGACATTCTCCCACGATGAAACATCGCGGGATCCGAGGATCATCAGGGTTCGTCCGTTTCCAGCGGACAATCGGTATGGCGGATCATACGCAGGCCTGGTTCTGGCCCGTACTGTTGCTGCATGCGGGCCGGGGCCATGTCCTCTGACGATATTACCCGGCGATCTGATCCTGTCATCGTCCGCATCAAAATCAGCGGACACGGCACCGGGTCTGGCTGACAGTGCAGTATCATAATCATATTTTGAATAAATATAGCGATATCCCGCTCCAGAGACTCCGATAATGATATTTTTCGTTTGAAGTTTATGTCGCCTGCAGGCGTTCATGATTTCGGTTCCTGGCATTGTGGAGATGAACACTGCGTAGAATCTGTTCGTCACGCCCTGTTCCTTATGCGACCGAATGGTTTTGATGCCTGGAGGCGGCTTCATCTCAAAAAAGGCTTTTTCACACACATCACGCAAACCGGGGATGTCGTCAGTGGCGGAATGTGTCGGGATCTCCGGCTGCGCCGGGAAATCGTTCCCCACATCCCCGGATTCTTCTGGCCGGCGGCCTGGCCTGCTTTGCGCATTTCCTTTCCGGCAGGGCAAAAATTCCCTTTCCCGCGCAGTGATGTGAGCGTCCCGAGTCTGAGCATATTTTTTGGAGAAAAGCCCCCGATGCCGCGGATAGAGCGGGATCAGGGGCCTTTCGTCATTGTGGTGACGCACAGTTCACTTCCTGTTTTTTCGTGTCAGCGCAAATGTTTTTCATTTTCCTGGCTGGCACAATCTGTCTGGAGGTGCAGAAACCAAAGGCATCGTGCAGGGCATCCGTCAGGGCGGTTCTCTCATAGACCGGCTGATACCCCTCACTTTCCTGTTTCACGAAGTTCATCTCTCTGAGGGTATCCAGGATCCGGTCTGTCGTATATTGCTCACCCAGTCTCATTTCGAGGCAGCGGCACAGGATGAGCGCGATGAAGCAGGTGGTACCGTGCGCCAGGATGCGATCCTGCCGCGGGACAGAACCCGGCCCCGCCCTGAAATCCGTTTTCATGGCGCGGAAGCACTCCTCGATCTCCCGCTGCCGCCTGCTGACCGTGAGGATTGCCTCAGGACTGTCCTCCAGGTCTGTGCATATGGCGCAAAATCCGTCATACCGCTCCTCTTCCACCACTGCCTCCTGATCAGGGGCGCCTGTCTTCCCCCCGGCAGCCCCGTCCTCCTGCGCCATGTGGCATGTCCTGGCAAAGCGCCTGGCGTCGCCCTGCCGATCTTCCAGTTTCCCGACTGGCTGCGTCGTGATGCAGGCCCGGTTCCCGGCTTCCCCGTCGCAGCCGTCGAATGTGCGGTCTGTCGCGGACGAAAGCCCGGCATCCGCGCAGAGAACGAACTTCGACCGGTCGAAAGATTCCCTCATTTTCTTCGCCAGCGCAGTCATGGCATTCTGTCCGCTGCCGTCTCCCGGAACGAGGCCGAAAGCGATGGGAATGCCGTCGGCATCCGAGAACAGTTCCATTTCGACGGTGGGCAGCGGCCGGGTCTCTCCGCTTACCCCGTACCGTTTGTCCTCCTCCTGCCCGCACGCAAAGCAGAAGTTCACGCGGTGACAGTAGACTGTGCCGGTATTCCTGCTGAGCAGGGAAGAGGCGGCCTGGAACAATTGGCTCTGGATATCCCCGGATTCCTCCGCCAAGACGGAGATCGCCCGGTTTATCTCGTGCGGCGCAAAGGACGGCGGTTCGATGAAACGCCCGGATTCCTCAAGACAGCGCTTCCCGGAGTCCGGGAACAGAATCTGCGTGTAGACGAGCCGGGAGAGAATATCGTTCAGGTCGTACGCCAGCCCGCGCCGTTTCGAGATGGCTCCGCAGATCCCGGGAAGCCCGAGCTGGCAGTAGACAGCCTGGAGGAAGAGGTAGCCGCCGTGAAAGAGGCGCCGCTCTTCGAACGGAAGATCCGTGCCGGCGCAGAGTTCGATGTGGTGCCTTTCCCCGATCCCCTCTTCTTCCCGCATCAGCCTGACCTGCTCCTCCGCCCACGCCCTGGCGTCCGTGACGCCGTAGGTCTCGCAGATGTACCTGGCCGAGCCGAATGTCCTGACGACGACCGTCTTATTCTTCCCGCCCACCCGGACTGTTTTTATCGCCCGGTAGGTCACGGAATCTTTATTTGTCGTCCATCCCAGTCTCATCATGGTCACCCCGCATCATTATACCGTATTCATCCGGAATGTGCGAATGGAAATTCCAGTTTTGAGAAAAAACAGGATCCCGGCCGCGCTCCGGGGCACGCCCGCCTGAGCGGTCAGACGCAAACGGCGAAATGCGGCGGGATCTCCGGCTGCGCCGGGAAATCGTTCCCCGCACCCACGGATTCTTTTGACCGGCGGCCAGGATGGCATCGCGCATTTCTTTTCCGGCAGGGCAAAAAATTCTTGATTTTCCCGCACAGCTGTGTTAACATATCGCAGTCTGAAAAAAGGCGGTCCTCTGGGGCCTGCCGCTGCGGGAAATCAGCGGCTTTTATTGTGCGCCCATGAACGCCTGTATCTGAGGAGGAAGTCACAATGGACATCATGAAGGCCTTTGAAGAGAAGTACATGAAAGAAGAGCCCCCTGCCGCAGAGATCGGCGATACCGTCCGGGTGCACATCAGAGTAAAAGAGGGTGCCCGCGAGCGTATCCAGGTCTTTGAGGGAACCGTGATCGCGAAGAAACACGGGGGGATCGGGGAGACGATTACCGTGCGCCGCCTTTCCTACGGCGTCGGCGTGGAGAAGGTATTCCCCATCCATGCGCCCACAGTGGACAGAATTGAGGTCGTCCGCCACGGCAAGGTGCGTCGTGCGAAGCTGTACTACCTGCGCGGCCGTGTGGGCAGGGCTGCCAAGCTGAAAGAGGCTCTGTGATCTTTTGAGGAAAGGCACTGAAAAGGCAGTGCCTTTTCTTTTTTTCCGGTTTTGCGTGGGCGGCTGCGGACAGGGGGGCGGTGGAGCTGAACATTCAATGGTACCCGGGCCATATGGCCAGAACCCGGCGTCAGATGGCGGAGGATCTCAAACTGGTGGATCTGGTGGCGGAGATGGTCGACGCCCGGATCCCGGTCTCCAGCCGCAATCCGGATCTGGACGATCTGACCGCGGGAAAACCGAGACTCATCGTCCTCAACCGCACGGATCAGGCGGATCCCGGCATGAACCGGGTCTGGGCCGCCTGGTTCCGGGAGCGGGGCGTGCGGATCCTGGAGACGGACGCACGGAGCGGGGCCGGCGTGGCGGGATTCTCCGCCGCGGCGAGAGCGCTGCTGAAAGACACCCTGGAGGCCCGCGCCGGGAAAGGACAGGCGGGCCGGCCGATCCGGGCCATGGTGGTGGGAGTGCCCAATGTGGGCAAGTCCACCTGGATCAATAAGGTGGCCGGGCGGAAGTCCGCGAAGGCCGGGGACAGACCCGGGGTGACCCGGGGAAAGCAGTGGATCAGCGTGGACGCCGGCCTGGAGCTGCTGGACACGCCCGGCATCCTCTGGCCGAAGTTTGAGGATGAGCGCACGGGCCTCTACCTGGCGTACACCGGGGCGATCAAAGACGAGATCATGGATACGGAGACACTGGCCTGCCACCTGGCGGCCCTGCTGGGGGATCGCTACCCGGACGCGCTGGCGGCGGGGTACCGGCTGGACACGCTTCCGGCGCGGGATGCGGAGGAGAACGAGGTGGCCTACGGCTACCGGCTTCTGCAGTGTGCCGCCCGGCGGCGCGGGATGAAGATCTCCGGCGGCGAGTGGGACACGGAGCGGATGGCGGGGACTCTCCTGAACGAGTTTCGCTCCGGCAGACTCGGCCGGTTTACCCTGGAGTGCCCGGAGGATCTGACGCAGAGACCCGCCGTGGAACAGGGGGATACCGCGCCGGAGGGAGCGGACGGCCGATCCCGTGTCTCGCGGAGAGAGGAGAGGCAGGATGGATTCGTGGGATTATGAGCGCGAGGCGCGGGAGCAGGGCTATGTCCTGGTCTGCGGCTGTGACGAGGCGGGCGCCGGGCCCCTGGCCGGGCCGGTATACGCCGCCGCGGTCATCCTGCCTTTCGGGGCCCGGCTGGAGGGCCTGGATGATTCCAAGAAACTCACGGAGAAAAAGAGGGAGGCGCTGTTCCCCCGCATCCAGGAGACCGCCGTGGCGTGGGCGGTGGCCAGGGTGGAGGCGGAGGAGATCGACCGGATCGATATCCTCAACGCCCGCATCAGGGCCATGCAGATGGCGATGGACCGGCTCTCCCCCGCGGCGGATTTCGCCCTCATCGACGGGAACCGGGATCACGGCAGCCGGTGCGCCATCTCCACACCGCACCGCACCATCGTCAAAGGAGACAGCCTGTCGCCCTCCATCGCGGCGGCGTCCGTCCTGGCCAAGGTGAGCCGGGACCGGTACATGGCGGAGCTGGCGCTGCGGTACCCGGAATATGAGTTTGCCAGACACAAGGGGTATGGAACCAAAGCGCACTACGAGGCGCTGCGCAGGTACGGGCCGTGCCCGGAGCACCGCCGGACTTTCCTGAAAAATCTCTGACGATCCGGGACGGGACAGACGGATTTCCGGAAGAATTCCGCGGGTTTCACCTTTCGGAAGACGGCACGCTGTTTTGGATCACTGCAATGATGAGGATATGTATTCCGCGATCATCAGGATGATTCGGAAGAAATGCGAACTGATTCCGCGATTCATGGAGAGTGTGAATCCGGCGGATACAATTTTTGTTGCAGCGCATATGGGGTTATGATATAATTGCCCGCCGGAAAAGAGCGGTGATTTCATCGCGCCTGGAAGGTTCCGTGCGGATCCCCGCGGGATCAGGCGGGACGGGGCGCGGAGCGTGAACACAGCGACGGGGCGGACGCGTTTCATCCGTCCTGTTTTGCTGCAGCGGCACGCGGCGCTTATCCCTGGCCGGGCGCGGTCTGCCGCATGGAAGAAAGAACGGCCGGGGAGCGTCTCCTCCCCGCGGTGCACGCGGGAGGCGGGGAATCCGGGAGCCGAGAACCGGCTTTCGGGGGCCGGACGCCAATGGGGGCGCCTGGCGCATGAGCGGCCTGGAACACCCGCGAGACGGGCGTCCCGGAGGATCGAACGATTCTATCTACTGAGGGTTGTGAGCGAGGATGCATTATATCAGCACAAGGGAGAAGAGCAAAGAGTATACCGCGGCTGAGGCGATTATCCAGGGCCTGGCCCCGGACGGGGGACTGCTGACGCCGTCCTATCTGCCCAGAATGCCGGGCAACGCCATCTCCGAAATGGTGGAGATGTCCTACGCCCAGCGGGCGGTCTATATCATGAAGATTTTCCTGGAGGAGTACTCCGTCAAGGAACTGTCAGACTATGTGAATTTCGCCTACGGCACGGAAAAGTTCGACACCCCGGAAGTGGCGCCGCTGCACCAGGTGGACGGGAACACCTGGGCGCTGGAGCTGTGGCACGGCCCTACCTGCGCGTTCAAGGATCTGGCGCTGCAGATGCTGCCCCACCTGCTCTCCGGCGCGCTGTCGAAGACGGACGAGGAGCGGGACGCCTGCATTCTGGTGGCCACCTCCGGCGACACGGGCAAGGGGGCCCTGGAGGGATTCCGGGATGTGCCGAGAACCAGGATCCTGGTGTTTTATCCCAAGGACGGCGTCTCCGCCATGCAGGAGCTGCAGATGTGCACCCAGGAGGGGAGCAATGTCGGCGTGTGCGCCGTGGAGGGCAATTTTGACGACGCCCAGACCGGGGTGAAGCGCCTGTTCTCGGACGAGGAGCTGCGGGAGGAGCTCAGCCGCCGCGGCTACTTCTTCTCCTCCGCCAATTCCATCAACCTGGGGCGGGTTCTGCCGCAGATTGTGTACTATGTCTCCGCCTACTGCGATCTGGTCCGGACGGAGAAGATCATCAAGGGAGATCCCATCAATGTGTGCGTCCCCACGGGGAATTTCGGGAACATCCTGGCGGCGTACTACGCCAGATGCATGGGCGTGCCCATCGGGCGGCTGATCTGCGCGTCCAACCGCAACGATGTGCTCACGCAGTTCCTCAATACCGGCGTGTACGACAAGCGGCGCGCGTTCTACAACACGCTGTCCCCGTCCATGGATATCCTCATCTCCAGCAACCTCGAGCGCCTGCTCTTCTCCCTCACCCGGGGGGAGACCGGGGAGGTGGCGCAGTGCATGGAGCAGCTCAACCGGGAGGGCCGCTACCGCGTCAGCGAGCAGGTCAAGACCCGGATGGACAAGATCTTCTCCGCGGGCAGCTGCGACGACGCGGCTACGCTCAAACGGATCGCGTCCACTTTCCAGGACAGGGGGTATCTCATCGACACCCACACCGCCGTGGGCTTTGAGGTGCTCGACCAGTACCGGCAGAAAACCGGCGACGACACGCCCGCTGTGGTGGCGTCCACCGCCAGCCCCTTTAAGTTCTGCGACAGCGTGCTCACCGCGCTGGGCGTGACAGACCAGGCGGAGGGCCTGGATATCCTGGATCAGACGGCCCAGGTCACCGGCTGTCCCGTGCCCGCGCCGCTGGCCGCGCTGAAAGACAGGCCGATCCGGTTCCGCGCGGTCACGGAGAAAGAGCACATGGCGGCCAGGGTGCTGGAGATGCTCGGCTGATGGCGCTTTACGCGATAGGCGATACCCATCTGTCCCTGTCCTGCGACAAGCCGATGGATGTGTTCGGCGGCGCGTGGCAGGGCTATGTGGAGAAGCTCAGACGGGGCCTGTCCGTCCTCCGGGCGGAGGACACCCTGGTGCTGTGCGGGGATATCTCCTGGGGAATGACGCTGGAGCAGGCCAGGGAGGACTTCGCGTTTCTGGCCGGATTCCCGGGCAGGAAGCTGCTGCTCAAGGGCAATCATGACTACTGGTGGAGCACGGCGGCCAGGACGGACGCCTTTTTCCGGGAGAACGGCTTTGAGGGCTTCTCCCTGCTTCACAACAACTGCGCTTTGTACGGGGAGACCGCGCTGTGCGGAACCAGAGGCTGGTTCTACGAGGAGGATCAGCAGGGCCATGACGAGAAAGTGTTCCGGCGGGAGCTGATCCGGCTGGAGACCTCGCTGAAGGCGGCGGGGGACAGGGAGAAGATCTGCTTTCTCCACTACCCGCCGTTCTATGAGGGGTACCGGTGCGCGGAGATCATCGACCTGCTGGAGCGCTACGGCGTGCGCCTGTGCTGCTACGGACACCTGCACGGCGCCAGCCACCGACTCGCCGTCCAGGGGAAAACCGGGACGGTGGAATACCGGCTGGTGTCCGCGGATTATCTGGGGTTTCAGCCGGAAAAAATCCGGGATTGAGGGAAAAAGATCTGGCGTTTTCCAGATGTTTCTGTTAGTATATCAAAGATAAACATTTGTGGCGATCCGGACAGAGAACCAGCTGGGCGGAGCGCGCCGCACGGGAGGAAGTAAGATGGAAGTCAAGAGCGTCGAGAAAAAAGAACACAGCACGGTGGAAGTGGTGATGGAATTCGGTCCGGAGGAGTTTGACACCGCGGTGAATCATGTCTACCTGAGGAACCGGAAAAAAATCGCCATCCCCGGGTTCCGCAAGGGGAAGGTGCCCCGTAAGATCATTGAGAACATGTATGGCGCGGATATCTTCTATGACGATGCGATCTGGGATCTGTTCCCCACGGCGTATGCCCAGATGCTGATTGATGAGAAGCTGGACGCCGAGGGCTATCCCGATGTCAGCGTGGAGAGCGCCGGGCCGGAAGGCGCGGTGCTGAAGGTGACCGTGACGGTCCGGCCGGAGGTGAAACTGGGCCAGTATAAGGGCCTGGTCGCGCCCAAGGCGGAAGCGACCGTGACGGAGGGCGATCTGGACGCGGAACTGCGGCCCCTGATTGCCCGCGCCACCCGCATGGTGGATGTGGACCGGGAGGCCCGGGAGGGCGATGTCGTACTCGTGGACTACGAGGGCTTCAAGGACGGAGAGCCCATCCCGAACAGCAGAGCGGAGAAGCAGAATCTGCAGCTGGGCTCCCACACGCTGATCCCCGGATTTGAGGAGCAGCTGGTGGGCATGAGGGCCGGCGACGAGAAAGAGTTCAAAATCACTTTCCCGGAGGACTACACCCCGGAGCTGGCCGGCCAGGAGGTCGTGTTCAAGGCGAAAGTAAACGCGGTGAAAGTCTCCGTAACGCCCAAACTGGACGATGAGTTCGCCAAGGATGTGTCTGAGTTCGAGACGCTGGAGGAACTGAAAGAGGATCTGCGCAACCAGGTGCTTGAACGGAAAAGAAAACAGGTGGACAGAGATTTCCGCGCCGCGGTGATGGATCAGCTGCTGAGTAAGATGGAAGTGGAAATCCCGGATTCCATCGTGCAGTTCCGGGCGGAAAACATGATGGATAATTACCGCAGGCGCATCGAGATGACGGGAATCCCGTATGAACAGTATACCCGGATGGTGGGCGTCACCCCGGAAAGTCTGCAGCAGGACGCCCTGCAGGCCGCGCTGGAGCAGTACAGACATGAGCTGGCCATGCAGGAGGTCGCGAAGGCGGAAAATATCGAAGTGACGCAGGAGGAAATCGACGCGGAGGTTAAGAGAATGTCCAGGGAGGAAGACCGGGACGAGGAAGAAATCCGGGACACGGTGGACATGGACGAACTGGAGTTCAACCTCCTGATGGAGAAAGCGGCGCAATTCGTCATCGACAACGCCATTGTGGGCGATCCGGAGACGGCGGAGTCAGAGGAGAAGCCGGAGGAAGAGACGGACGGGGCGGAGAAGACCGAACCGGAGGAAGCCGCCGATACCCAGGCGTCTGACGCGCCGGAGGAGCCCGCGCAGGCGGAAGAGACCGCCGGGCCGGAGGAGTCCGGGGCGGCGGAGGAGGACAGCGCACCGGAGAAGAGCGCTGAGCCGGAGGAGCCCGCCGCGGAGTAACCCGCCGGGGGACGATAACGAAAACCCGTCGGGAGCAGAAGAGGCGGCCGGACGCGTGTCCGTCGCTTCTCCCGCTTCCCGCAATCCCATAGACCGTCATGGCGCCCGGGCGCGGCATATGCGCCGGGGACTGGAAGGAGCAAATCAAGTCATGAGCCTGGTACCTTATGTAGTGGAACAGACAAACCGCGGCGAGCGATCCTATGATATTTTTTCCCGGTTGCTCGAAGACCGCATCATTTTCCTGGGCGAAGAGGTGAACGCGACCACCGCCTCCCTGGTGGTGGCGCAGATGCTGTATCTGGAATCTCAGGATCCGGACAAGGACATCCAGTTCTACATCAACAGCCCGGGCGGATCCGTCACGGACGGGATGGCCATCTACGATACGATGCAGTATGTCAAGTGTGATGTATCCACCATCTGCATCGGCATGGCCGCGTCCATGGGCGCGTTCCTGCTGTCCTCCGGCACGAAGGGGAAGCGGATTGCCCTGCCCAACGCGGAGATTATGATCCATCAGCCCTCCGCCGGGGCGCAGGGCCAGGTGACCGATATGGCCATTCACCTGCGCCGGCTGGAGATCATCAAGGGACGCCTCAACAAGATCATGGCGGAGAATACCGGAAAGCCGCTGGAAGTGGTCACCGCGGACTGCGAGCGGGACAACTTCATGTCCGCGGAGGAGGCCCTGGAGTACGGCCTGATTGACAGGATCATCACCAGGCGGTGAGCAGACACCTGCGGGGGTGGGGGTGAGGACAGACTCTCTCCCCCACTTCCTGAATCTCAGGAGCGAGGTAATATATGGCAAGAAACAACGACGAAAAGAGAATCCTCCGGTGCTCGTTCTGCAATAAGACGCAGGATCAGGTGGGGCGGCTGATCGCCGGCCCCAACGCCTATATCTGCGACGAGTGCGTTCACCTGTGCATGGGGATTCTGGGGGAGGATCTCGGGGACGGCGCCGAGAAGCAGGTGCCGACTCTGGTCGTGCCGGATACCATCCCCACACCCCAGGAGATCCGCAGGGTGCTGGATCAGTACATCATTGGACAGGATCAGGCCAAGGTGGCGCTGTCCGTCGCGGTCTACAACCACTATAAGCGCATCTACTACGGCGGGGACAGCGATGTGGAGCTGCAAAAGAGCAATATCCTGCTCCTGGGGCCCACCGGCAGCGGCAAGACCCTGTTTGCCCAGACGCTGGCCCGCATACTGAAGGTGCCGTTTGCCATCGCGGACGCGACCACCCTCACAGAGGCGGGCTATGTGGGCGATGATGTGGAGAACATCCTCCTGCGGCTGGTGCAGGCCGCGGACTATGATGTGGATCTGGCGGAACGGGGGATTATCTACATCGACGAGATGGACAAGATCGCGCGCAAGAGCGAGAATGTCTCAATTACCCGGGATGTGTCCGGGGAGGGCGTGCAGCAGGCGCTGCTGAAGATTGTGGAGGGCACGATCGCCAATGTGCCTCCCCAGGGCGGCCGCAAGCACCCCCACCAGGAGTTCATCCAGGTGGATACCAGGAACATCCTCTTTATCTGCGGCGGCGCGTTTGACGGGATCGAGAAGATCATCGAGCAGCGCCTGGACAGGAAGTCCATCGGCTTTGGCGCCGAGATCCGCAGCAAGAAGGAGGACAACATCACCGATCTGCTCCAGCAGATCCAGCCCCACGACCTGCTCAAGTACGGAATTATCCCGGAGCTGGTGGGCCGTCTGCCGGTGGTGACCACGCTGCACTCCCTGGACCGCGCCCAGCTGGTGCGGATCCTGACCGAGCCCAAGAACGCGCTGGTCAAGCAGTATAAGAAGCTGATGAGTTACGATGATGTGGAGCTGATCTTCGAGGACGCGGCCCTGGAGGCCGTGGCGGACAGGGCGATTGAGCGCAACATCGGCGCACGGGGCCTGCGGGCGGTGCTGGAGGAGATCATGACGAAGATCATGTACGATGTGCCGTCGGATCCCGCGATTGTCCAGGTGGTGATCACCCCGGAGAGCGTGACGGAGGGGGCGCAGCCCCGGATCGTCCGGGACGAAAACAGGAAGGAAAGGCCGAATCCGGGTGGGATGTACCGGCGCAACGATGTGGGCGCCGGTGTCTCCCGGGGCAGCAATGTATCTTGACGGGCGGCGTCCGGGCCGCCGGTGCTGAGACAGGAAAGCCGCGCGGATGGGGGACAGCCTCTGCGCGGCTTTTTGCCGCAGACCAGATGAGGATGTGAGAAAAGTGGACGAGGAGAAGAAAACAGAAGAGGAATTCGAGGCGGAAGCGGAGACGGCCGCGCCGGAGGCGCCGGAAGAGGTGGTTGAGATCCTCCCGGTGATGCCCATGCGCGGCATCACGGTCTTCCCCAATATGACCGTCACCTTTGATGTGGGCAGAAAGCTGTCTGTCCGCGCCGTGGACGCCGCCATGGCGTCCGGGAAGAGCATCTTTCTGGTGGCGCAGCGGGATATGGCATCCGAGAACCCGAAAGAGCAGGAGCTGTATACCATGGGCACCGTGGCCGGAATCAAACAGATTCTGAGGCTGCAGGACGGCTCGGTGCGGGCGCTGGTGCGCGGACTGTGCCGCGGCCGGCTGCGGAATCTGACCCAGACCGATCCGTACTACATGGGCGAGGTGGAGCATGTCCCGGAGGAGAAAGACAAGGAGCCCTCCACCAGGGATGAGACGCTCATGCGGATGGTATACAAGGTGTTTGACGAATATACCAACCTTGCCCCCACCATGGGCGCGGACGCGTACATCGCCATTCTGGCCAGCAGGAATCCGGGGTATATCGCGGACTACCTGGCGCAGAACCTCCCGCTGCGCAACGAGGAAAAGCAGAAAATCCTGCTGCAGACCAGCCCCAGGCGGCGCCTGGAGGAGATGTACCGGCTGCTCCAGCGGGAGACCGAGATCCTGAGGATGGAGGAAAGGCTCCAGAGCAGACTTCATGTGAGCCTGTCCAAGGATCAGAAGAATTACTACCTGCGGGAACAGATGAAAGCCATCCAGAGCGAGCTGGGGGAAGAGGAGAGCGCGGTTCAGGAGCGGTACGAGTACCGGAAGAAGATCATTGCCACCCACATGCCCAAACCCGCCATGGAGAAGCTGTTCCGGGAAGTAGACCGCATGCTGAGGCAGCCGTACGGCTCGGCGGACGGGGCGGTGATGCGCAACTATGTGGACACCTGCCTGGAACTGCCCTGGGAGAAGCGATCCCGGGAGCGGCTGGATGTGGATATCGCGAGAAAGACGCTGGACGCGGATCACTTCGGCCTGGAAAAGGTGAAGGAGCGCGTCCTGGAATTTCTGGCGGTCAGAAAGCTCGCCCCGGATCTGAAAGGACAGGTGCTGTGTCTGGTGGGCCCGCCCGGCGTGGGCAAGACCTCCATCGGCATGTCCATCGCCAGGGCGCTCAACCGGAAGCTCGCCCGGATCTCCCTGGGCGGAGTTCACGATGAGGCGGAGATCCGGGGCCACCGGAAGACCTACATCGGCTCCATGCCCGGCCGGATCATCAACGCCATGATCCAGGCGGGCACCAAAAATCCGGTGCTCCTGCTGGATGAGATTGACAAGCTGGGCTCAGACTACCGGGGGGATCCGTACTCCGCGCTGCTGGAGGTCCTGGACGGGGAGCAGAACTCCACTTTCCGGGACAACTACATCGAGATGCCGTTCGACCTCTCCGAGGTCATGTTCATCACGACGGCAAACACCACATCCACCATTCCCCGGCCCCTGCTGGATCGCATGGAAGTGATCGAGATGCCCGGCTACACGGACGAGGAAAAGGTGCAGATCGCGAAGCGCCATCTGATGCGCAGGCAGCTCAAGCGCCACGGTCTGAAAGCCGGACAGCTGAAAGTCACGGACGACGCCATCCGGGAGATCATCGCCTGCTATACCCGGGAGTCCGGGGTACGCGTGCTGGAGCGCCAGCTGGCCGCCATCTGCCGGAAAGCGGCCATGAAGGTCGTAGCGGGCGAGACCAGGCTGCAGAGAGTCACCCCCGATCAGGTGGAGCAGTACCTGGGCGTGCGGAAATACCATCCGGAAACCCAGGTGCTGGACGAGCGGATCGGCGTGGTGAACGGGCTGGCCTGGACCGCCGAAGGCGGGGAACTGCTGGAGGTGGAGGTCAATGTGGTGCCCGGCACCGGCAAGGTGGAGATGACCGGCAACCTGGGGGATGTGCTCAAGGAGTCCGCCCAGGCCGCCCTGAGCTGCATCCGCAGCCGCACCGGCCAGCTCGGCATTGAGGAGGACTTCTACAAGACCAGGGATGTCCATGTCCACTTCCCGGAGGGCGCCGTTCCGAAAGACGGCCCGTCCGCGGGCGTGGCCATCGCCACCGCCATGGTCTCCGCCCTGACGAACACGCCGGTGACGCCCGGCATCGCCATGACCGGGGAGATCACGCTGCGCGGCAGGGTACTGCCCATCGGCGGACTGCGGGAAAAGACCATGGCCGCGCTGCGCAACGGGATCCATACCGTCATCATCCCGCAGGACAATGTGAAGGATCTGGAGGAGATTGACCAGACGGTGCGCGAGGCGCTGGAGTTCTTCCCGGCCGGGAGTGTGGATCAGGTGCTCTCCGTCTCGCTGCTGCGCGGGCAACAGCCGCCGATAGAGAGCGCGAAGGCGTTCGCGGGCCAGGGGAAGCAGAGCAGGCAGAGAACAGTTCCTCTTCGCCAGTGAGGCCGGACATGATCAATCTGCAACACGCGGAGTTTGTGAAATCCGCGGCGAGACAGGCGGACTTCCCCCGGGACGGACTGCCGGAGATCGTCATGGCCGGGCGCTCCAATGTGGGCAAATCCTCCGTCATCAACCGGGTGCTGAACCGGAAAAACCTCGCGAAGGTGGGCAACGCCCCCGGCAAGACCACCCAGGTGAACTACTTCCGGATCGACGGCAGGATCTACCTGGTAGATCTGCCCGGATACGGCTACGCCAAAGTGTCCCGGGCGGAGAGAGACCGCTGGGGCCGGCTGATGGACGACTATTTTGCCACGCCGGAGCGCATCACCCTGGGAATCCTGGTGGTAGACGCCCGGCACACCCCCACCCGGGACGACCGCACCATGGCGGACTGGTTCAAAGCCGCGGCCCGGCCGTATGTGGTAGTGGCCAACAAGCTGGATAAGCTGAAGAAGAGCGAGATCGAGGGGAACCTGAGCCGGATCCGCGAGACGCTCGAACTGGAGGACGCCGTGCCCGTCATCCCGTTCTCGGCGGAGAAAGGCACGGGAAGAGACGAACTGATCCGGCGGATGCTGGAGAGTCTGGAGCCGGCATAGACAAAAAAGCAGCGTTTCCGAAGCGCGTGACCGCGCCCCGGGACGCTGCTTTTTCACTTTCCAGGAGAACGGCCTCAGAATCCGGCCCGCTGCCCTCCGGCGCCGCGGGAGCGCAACATATGTTTCAGGCGGCCCGTATGGACTGCGGGCCTTTGCACCCGCGGGCACCTGGGAAAGGCCGGAAACGGATCTGCGGGAATCCGGCGGAGGACGAATGACACCGGGCCCTGGAAATGCTAATACTCCGTGCTCAGCAGGAAATCCGCGGCATGCATGATTTTGATGCCCTCTTCGTTTCCCCCCGCGAATTCATCTGTCCTGAGCACATATTTGGGATAGTTGTCCCGGATTTCCAGCAGACGGCGGTATTCCCGCTCTTCTGTCTGTTCCGAACCCGCCTCCCGGGCGACCTGAACATAGATCTTCTCATTCTGCCGCGCCGCGACAAAGCCGATTTCTTCGGCACCCAGCTTCCCGGCATAGACCGTATACCCTCTGCGGCGAAGCTCCAGGTAGACGATGTTTTCAAGACCTGCGGCGACACGGTCTGCGCAATCGCCGAGGAGGCTGTACCGCAGGGCGGTGTCCGCGAGATAAAACTTCTCCTGCGTTTTCAGGATCTTCTTTCCCCGCACATCGTACCTGGGGCAGCGGTGGATCAGATACGCCTGTTCCAGCATTTCCAGGCAGGAGCTGACGGTTTCGTGATCCAGGGCTCGATGTTCCGAACTCAGGCAGTCCGAGACCGACTTTGCGGAAAAAGTGTGGCCCACATTCTGAACGACATACCGCACCACGCGATCCAGCCGGTCGATTTTCCTGATCTGATTCCGCCTCACAATCTCAGTGAACATGGTCGAGTGGAAGATATCCCGGACCATGGTATCCACTTCGTCCCGGGAGTACTTCCGAAGCCGGGCCGCGGGGAATCCGCCCGTGCGGAGATACTCCGCCAGTTCCGATTTCGGATCGCCCGCCGTATCGTACTCTTCCCTGAACCTCAGGGATTCCGAAAACGACAGGGTGAAGACGGGGAACAGGATATATCTACCCGTGAGGCAGGTGGAGAACTCCGGGGACATCATCCGGGCATGGGAGCCGGTCACATACAGATCCACATCAAAATCCGAGGCCAGAGAGCTGACGACTTTCTCCCAGCCGCTGATCTCCTGCACTTCGTCAAGGAACAGCCAGGTTTTCCCGCCGGGACAAAGCCGTTCTTTCAGTTGGTCATACATCTGTTTCGCCGTCATGCCGTCATATTCCATCGAATCATACCGGCAGCTCACCATATGATCCGCGGGGACATTTCTCTCCGTCCGCAGCTTTTCCATAATCATCTTCAAAATCGTGGACTTTCCGCAGCGGCGAACCCCCGTGATCACCTTGACAAAGGGTGTGCCCGCGTACGCCACAATCCTGTCTACATACAGGGGTCTGAAAATCATCCCTACCGCCTCCATCCGAAAACAGGATACCGCAAAACTCGAAATAGTCAACAGGTTTTGCGATGATAAACCGCAAAACAATTCAGCCCGCGGTGTGTTCCGGAACACAGCCCGGAACAGGCTGCGGACGGCGATTTGAGATCTCTCTTTCCGGGGAGTGCCGTTCCACAGGCAACGGGAAAGGGAGCAGAGGGGATTTCCCGTTTCTTCCGCTGAAGATGCAAATCCCTGCCATGGGAGATAACCGCAGATTCCGGGAGGCAAAACCGCAGATTCACGGAGACAGGAACCGCAGACTCACGGCTCCGGAAAACCGCAAAAAGCGAACTCCGGATGGGGGGCCTCCCGGGGTAGAGGTGGAGCCGTGCGTGTCAGCGATCCCGGAACGGCCATCACTGTGAAATCATCCCGCGCTTATCACGGGGAGCCGCGCACGAAAACCCGCTGTGAGAGGATGGGACGCGCTGCATGCGCCAGGTTCTACGGGAGTCGTTGCGCAGCAGTTCGTTGGGGGAACTGCCCCCGTGAAGTGTGTGGAACGCAGAACCTTGATCCGGATCCCTGAGATGCGCTACGGAGTACGAGGTTCTTTTATGGCTGGAGGTTCGGGCCTCGCTTTCGCTCAGTTT
>CAYRAG010000041.1:0-14799 GCA_964422185.1 uncultured Oscillospiraceae bacterium
CCGCAGGCCGGTTCCTCCTCAGGGGGTACCGGCCTGCGGTTCATTTTCCTCCAGGCACCGCGCCAGCGCCTGCCGTCCCCCGTCCCCGGGGTAGAGCGCCCGGAGCACCTCCAGCAGGGCGTTGGCGGAGAGATGCTCCGGCAGTTCCAGGCGCCGCAGCAGCGCGCTCCGCTTGTGTGCGCTGTCCCTGCCGCCGGCCAGACCGGCGGCGTACAGATCCGCCTTGGTCAGCGGCGGGGCGGCGGTCTCCGCCGCCGGGGCCTCCAGGACAGTGGCGCCCGCGTGAAGCAGCGCCTGTCTGAGCACCGCGGGGGACATGCCCTCCACGCCCAGTTTGCCCTCCCTGCCGGGGGTTCGCTTGCGCCGCTCTTTCCCGAACTGATCCGGGATATACGCCTGCTTCACCCGATCCGGCGGCAGGCTTCCTTTCAGGCGGTTGCGGATCACAAAACCCGCGCCGTCCGAGTCCGTGAGGAGAATCACGCCCCGCTGCTCCGCCAGGCGGCGGATGAGCGAGAGGAGATCCTCACGGTGAAATACGCCGAACCCGCCGGTCTCGACGATCACGGTATCCACCACCTGTGCCAGGGCGTGTTTATCGTAGCGCCCCTCCACCACCACAGCCTCCCGGATCCGGAGCTTTTCCACAGACACGGCTACCGCTCCCTCCGGACGGAGAGCTCCATCAGCAGGGTGGTGAGCACCTCGTTGCCGTCGCTGCCGGACTTCATCGCCATATCCGCCTCCCCGCACCGGACCACCGCCCAGCGGCACCAGTCCAGGTTGAACCGCCTGGCGGAGTCCAGCAGCTTCTGCGCGGGATAGGCAGAGCGCATCCCCCACAGCTGCACCAGATAATCCGTCCCCCTCCGGGCCTCCAGGGCCAGGCGGGCGGAGTAGATCTGCCGGATCTGCTTTCCCAGGGAGAACAGGATCTTCACCGGCGGCTCCTGCATCTGGTACAGATCCCCCAGCACGGACGCCGCTTTGTCAAAATTCCCCGCGGAGATGGCGTCGGTCATCTGAAAGACGACGGCGTCCAGCTGGGGAATGACCACCGCGTCGATATCCTGCTGGGTAATCCGGGCGCCCCGGGCGTACGCCCCCACTTTTTCAATCTCCCCGATGAGGCCGTTCATGAGATCCCCGCACTGGAAGATGAGGTACCTGGCCACATCCGGGGTGATATCCCGGCCCAGGGCCCGGAATCTCCGCCGGATCCAGTCGATCAGGTCTCCCTGCTCCTGCCGGGCGAACTGCACGGCCAGCCCGTGATCCCGGATGGCGGCGGCGAGCTTCGTCCGGTTGTCCGGCTGGTAGGGCACCAGGTCGTAGACAAAAACCACACAGCAGTAGTCCGGGATTTCGGCCAGAATGCGGGCGAACTCCTTCCGATCCTCCTCCCGGCCCCGGAACAGGTCAAAGTCCGTGATCTGGATCATGGTTCGCTGGCTCATCACCGGCAGGCAGTCGATGGTATCCTCCAGGCTTCTCGGCGTGACCTGATCCGCGCTGAGGATGTGGAGGTTGAACTCCTCCATGGCGCCTCCCACCAGCTGCTCCCGGAGCTTTCCAAAATAGTAGTCCCGGAGATAGGTCTCCTCCCCGTAGAGCACATACAGGCTCCGCGGCGCACCGGAGGCCAGATCCTGCTTGAGTTCTTTCATCGCGCTGTTGTCCGCGGGCTTCCGCTTCGCCATGGATTCCTCTCTCCTCTCACACACGACCCGCCGCTTCGCTGCGCCGGCGGTCTCATTATACCAGATCCGGCCGCCGCTTCCAAGCGTTTCTCCGGATCCCCGGAAAAAACACCCGGGCAGGGAAAACGCCCCGGCTTTTCAGCCGGGGCGCTTCCGCTGTGTTTCGTTTGCAAAAGGGAGGAGAGAGGTATCTGGAAATCATCATTGTCGCTTCCTGATGACGCGTACAGGATACCTCAAAAATGAGACTAAACCGTGACGATAAAATGAACTTTTTGTTAATTTGCCTTTCCCGGTCTTTTTCTCCGGGCGCGGCACGGGGAACCGCTCCGCCGGGTGGCAGCGGGGCGGCGATTCCTCCTTAAAGTCAAGCATTTTGTTGTAAAAGCCTCACCGGTATGGTATCATAGGCGCGGAGAGACCCGGAACCGTTCCGGCCCGGGCGGCGTTCGCGCCTGCCTGAGAGAGGACAGGGTGTGGAGCAACAGCCGCGGCGCCCCGGGGAGAAATCTCCACTCTTGGGACAGCGAGGACGCGGCCATGATAGATTTTCTTGTGAAAAAGTTCATTCCCCGCTGGCAGGAGATCCAGGATCCGGCGGTGCGGCGGCAGTACGGCGCACTGTCCGGGCTCGTCGGCATCGCGCTCAACCTCTGCCTGTTTCTCGGCAAGTTCCTCTCTGGCCTGCTCACCGCGTCCATCGCGGTGACGGCGGACGCGTTTAACAACCTGTCGGACGCCGGCTCCTCCGTCGTCACCCTGGTGGGGTTCCGGCTGGCCGGGCAGCAGGCGGACGAGGGTCATCCCTTCGGTCACGGCCGGGCGGAGTACCTGTCCGGGCTGCTGGTCTCCCTGATCATCCTGCTGGTGGGCGCGGAGCTGGCGGTCAACTCCGTGAAGAAACTGTTCCACCCGGAGGCCGTGGCGTTCTCCTGGGTGACCTGCGCCATTCTGCTGGCCTCCATCTGCGTGAAGCTCTGGATGTTCTGGTTCAACCGGGGGCTGAGCAAACGGATCGGCTCGGCCGCCATCGCGGCCACCGCCGCGGACTCCCTGTCGGATGTGGCCGCCACGGCCGTGGTGCTGCTCTCCACGCTGCTCAACCGGTTTGTGCAGGTCAACATCGACGGCGCCGCGGGCATTCTGGTGGCGGTGTTCATCCTGCGTGCGGGCCTGGGCGCCGCGAAAGAGACCCTGGATCCCCTGCTGGGCAGGCCCCCGGATCCCGACCTGGTGGCCGCCATCCGGAAAGATATCCTGAGCCACCCGGAGATCCTCGGAATCCACGACATGGTTCTCCACGACTACGGGCCGGGCCGCATGTTCATGTCCCTCCACGCGGAGGTGTCCTGCCAGAGCGATATCATGACGGTGCACGACGCCATCGACGCCATCGAGCAGGAGATCAAGGCCCGCTACCAGATTCAGACGGTCATCCACATGGATCCCATCGCCACGGACGAGGCCACAACGGCTCTGCGCGGGAAAATCGCCGATCTGGTGCGGGAGATCGACCCCAGGCTGACCATCCACGACTTCAGGATGACCGCCGGGACGAGACGCACCAACCTGATTTTCGATGTCGCCGCCCCGTTCCATCTGTCCATGACGGACGCGGAGCTGAAGGCGCGCATTCAGCAGAAAGCCAGCGCGCTCTCCGAGACCTACTTCACCGTGGTAGAGGTGGATCACTCGTATACGGCGCAGCATCAGGAGCGCTGAGCCGCGAAACGCGGCCGCGCCCATTCCATGTAAAGGTGGTATGTACTATGGCACAGAAAGTACTGATTATCGAGGACGACAACAACATCGCCGAACTGCTCCATCTGTACCTGGAGAAAGAGGGCTTTGAGACCGCCGTGGCCGGCGACGGCGGCAAGGGCGTGGAGCTGTTCCACACTTTCAGCCCCGATCTGGTTCTGCTGGATATCATGCTCCCGGTCATGGACGGCTGGGAGGTGCTCAAGCGCATCCGGGAGGACAGCAAAATCCCGGTCATCATGCTCACCGCCAAGGGCGAGACCACAGACCGGGTCTCCGGCCTGGAGATGGGCGCGGACGACTATATCGTCAAGCCGTTTGAGATGAAAGAGGTGCTGGCCCGCATCCACGCGGTGCTCCGGCGCACCTCTCCGGACGGGGAGCCCGCTCCGAAGAAGCTCGTCTATGACAAGCTGGTCATCAACCTGGACTCCTACGAGCTTCTGGTCAACGGCCAGCGGGTGGACACCCCGCCGAAAGAGCTGGAGCTGCTGTTCCACCTGGCGTCCTCCCCCAACCGGGTGTTTACCCGGAACCAGCTGCTGGACGAGGTCTGGGGCTTTGACTACTTCGGGGACAGCCGCACGGTGGATGTCCATGTCAAGCGCCTGCGCGAGAAGCTGGAGGGCGTCTCGGACCAGTGGAACCTGAAGACAGTCTGGGGCGTGGGATACAAGTTTGAGGTCAACACCGGCACCTGAGCGCCCGTCCCGGCCGGGTGCCGGCTGAGCGGCATATCTCGCAGCAAAGGGGGAAAGGCGCGCTCCCGCCTGTGACGCCAGTCGCGGGCGCCCACGCCGCCGTGGCATGAAATCCGTCTATCAGCGGCAGTTTATTCTGATGGCCAGCGTGGTGCTGCTGTCGTTCTTCCTGCTGGGCAGCGCGTTCATCGCCCTGTCCTACCGCTACATGGTGGAGGAGCGCCGGGACACTCTGGCCACCAACGCGGAGTACATCTCCTCCTACACCGGCTACATGCGCCAGCGCAACCCCGGCGTGCTCGCCTCGGACGACTTCCAGCGCAACATCTCCGCCATCGCCGCCGTGTCCAACATGTCCATCATCCTGGCTGAGACCGACGGCGAGGTGGTCTTCGCCAGCGACCGGGACAACGGCACCATCCTCTACGAGAGCGACAGCCTGTACCTGCCGGATAACATCGTCCACGACGCCATTGACAACGGGACTTTCTCCGGCATGTTCCTCCTCCCCGGCATCTATGAGGAGAGCAGATACGGCGTGGGCCGGCCCATCACCTGGACACAGCAGGGGCGGGTCGGAACCGGGGGCATCGTGCTGATCTCCTCGGACGCCAGCAGCCTGACCCAGATGTGGTCCTCCCTGGCGGAGATCTTCTTCTTCACCGCCGTGGTGGTGCTCATCCTGGCGTTCATCTTCAGCTCCATCACCACCGCCCGGCTGTCCAAGCCCCTGCACGAGATGGCGCAGGCCGCCCACAAGTTCGGACACGGGGAGTTTGACGCCCGGGTCACGGGCTGTGAGAACCGGCAGGACGAGGTGGGGGAGCTGGCCGCCGCCTTCAACAACATGGCGGACTCCCTGGCCAAATCGGAGGCCAGGCGCAGCGAGTTCGTGGCGAACATCTCCCACGAGCTCAAGACGCCCATGACCACCATTGCCGGCTTCGCGGACGGCATCCTGGACGGCACCATCCCGCCGGAGCGGGAGCGGGAGTATCTCCAGATCATCTCCGACGAGACCCGGCGTCTCTCCCGGCTGGTCCGGCGGATGCTGGATCTGTCCCGGCTGGAGGCCTCAGACCGGGTCAGCGCCCAGGAGCAGTTCAACATCTCCGAGCTGATGCTCCGCACGCTGGTCAGCCTGGAGCCCAAGATCAACGCCCGGAACCTGGATGTGGACGCCCAGATGCCCGACGACCCCGTCACCGTCTGGGGGGATCCGGACAGCATCACCCAGGTGTGCTACAACCTGCTGGACAACGCCATCAAATTCGCCACGGAGGGCAGCACCCTGGGCGTGCGCGTCACCACCTCCGGCGGCAAGGCGCACATCTCGGTGCGCAACGAGGGGGAGACCATCCCGCCGGACGAGCTGCCCATGCTCTTTGACCGCTTCCACAAGACAGACCACTCCCGGAGCGTGGATCGGGACGGGGTGGGTCTGGGCCTGTATATCGTCAAATCCATCCTGGATCTCCACAAGGAGGACATCACCGTCACCAGCCAGGACGGGGTGACAGAGTTCACTTTCACCCTGACGCTTGCATGAGGAGGACTGGACTTGCGCAGTTATTACCGCCCCTATCAGTGGGCGCCCAATTTCACGAGCGCCTCGCCGCCCGCGCCCGCCGCCGCCCAGGCCGCGGCGCCGAAAGACCGGCGGAAAGGCATGAAAAAGGCCGTTTTGTTCTTCCTTCTGTCCCTGCTGATCATCGCCGGGCTCGCCGCCGCCCTGGCGGCGGCCACCATCCCCCTGATGGATCAGATGGAGCAGATGGAGGATCAGCCGCCTGACTCCTCCCACAGCGACTGGTACGACGACCCGTTCGGGAACGACTGGGATCGGAGCGACTCCTTCGAGTGGACGCCGCCCACCATCCGGCAGGCGAGTACGGGGAACGGCCCCACCCTGACCCTGGTGAGCGCCGGGGAGCGCGACGAGCTGTCCTACGGGGAGATCTATGACAAAACCATCCCGTCCATCGTGGGCGTCTACGCCTACGGGGACACCGCGGGCTCGTTCGGAACCGGCATCATCCTGTCCGGGGACGGCTACATCGTCACCAACGCCCATGTGGTGGCCGGCTCCAGCCAGGTGTGGATCGCCCCGTACGAGGGCAGCGCCCTGGAGTGCGACCTGGTGGGCTTTGACGCACGCAGCGATCTGGCCGTGCTGAAAGTCTACCCCAGAACGCCGCTGCCCGCCGCGGAGTTCGGGGACTCCAGCCAGCTCCATGTGGGAGACAGCGTGGCCGCCATCGGCAACCCCCTGGGCGACGAGCTGTGGGGCACCATGACCAACGGCATCATCTCCGCGGTGAACCGGCAGGTGACCCGGGACAACGGGGACACCATGACGCTGCTGCAGACCAGCGCCGCCCTGAACTCCGGCAACTCCGGCGGCGCGCTGCTCAACACCCGGGGCCAGGTCATCGGCATCACGAACATGAAGATCATGTCCTCGGACAACTCGGTGGAGGGCCTGGGCTTCGCCATCCCCTCCACGGCCGTGAAAGACGCGGTGGACGCCATGATCGCCACCGGCACCTATGACGGCCCGGCGTCCATCGGCATCACGGGCTCCACCGGCGAGGGCGGGGTGCTGGTCTACAGCGTGGATCCCAATTCGGACGCCTTCGCCAAGGGCCTTCTGCCCGACGACCTGATCACCGCCGTCAACGGCCAGCATGTGGGAACCGTGGATGACATCAACGCCATCAAGACCGGCATGAAGATCGGGGACACCCTCACGCTCACCGTCCGGCGCGGCGGAGAGACGCTCACCCTGGAGATCGCCCTGGTGGGCGCGTACACCCTCGACCAGTAAAAGCCAGACATTCCCTCCCCCGGCGCCTCAGGGCGCCGGGGGATTTTTCGCGCCCGTCCTGACATCCTGTGTAAATTATACAGATTGGAAATGGTGGGTTTTTCCAGTTTCCAGTCCTGCGCGGCGCCATTGGCGCAGTCAGGGAGATTGCGGGAAAAATTTCCGGGAACCGGGTCTCCGGCGATCCGCCCCGATATTACTATTTGTATTTTATCCGCCGCTTGCTATGATCGTTACTACCGTGCGGTTTCAGTCCCGAACGCACGGAATCTGAAGAAAGCAGAGGGATGTGTCATGGCAAGAAAACGGGTCGAGAGGAATATCTCCTACGACGAGGAGAGGAAGTCCTTCTATGTGTACCTGGACTTCGGCACGGACGACGAGGGGAGGCGGATCAAACAGTACAAGACCTGTCCCAGTCTGGCCCAGGCGCGCCGGATCCTGACAAACCACGAGGTGGAGCGCGCCAACGACAACTGGGTCGCGCCCAGCATCACCACCCTGGCCGAGTGGCTGACCTACTGGCTGGACGAGGTGGTGCGCCCCAACCGGGCCGCCACCACCGTGTACTGCTACGAGAAGATCATCGACAACCACATCATTCCGGAGCTGGGGGACATCAAGGTTCAGAAGCTCACCCCCATTGACATCCAGCGCTACTACGCGAGGATGATCCAGCAGGAGGGCCTGAGCCCCAACACGGTGCGCCGGCACCACGCCGTGCTCTCCAGCGCCCTGCGTATGGCGGTGAAGCAGGATCTGATCGCCCGCTGCCCCACGGATCGGGTGGAGCAGCCCCGGGAGGTTCCCCGGGAGGCCAGGTTCTACGATCTGGAGCATCTTCGTGAGCTCCTCCGCCTCTCTGAGGGCCACTGGCTGGAGCTGTTCATCAAGCTGGCCGGCTATCTCGGTCTGCGCCGGGAGGAGATCTGCGGTCTGCGCTGGGAGAGCGTGGACTTCCAGAACAACACCATCCGCATCAAGGAGGCCCGCACCGCCGCCGGCGCGACCATCGTCGTCAAGGAGACCAAGAACTTCTCCTCCCTGCGCACCCTCCATATGCCGGACGACATCCGGCAGCTGCTGTGGCGGGAGCGTCTGCGCCAGGAGATGAACCGCGCCGCGCTGGGCGACCAGTATCACGACAGCCCGTTCGTGGCGGTGGACAGCACGGGGGAGCCCTACTCCCCCAACGCCGTGTCCCTCGCGTTCAACCGGTTCATCAAGAAGAACGGTCTTCCGCCCATCACCCTGCACGGCCTGCGCCACACCTTCGCCACCCTGGCCAGCGCCCAGGGAACCCCCCTGTTTGAGATCGGCAAGGCGCTGGGGCACAGCACCCCCTCCACCACCGGGCGCATCTACACCCATCTGGTGGACAGCACCCACACCGAGGTGCTGGATCGTCTGGCGGCGGCCCTGCACTGAGCATGTTGTGCCGGAGGGGGAGGGAACCCCGCCTCCCCCTCTCTCCGGCCCCGCGGGCCGCTTTCCGGGCGCGTCCGCTTCCACGGGATCCGGCGGGTCAATTTTTTCGCTTCCGCCTGTTCTGTGTATTGACATGCCCCGCCGTCAATTGTATAATTTGTATAAAAAGAGGCGGAAGTTTTCCGCCGGATTCGTGGTAATCAACAGGAATTCCCGCCAGCCAACCAAAATTACCCTTTCTGGAGGATCGTTATGGCACATCAAAAGACAAACAGCGACAGGCACAGCCCGGAAAAGGCTCTGGAAGCCTTTACACAGGGCCGGGCAATCCGCGCGTGGAGAACCCTGGGGGCCCACGCGGACACCAGAGACGGTCAGGAGGGGTATACCTTCCGGGTCTGGGCGCCCAGAGCGGCCGGCGTGGGAATCATCGGCGATTTCAACCAGTGGGATCGCGGCGCCAATCCCATGCGTGCTCTGGGCAACGGAGTCTGGGAGGGCTTTGTCCCCGGCCTTGCCCAGGGCGACCTGTATAAATTCGCCGTCTTCACCGCGGACGGCCGGGTGCTGGACAAGGCGGATCCCTACGCGTTCTACGCCGAGGTCCGGCCCGGCAACGCCTCCCGGATCTACGACATCGCCGGCTATGAGTGGGGCGACGCCAACTGGATGAAAAACCGGAAGAAGTGGAAAGTCTACGACAGCGCCCTGAACATCTACGAGGTTCACCTGGGCTCCTGGCGCCGCACCGGCGAGGGGGAGTTTCTCACCTACCGGGAGATCGCGCCGTACCTGGCCGAATATGTGAAAAACATGGGCTACACCCATGTGGAGCTGATGCCGGTCACGGAGCACCCCCTGGATATGTCCTGGGGCTACCAGTGCACGGGCTATTTCGCCCCCACCAGCCGGTTCGGCACACCCCACGATTTCATGTACCTGGTGGATACGCTCCACCGGGGCGGAATCGGCGTGATCCTGGACTGGGTGCCCGCCCACTTCCCCAGGGACGCGTTCGGGCTGTATGAGTTTGACGGGACTCCCACCTATGAGTACTCGGATCCCCGGAAAGGAACCCACAAGGAGTGGGGCACCCAGGTGTTCGACTTCGGCCGCAACGAGGTGCGCTCTTTCCTGACCTCCTCCGCCATGTACTGGCTGGAGCAGTACCACATCGACGGACTGCGGCTGGACGCGGTGGCCTCCATGCTCTACCTGGACTACGGGCGCAAAGACGGCGAGTGGGTCGCCAACGCGGAGGGCGGCAAGGAGAACTGGGACGCCATCTCTTTCCTGCGGGAGCTCAACACAAAGATCTTCGCCGGCCACCCGGATGTGCTGATGATCGCGGAGGAGTCCACCGCCTGGCCCCATGTGACCGGCATGACGGATATCGACCCGAAGGCGCTGGGCTTCAACCTGAAGTGGAACATGGGCTGGATGAACGACGCGCTCCACTATCAGAAGCTCAACCCGTACTTCCGCCAGTTCAACCACCGGGATGTCACCTTCTCCCTGATGTACGCGTTCAGCGAGAACTTCGTGCTGCCCATCTCCCACGACGAGGTCGTACATATGAAAGGCTCCCTGCTCAACAAGATGCCGGGAACCTACGAGGAGAAGTTCGCCGGGGTGCGTGCGTTCATGACCTATATGATGACCCACCCGGGCAAGAAGCTGACCATGATGGGCACCGAGTTCGGCCAGTGGAACGAGTGGCATTACGAGCGCTCCCTGGACTGGCACCTGCTGGAGCACGAGACCATCAACCAGCAGATCAACCTGTTTTTCCAGGAGCTCAACGATTTTTACCTCAGGCAGCCGCAGCTGTGGGAGCTGGATTTCAGCTGGGAGGGCTTCCAGTGGATCTACGCCGATGACAACACCGGCAACACGCTGCTGTACCTCCGCAGGGGCAAGAAAGGCGACCCGCTGGTGATCGCCATCAACTTCTCCCCCGTCCACCGCAACGGCTACCGGGTGGGCGTGCCCATCCCGGGCACCTACACCCTGCTGTTTAACTCCGACGAGACCCGCTACGGCGGCAGCGGCGCGGGAGACAAGGCGCCGCTCACCTCCAGCCGGGCGCCGTGCCACGGCTGCCCGGAGTCCATTCAGATCGACCTGCCGCCCCTGTCCGGCGTCATCTACCGCTGCAGCAGGAAGAAATCCGCCGCGCAGATCTCGGCGGAGGAGCGGCGGGAGGCGGCAAAGCGGAAAGTCGCGAAAGTTCCGCAGATCCCCCAGATAGGCGAGAAAAAGTAAGTTCTGGATTTGCACTTCAGGCCGGAGGATGTCCCCGGCGTCTCCGGCCGTGATACGCGTTCTTCCCCCCGCGCAACATACATTGAGCCTCAAGGCCGAGAAAGGAGGAATGGCTCTCCTCCCGCTCCTCCCGGAGGAACGGGCTTCGAGCCGAAATCAGACATGAAAAAAGAATGCGTAGCCATGCTCCTTGCAGGCGGTCAGGGCAGCCGCCTGTACGCCCTGACCAGCAATGTAGCCAAACCCGCCGTCCCCTTTGGCGGGAAATACCGCATCATCGATTTCCCGCTCTCCAACTGTGTCAACTCCGGCATCGACACGGTGGGCGTGCTGACGCAGTACCGCCCTCTGGAGCTGAACAGCTATGTGGGCAACGGCCAGCCGTGGGATCTGGACCGGCTGGACGGAGGCGTCCACATTCTGCCGCCCTACATGCGGGAGGGCGAGCAGGGCACCTGGTACAAGGGCACCGCCAACGCCATCTACCAGAACATGGGCTTTATCGAGCTCTATGACCCCGACTATGTCCTCGTCCTCTCCGGCGACCACATCTACAAGATGGACTACGCCCAGATGCTGGCGCACCACAAGAAAGAGAACGCCGCGTGCACCATCTCCGTGCTGGAGGTCACCATGGAGGAGGCGACGCGCTTTGGCATCATGAATGTGGACGAGAACGACACCATCTACGAGTTTGAGGAGAAGCCGGCGCACCCCAAGAGCAACCTGGCGTCCATGGGCATCTACATCTTCACCTGGTCCAAGCTCAGGGAGTACCTCATCGCGGACGAGGCGGATCCCAACTCCTCCAACGACTTCGGCAAGAACATCATCCCCGCCATGCTGGGCGCGGGGGAGAAACTGTCCGCCTACCGCTTCTCCGGCTACTGGAAAGATGTGGGCACCATCGACTCCCTGTGGGACGCCAACATGGATCTGCTCTCCCTGACCAACTCCATCAATCTCAACGACAACGAGTGGCCCGTCTACGCACGGACCACCGGCGCGCCGCCCCAGTTCCTGGGCGCCACGGCCCGGGTGTCCCACTCCCTGATCACCGGAGGCAGCGATATCCGGGGCACGGTGGAGAACTCCGTCCTGTTCCGGTCTGTGACCGTGGAGGAGGGCGCGGAGATCCGCTACTCCATCCTCATGCCGGGCACGGTCGTGCGGGCGGGGGCGGTCGTGGAGTACGCGATCCTCGCGGAAAACGCCGTGGTGGAGGCGGGCGCCCATGTGGGCGCACCCCCGGACGGCAGCGACGGCTGGGGCATCGCGGTCGTCGCCAGCAGTGTCACCGTGGGCTCCGGCGGCGTGGTTCCGCCAAAGGCCATGCTCACGGAAGATGTGAAGGGAGGCATGTGAGATGAACGACCTGCACGGCATCATTTTCGCCTACCGCTCGGATCCCCATCTGCGGGAGCTGACCCAGCCCCGGAACACCTGCTCCGTCCCCTACGGCGGGCGGTACCGCCTGGTGGACTTCATGCTCTCCAACATGGTCAACGCCGGCGTCACGGACATCGGCATGATCGTCCATGAGAGCTACCAGTCCCTGCTGGATCATGTGGGCACCGGAAAGGACTGGGATCTGAGCCGCAAGCACGGCGGACTGCGCATCCTGCCGCCGTTCTCCTACGCGGAGCAGGGCGGCGACTACCACGGCGTGATTGAGGCGCTGGCCAGCATGAGCTCCTACCTCAACAACATCCGCCAGGACTATGTGATCCTTGCCGGCGGCGATATCATCGCCAATCTCCCCGTCGCCGAGATTTTCCAGCAGCACCTGGACAGCGGCTGCGACATCACCGCCGTGTGCTGCACCCGCTCCACCGGCAGCGATTCCCGGGACTGCATCTTCCTGTCTTTCGGCCCGGACGGCCGGGTCAACGATGTGGCCATCCACCCCAACCAGCCGGTGGGCACGGAGTGTCTCCAGATCTACATCATGTCCAAGGAGCTGCTGCTCGCCATCGTGGAGCACTGCTCCACCCACGAGATCTCCTCGTTCAGCCGGGGCGTTCTGGTGGACATGAACGGCAGTCTGAAGATCATGCCCTACCTGTTCAACGGCTATGTGGCCCGGGCGCACTCCGTGCAGCAGTACTTCAAGACGAGCATGGATTTGCTGGATCCCGCGGTGCGTGCGGATCTGTTCGATCCCCGGCGCCCGATCCGCACCAAGGATCAGTCCAATCCCTCCACCTACTACAGCCCGGAGGCCGAAGTGACCAGCTCCCTCATCGCCGACGGCTGCGTCATCGAGGGGAAAGTGGAAAACTCCATCCTGTTCCGCGGCGTGAAAGTGGCGGAGGGGACGAAGATCTCCAACTGCATCCTGATGCAGGGCACCACCGTGGGGAAGAACTCCGAGCTGTCCTACATCATCGCGGACAAGGATGTGCGCATCCATGACAACCGCAGTCTGAAGGGCCACAGCACCTATCCGCTCGCCATCGCCAAGCAGAGCGAGGTATAGCGGAGAACCCGGGATTACTGGAAAGGAGATACCCTCATATGAACATACTCTACGCGACCTCGGAGGCCGCTCCCTTTATCAAGACCGGCGGTCTGGCCGATGTGGCCGGTTCCCTTCCCCCGGTGCTCGCCGCGGCGGGACACGATGTGCGGGTAGTTCTGCCCCTGTATGAGCGCATCGGCGACGAGTGGCGCAGCCAGATGAACTTCCTCGGCGTGATGTGGGTTCACCTGGCGTGGCGGGATCAGTACTGCGGCGTGTTCGAGCTGAAGAGAAACGGCGTGACTTTCTACTTCCTGGACAACGAGTACTACTTCCGCCGCTGGGACATCTACGGCCACTTTGACGACGCGGAGCGCTTCGCGTTCTTCTCCCGGGCGGTGATTCAGCTGCCCGCCTCCCTGGACTGGCCTGTGGACATCCTGCAGTGCAACGACTGGCAGACCGCGCTGATCCCCATCTATCTGCTGGAGCAGCGCTACTATATCCCCCAGCTGGCCAACACCAAATCCGTCTTCACCATCCACAACATCGAGTACCAGGGCCGGTACAACAAGTTTGTCCTGGGCGATGTGTTCGGTCTGGACGACAGCTATTTCAACAGCAGAATGCTCGCCTGCTACGATGATGTGAACCTGATGCAGGGCGCCATCTTCGCCGCGGACGCGCTGACCACCGTCTCCCCCACCTACGCCGAGCAGCTCCAGGATCCCTACTACGGGTACGGTCTGGACGGCGTGATCCGGGAGAACAGCTGGAAATTCCAGGGCATTCTCAACGGCATCGACACCGCCGTCTACGACCCGGCCGCCGGCCGGGGCCTCGCCGCCCCGTTCTCCGCGGACGACCTGTCCGGCAAGGCGGTGTGCAAGGAGGAGCTGCAGCGCTCCCTGGGCCTGACGGTAGACCCGAACATCCCCGTCATCGCATGCGTCTCCCGCCTGGTCAGCCACAAGGGCTTTGACCTGGTGACCAGTGCCCTGGATGGCATCCTCTCCATGGGCGTGCAGCTGGTCGTCCTGGGCACCGGCGACCCCCGGTTCGAGGAGGCGTTCCGCAGCGCCATGTGGGATCACCCGGCGCAGGTCTCCGCGCAGATCATGTACTCCGCCCCTCTGGCGGACGCCATCTACGGCGGCGCGGACATGTTCCTCATGCCCTCCGTCTCCGAGCCCTGCGGCTTAAGCCAGATGATCGCCATGCGCTACGGCACCGTGCCCATTGTGCGCGAGACCGGCGGCCTGCGGGACACCGTCACCCCCTACAACAGGTTCACCGGCGAGGGGCGCGGCTTCACTTTCGCCAACGCCAGCGTGGACGATCTCATCTGGGTTCTGCAGGAAGCCGTAGATCTGTACTACAACAACAAAGAAGCCTGGCACGGCCTCCAGATCGCCGGCATGACCGCCGACTTCAGCTGGAACGCCTCCGCCCAGAAGTATATCGACCTGTACGAGTGGCTTGTCCCGGACAGGGCGCAGCGTGAATCCGGGGAGGAGCCGGAGCCGGAAGACGGCCCGGAACCTGACCCGGAGCCTGACCTACCGACGGCGCCTGATCCTGACGCGCCGCCCGTGCCCGATCCTGACGCGCCGCCTCCTCCGGAGCCTGTCGTACCCCCGGTACCCGGCCCTGACG
>CAYRAG010000042.1:0-3465 GCA_964422185.1 uncultured Oscillospiraceae bacterium
GACAGGATCCCGGAGATCATCGAGAGCAGCGGGAAGATCGCGGAGACCTCCCTCCTGTCCCCTGACGAGATGGATACCGCGCTGGACAGGAAACTTCAGGAAGAGGTGCGCGAGTTTCTGGACAGCCATGACAGTGAGGAGATCGCGGATATCCTGGAGGTGCTGCGCGAGATCGCAGTCAGACGCGGGTACAACTGGGATGAGGTTGAGGCCGCCCGCGTGAGGAAGCGGGAGGCGCGGGGCGGCTTCTCAAAAGGCGTGTTCCTGCACGCGGTGGAATCGGGGCAGCAGGATGGGTAAGACGGTCAGAAAGAGCTCCGGGAACAGCGGCAGCGAGGACAGATTTATCGAGCTGTTCTGCGACGCTTTCGGGCCGGAGAATGGTCAGTATATGTACCTCCAGTACCCTGCGGTAGACATCTACGGCGGGCACAGGACGATTGACTTCGCGGTCAGCGTCCCGGACGGAAAGATTGCCATTGAGATAGACGGCAATCACTGGCATGATCCCGGGGTCGTCTCCACGAACAAGTATCATGATGACCTGCTCAAGCAGAACAGTCTGGTCTTTGACGGCTGGAAAGTGTACCGCTGGACCTCTGAGCAGCTGGAGCGCACGCCGGATCGCGTGAAAGACGAGCTGGTCACATTCCTCGGGCAGTCACCGCTGTTCAGCTATATCGAGGATGCGCTGCCCTCCCAGCTGGGCGAGACACTGGAACTGCGGGATCACCAGGAAGAGGCACTGAGAAACCTGGAGGCGATGCGTGCGGAGCACAAGACCATCGCGCTGCTGTACCACGCCACGGGTACCGGGAAGACAGTTACCGCCGTGTCGGACGCGAAGCGCTTTGGCGAACGGACGCTGTTCCTGGCACACCGCCGCGAGCTGATTGACCAGGCGATGCGCACATTCCGGCAGATATGGCCGGAGGTGTCAGTGGGCAGGTTTGAGGGCGGAACGAGGGAAACAGACGCTTATGTGGTGTGCGGAAGCGTCCAGAGCGTGTCTCAGAATCTGGACTCATTCCGGCCGGACGACTTTGGTTATCTGATTATCGACGAGTGCCACCACGGCACCGCGGACACCTACCGCAGCATCATGTCGTATTTCCGTCCGAAGTTCACACTGGGGCTCACGGCGACGCCGGAGCGTGCGGACGGCGAGGATCTGCTGGCGGTGTTCCAGAATGTGGCGCACAAACTGGATCTCAAGACCGCGGTGGAGCTGGGGACACTCGTACCTGTGCGCTGTGTGAGAATCCAGACGAATATCGACATGCGGGATGTCCGGATCAACGGGTTCAAATACAACTCCCTGGATCTGGAGTCCACGATCCGTGTGCCGGGACGGAATCAGCTGATTGTGGACACCTACCTCGAGTATGTCAAGGACAGGCCCACGGTGGTGTTCTGCGCTTCCGTGAAGCATGCCGAGGAGATCGCCCGGCTGTTCCAGGAGGCCGGGGTCGCCGCCCGCTGTGTGTCCGGCGGGACGAAATCCTCCCAGAGGCAGCAGATTCTGCGGGACTACGAGGCGGGCAAAATTCCCGTGCTGTGTGCCTGCGACCTGCTCAACGAGGGCTGGGATTCCCCGCATACGCAGGTGCTCTTCATGGCCCGGCCCACCATGTCCCGGACGATCTACATGCAGCAGCTGGGACGCGGGATGCGCCAGTCGGAGGGGAAAGAATTCCTCATGGTCTTCGACTTCGTGGACAATACGAATCTCTTCAACACGGCGTACTCCATCCACAGGCTGCTCAGCATCGGGGAGTACGCCCCCGGCGCTCTGGTGCTGGCGCCAAAAGAGAAGATGCAAATGGATCAGGATCTGTTCCGCCAGGGGATCAGACCGGATGCCATCATCGACTACCCCGTGCACATGACGGGTTATGAGACGGTGGATCTGTTCAACTGGCAGGAGCAGTCCAAAAATATGCTGTCCCAGATGGCTTTTACCCAGATGGTGAATGTCCAGAGCGAGACCGTGGAGCGGTACATCAGGGACGGCCTGATTGTCCCGGATATGGAGGTTCCCGTCAGCAGCCACAGGAATTTCCGGTTCTTCCGGAAAGAGACGGTGGAGAAGTACGCGTCTCAGTTCGGCTGGACACTGATTACCAGGGAGAACATCCGGGAGATTTTCCTCCAGATGGTGAAGGACATGACCATGAGCTACTCCTACAAGCCCGTGTTCCTGCTGGCGTTTCTGGACAACATGAACGGGGAGAAAGAGGCGCCGCTGGCGGATGTGGCCCGCAGCTTCGCCGCGTTCTACGAGGATCGCGTCGCCCGGGGGCTGTGCGCCGAGCGAAAGCCCTGCATTTTCACGCGGGGCGGGTATACGGAGAAGGAAGTGGAGCGGCTGATCCTGAATATGCCGTTTAAGCGGTTTGAGGAGATGCACATCATGCGCCACTCCAAGGTCATCGGGATCATCGGAATGTACAGGACTCTGGCCAACCGCCTGACGGACGAGGACATCCGGCAGGTGCGGCGGGACTGCCATGCCGCCATCGACCGGTACTTCGGAGACTCACCGCACGGGGATGAGGAATATGGCGCAGGTACCCGCCCCAGCGGGGATCCTGGCTCTCTTTCGGCCGGGGATTAAACGACGGCCAGGGAAGTTCTTTTCGTGGCCGATCCTGAGACCGCACAGACGGCAGGCGCCTCATGGTGCGCATGGCAGGGGTTTCATGCATCGTGCGGCAGACAACCCTGAGTTCCGCGCTGCCGGACGGCGGCCCGGCGGAGCTTTATGGAATCACGGGCCCGGCGCGGGCGTGTGCTTCCGGGGCCCTGGCGGTTCCCGGAGGTGCCGGGGCCGCGCAGCAGGATAGAGAGATCACATTCGGGGAGCCGGAGTTCATCCGGCTCTCTTTTTTTCGGGGCGGGTTCGCGGCTGTGGATCCGCCCCGCCCGAATGATCGCACGGGAATGCCGCTGGCGCGGGGCGCCCGCCCGGTCGTCCAGGTAGACGAAACCGGCCGGTTTGCAGTCGCTTCCGGGCAGCCATCCGCCGGTGACATGCCGTACCGGCGGCACGCCGCCGCAGGGGGAAAAGGCCTCGCTGATCTGTCCGCCTCCGCCGCCCCGACAGACGCCGCATGGCCGTAAACGCCTTTCCGGGGGCGCCGTCCGGCAGCTCCTGCAGCAGCCCCGGCTCCTTAATGGCCTCGCAGAACTCCGGTTTGGCCTCCCCGCTGACCCGCCGGGTGAAATCCAGGTCGTTCCGGACGCCCCGGGGTACGCAGGCGACACAGCGGTCGGCGTACCTGTCCAGCAGTCGAACCCCCGGGGCTCCGCCTCCTCTATTGGGGTTCGGGACGGCGGTGTGCCTGTCGCCGGAGCGGATGCCGCGCAGGCTGTCCAAATCCCCGCGGTCGGCGCAGGGGGCGGCGTACGCGATGCCCGCCGCCGGATTCCCCATGCTCCGCCCGGATGTCCCCGGAGACCTCC
>CAYRAG010000042.1:3565-14736 GCA_964422185.1 uncultured Oscillospiraceae bacterium
CGGATCGGCGCGGGCAGAATCCGCGGACGGCGCCCCGCCCGGGGGTTCTGGCCGGCCCGGACTCGCGGAACAGGCCCGGCTTCGCTCCCCTTTTCCGGCGCGTATCCGGGAGGACTTTGGCATCCGGTGCGCAAACAGGGGCTTGACAGTGCCGGGGAAACCGGCTATCATACCCCTGTGCGTATAGCCTAGTAAGTTGATAGGATTAGTAGGAATATGCCCGCCCGGGGGATCGCGCCGTCCCGGGCGGGAAAACCGCGCCCGGGGATCCGGTTCGAGGGTCTCCCCTGCCCCGTCTGAGCGGCCAGGAGCGCCGGGACACGGGGTTCGGGGAAGACCGGCCGCGGCAGGCGCACTTTCCCGTCTCTCCGCCTCAGGACGCTCTCCCTTTCGAGCCGTCCCGGCGGAGTTTTCCGCGCAGCGCGGGCGGGGGATGGCCATTCGCGCCTGTTTCGGCGGGACAGCACAGCATGGGAGGAATTTTCGTGACACTCCAGCAGCTCAACTATGTGATCTCTATTGCGGAGACCGGCTCTCTGAGCAAAACGGCCAGGGCCCTCTATGTCTCCCAGCCCTCCCTGTCCACCGCGGTGCAGGAGCTGGAGCGGGAGCTGGGGTTCCGGCTGTTCCACCGCAGCGGCAAGGGGATGACCCTGACCAACGACGGCCTGGAGTTTGTGGTCTACGCCCGCCAGGTGCTCCACCCGTACCAGCTCCTGCTGGATCGCTACGAGTGCGGCGGGAAGCGCAAGAAGAAGTTCGGGATCTCCACGCAGCACTACTCGTTCGCCGTGAAGAGCTTTGTGGAGATGGTCCGCCACTTCGACCTGGAGGAGTACGAGTTCGCCATCCGGGAGACCCGCACCGCCGAGGTCATCGACGATGTGGACACCATGAAAAGCGAGATCGGGGTGCTGTACATCAGCGACTTCAACCGCCAGGTGCTCACCCGGATGTTTAAGGCCCGGGATCTGGAGTTTCACCGGCTCATTGACTGCGACGCCTATGTCTACCTGTGGAAGGGGCACCCGCTGGCGGATCACAGAACCATCCGCTTTGAGGAGCTGGCGGACTACCCCTGCCTGTCCTTCGAGCAGGGCAGCGAGGGCTCGCTGTACTACGCGGAGGAGATTCTCAGCACGAACCACTACGCCAAAACCATCAAGGCCAACGACCGGGCATCCATCCTCAACCTCATGATCGGTCTCAACGGGTACACCCTGTGCTCGGGGATCATCTGCGAGGAGCTCAACGGGACGGACTTCACCTGCATCCCCTTTGAGGCGGATGAGGACAACCCCAACAGCAGGATGGAGATCGGGTACATCGTCAAGCGCAATCTGGTCATGAGCGAGATGGGCGCGTTGTATGTCCAGGAGATGAGAAAGTACCTGGGCGCGGAGGCGCCCGGATAGCACAGGCTTCTCTCTTTCCGCTGATCCGTCCGCACGGGGGTGTATAGGCTGCGCCTAACGCGGCGCATAGAGATCCGGAATTGGACAACCGGGCGGATGCGCCGTATACTGGGCGGCGTGCACAAAAATGACCGCGGAACTTCATCAGACGGATCTTTCGCGGCGCTTCAACGGCGCTGCGCGAAACAGGAAAGAGAGGAAACGAAATGAAACACCTGAAATTTTTCTCGCTCATTCTGAGCACTGCGTTACTGGTACAGCTGCTGGCCGCCTGCGGCGGCGGCTCCACCGGAGAGGCGGATCCCGGGACTTCCGGCTCCGCGGCTCCCTCCCAGTCCGAGGCCGCCCAGACTCCCGCTGAGTCGCCCGCCGCGGAGGAGTCCTCCGCCCCCGCCGACTCCGAGGAGAACACCATCCGGTTCGCCACCCAGCCCGGCCAGATCCGCACCGCCATCCAGATTCTGGCGGATGAGCTGGGCTACTACGAAGAGGAGGGCGTGAATGTGGAGTTTGTGAATGTAGAGGACACAAACGCCCTGGCCGCCATCTCCACCGGCAAGTCGGATGTGGATGTCCTGGGAACCGGCATCGTGCCGGATCTCACCTTTATCGCCAACGGCTCGGATCTGGTGGTCTTTGAGGGAACCGCCGCGGAGGGCGGCGCCATCATCTCCCGGCCGGACGAGGTGGAGTACTACAAGGATCTCAGCCACTATGAGAACATCACCGCCGCCATGGTCCGCAACTCCTCCTCCTGGGTGATCACCCGGGCGAAGCTGCTGGAGCAGGGCTACGATGTGGACAGCATCCAGCTCATGGAGGTGGACAGCCAGGCCAATGTGGCCCAGGCGGTGGTCAAGGGCGAGGCGGATCTGGGCTTTTTGCCCATTGAGTACGCCAACTCCACCCTGGAACTGGGCACGGCGGTGGTCTACGAGGTCGGGGAGCTGGATCCCCTGTATGTCTGCTGCCGCCAGGTGACCTCCTCGGAGAAGCTGCAGGACAAGCACGACGCGTTTGTGAACTTCACCGTTGCGAACCTGCGGGCCTGGGAGTACTATGAGAACGAGGACAACCGGGACGAGATCGTGAAGATCCTCGCCGAGGTCTCCGGCCAGACGGAGGACTATGTCCGCAACTACCTGTTCGTCAACCGCACCGTCCTGACGCTGGATCCCAATGAGAAGGGCGTCATCACCTTCTACGACGCCCTCAGCGACACCGGCTACCTGGACGGGGACGCCGTGGATGTCGCGGATCACATTGACACCTCGGTCTACGCTGAGGCGCTGCAGACCGTGCTGGACCGCTATCCGGACGACCCGTTCTTCCAGGAGCAGCTGGAGACCTACCGCGAGTATAACACCGCGCTGATCTGAGAGAGGGGCGCGGTATGAGAATCGTCCGCGTGGATCTGATCACCCTGAAGGCGCAGCGCACCTCCGCCCAGACCCCGGTGCTCGTCCGGATTTTCACGGACGAGGGCATCTACGGGTACGGGGAGGCCGGCGTGTCCATCATGAATTACTCCCTGGGCTGCGTGCCGCTGCTGCGCTCGTTCGCCCAGGCGATACTGGGCAGGGATCCCCTGGACAGCGATGTCATCTACCAGACGCTCACCCGCTCGTTCTGGGCCATGGGAAACGGCGGGGTGATCATGGCCGCCGTCTCCGCCATCGACACCGCGCTCTGGGACATCCGGGGGAAGTACTTCGGGGTGCCGGTGTACGCCCTGCTGGGCGGAAAGCACCGGGACAAACTGCGCTGCTACGCCAGCCAGCTGCAAAACGGCTGGAAGTACCCGGACTTCCACGGCGCGCCCGGAGACCTGGGCTTTCTCCGGGACGCCTGCCTGGCGGCGGTGGAGGAGGGCTACGACTGCGTCAAGGTGGACTTTCTGGCCAAGCACCTGGACGGCAGCCGCATCGACCCCTGGGAGGCGGAGCATCACCTGAGCACCGCCACGCTCCGGGAGGTGGAGCAGAAGCTGCAGGTGGTGCGGGAGGCCATCGGGGAGGAGACGGAGCTGATTCTGGAAAACCACTGCCTCACCACCGCCCACACCGCCATCCAGTTCGGCCAGGTGGCCCAGGCGTATCACCCCATGCTCCTGGAGGAGCCGGCCAACCCGCAGGAGACCGGCGAGTACCGGAAGATCCGGGAGAAGCTGTCCGTCCCCCTGGCCACCGGGGAGAGGAGCTATACCCGGAGGGCGTTTCTGCCGCTGCTGCAGGAGGGGCTGCTGGACACGGTGCAGCCGGACCTGGGCAACTGCGGGGGGATCACGGAGGGGCGCAAGATCGCGGATCTGGCGGAGACTTTCGGCGCCACAGTGCAGGCCCACACCTGCAACACGCCCATCAGCGTGGCCGCCGCCCTGCAGTTTGAGGCCGCGCTGCCCAACTTCCTCATCCACGAGCACCACACGAACAACACGCTGCCCATGAACACGGAGCTGTGCGTCTACGATGACCAGCCCGTGAACGGGTACTACACCGTCCCGGACCGTCCGGGCCTGGGGAACGAACTGACGGAGAAAGCGCTCTCGGAGGCGGAGATCCTCACGATCCGGGAGGAATAAAGGGGTCTGTTTCCATGAGCAAAATCGAGGTCAGGGACATCTCATTCCGCTACCCGGGCAGCACCGGGAAGGGGGACGCCCTGGAACATGTCAGCTTCGCCGTGGAGGAGGGGGAGTTTGTCTGCCTGCTCGGCCCATCCGGGTGCGGCAAGAGCACGCTGCTCAGCCTCCTGGAGGGGCTCAACCGTGCGGACCAGGGGGAGATCCTCCTGGACGGCGCGCCGGTGGAGGGCCCGGGCCGGGACCGGGCGGTGGTGTTTCAGCACTACTCCCTGTTCCCCTGGCTCACCGCCGCCCAGAATGTCATCTTCGGGCTGCGGCAGAGCGGGCGGAAACACACGAAAGAGGAGAACAAAACTCTCTCCCGGCAGTACCTGGCCCAGGTGGGGCTGGAGCACGCCGCGGACGAGTACCCCTCGCAGCTGTCCGGCGGCATGCAGCAGAGAGTGGCCATCGCACGGGCGCTGGCCCTGGAGGCGGATGTCCTTCTCATGGACGAGCCGTTCGGGGCGCTGGACCCGAAGCTGCGCCAGGATCTGCAGACGCTGGTCAGCCGGCTGTGCCGGGAGCAGAAGAAGACCGTGGTCTTCGTCACCCACGACATCGACGAGGCCATCCTCCTGGCAGACCGCATTGTCATCATGGAGCCGAAGCACATCCGGGCGGTGGAGCGGGTGCGCATCCCCGTGCCCCGCAGCCGGGAGCTTCTGGCGCAGAACCCGGAGTACCCGGAGCTGCGCAGGCGGATCATGTCCATGTTCTACGAGCGGGTGGCCAATGAAATCCAGGACGAGGTGGTATTGTGAAGAAGCTGCTGCTCAACCGGGTGAATGTGATCTTTCTCCTCACCCTCGGCATTCTGCTGGTACCGCCTCAGCGCGCCATCGAGGCGCCCTGGGCCTATCTGGTGGTTCTCGTCCTCGTGGAGGCGGTCTTCCTGTTCCGCTACGCCCATGACCACGGCAAGCACCTGCTGGACATCGCGGGCATCACGCTGCTGTTCCTGGCCGTCTGGGATCTGTTCAGCCGCCTGGACCTCGTCAATCCCGTCCTGGTCCCCGCGCCGGAGGATGTGTTCATGGTCTTCGTCTCCCAGTGGGAGCTCATGGTCCGGGGCATCTTCGCCTCGCTGTGGCTGCTGTTCCTGGGGGTGGGCACCGCGATGGTCGCCGGGGTGTGCCTGGGCCTGCTGGTGGGCTGGGTGCCCCGGCTGCGCAAGGCCGTCATGCCCATCGCCAATGTGATCAGCCCCATCCCGCCCCTGGTCTACACCCCCTATGTGGTGGCGGTGATGCCGTCGTTCCGGGTGGCCTCCGTGTTCGTCATCTTCTGCGCCGTCTTCTGGCCCACCTTCCAGAACATGGTGGGCCGGGTGAGCAGTATGGACCGGAAGATTATCCAGTCCGCGCAGGTGATGAATGTGTCCACCTCCACCATGCTCTTCCGGGTGATCCTCCCCTACTGCAAGCCGAGCATCCTGGCCAGCCTGAGCGGCACGCTGCGCGCCGCACTGCTGTGCCTGACCGGCGCGGAGCTGCTGGGGGCGCAGTCCGGACTGGGCTATTTCGTGAAGAAGTTTTCCGATTTCGCGGATTACACCAAGGTCATCGCCGGGATTATCCTCATGGGCGTCGTGGTCACCGTGCTGGTGTTCGCGGTGCAGTGGCTCCAGAGGAAACTGGTCAAGTGGGACTATGTCTGATTGAGAAAAGAGGAGAGATCAATTGCTGCAGCCGGAATGCAAGAAGACAGTCTGCGACATCTGCCTGGCCAACTGCGGCGTGGACGCCTGGGTGCAGAACGGAAAGGTCGTCCGCGTGGAGGGCTCCCGGGAGTGCAAAAACCAGGGCAGGCTGTGCGCGAAAGGCTATGTGAGCCGGGAGTACCTCTACCGGGAGGATCGGATCAGGACGCCGCTGCGCCGGGTGGGAAAACGGGGCGAGGGGAAGTTCGAGCCCATCACCTGGGAGGAGGCGTACGAGGAGATCGCCAGGCACCTGAACGCGTACAAGGCGGAGTACGGCGCGGACAGCGTGGCGTTCTACTCCGGGTACACCAAGTGGTACCGGACCATCCTGCACCGGTTCGCCCACTCGTTCGGGACGCTCAACTACGGCACGGAGTCCAGCAGCTGCTTCCAGGCGATGCGCCTGGCGGATATCCTGAACACGGGCTGTCTCAGCCGGGAGGATCTGGAGCACACGGATCTGTTTCTGGCCTGGGGCTTCAACCCGTTCTACAGCGGCGTGTTCGGCACGGAGTCCCTGGAGGCGCTGCGGGAGAAAGGCCTGAAGATCCTGGCCATCGACCCGAAAGTCACCCCCGTGGCCCGGATGGCGGATCTGCACCTTCAGATCCGGGCGGGGACGGACGGCGCCCTGGCGCTGTTTTTCGGAAACTACCTCATTGAGCATGACGCCGTCGACCACGCCTACATCGATGCCCATGTCCACGGCTATCCGGAGTACGCCGCCTATGTGAAACAGTTCCCGGTCTCCCGGGCGGCGTCCATCACCGGGGTGAGCGAGGAGAAGCTGCTCCAGGCGGCGCAGATGCTCGTGGACAACCCCCGCTTCGCCATCCATGAGGGAGCGGCGCCCATCACCCACCACCGCAACGGCGTGCAGAACTTCCGCGCCATGCTGGCCCTGTCCGCCATCACCGGGAACTACGACCGGGAGGGCGGCAACATCCCCATGGAGTTCTCCAACCCGAAGATGAACGCGGACTGCGACATCGGGGACGAGGAGTTCATCCAGGAGGTGCGCCCGGCCAACGCGAAGCCGAAGATCGGCTCGGAGCGCTTCCCGGTCTGGTCTGAGTGCATTGACGAGTTTCAGGCCATGGATCTCGCCCGGCAGATCCTGGAGGGCACCCCCTACCCCGTCAAGGCGGTGTTCGCCCTGGGGATGAACGCCAGGATGTTCCCGGGCAACGCCAGGATGTTCCGCGCCCTGGAGCAGGTGGACTTCTTCGCGGACGCGGACATCTTCATGAACGAAACCGCGAAGTACGCGGATATCCTGCTGCCGGCGTGCACCTCGTTTGAGCGCAGCCAGTTCCAGAGCGGCTACATGGGCCACTACTACAACACGCCCGTCGTGCGGTACCTCAGCCCGGTGATCAAGCCGCTCTACGAGTCCAAATCGGACGCGGACATCCTCTGCGAGCTCTCCCGCTATCTGGACATGGACGATCCCGTGCTGGAGGCGGGCTACGACGCCTGCTGCCGGGCCATGCTGCGCCGGGTGGGCGTGACGCTCAGCGAGCTGCAGACCACCTCGGCCACCACGCGGATTCCGGGCAAGGAGCCCTATCTGCCCGGAGACAACACGGCGTACGGATATAAGACGCCCACCGGGAAGTTTGAGCTCACCTCCGAGATCCTCCGCAAACACGGCTACGATCCCCTCCCCGTCTGGGAGGAGCCCTGCGAAGAGGACGGGGACTACCCGTTCCAGCTGACCGCCGGGGCGCGGCTTCCCTGGCACTTCCACTCCCGCTTCCAGACCAGCGGCCTGAAGCGCGCATTCGCCGCGGACTCCCGGGCGGATCTCAACCCGGAGGACGCACGGGGGCTGCGGATCCGGCAGGATGACCGGATCCTCCTGGAGTGCCCGGGCGGCGCTATCCGGCTGCACGCGAATCTCACGAAAGCCGTGGACCGCGGCTGCGTCTTTGTGTATCAGGATTATCCCGACGCGGATGTCAACAGCGTGCTCAGCGCGGACAACCTGGATCCCATCTCCGGCTTCCCGGCGTTTCGCGCCTCCCGCTGCCGGATCCGCCGGGACACGGAGGAGGGAGCGCAATGAGAGAGCCCAGACCGCTCAGTGTCATATTCAATTTCCACCCGGAGCGCTGTGTGGGCTGCGGCGCGTGCGTGGGGGCGTGCCTGGACGAGCACGACGCGTTTCCCATCCCGGACGATCCCGTGCGGTGCGTGTACCGGACGGAACACACCCGCGGAGGGGAGAGCGTGCTCACCTGGTATTCCCTGGCCTGTCTGCACTGCGCGGAGGCCCCCTGCATCCCCGCCTGCGCACAGAGCTGCTTCTCCCGGGATCCGGTCACCGGCACGGTGCAGCTGGACAGCGCGGCGTGCGTGGCGTGTCACGCCTGCCAGAACGCCTGCCCCTACCGGGGCGTCGTGTATGACGCCGTCTCCGGGAAAGCCGACAAATGCGACGGCTGTCTGGAGCGCCTGCGGCTCGGACTGTCTCCGCGCTGTGTGGAGGCGTGTCCCGCCCGGGCGATCACCGTTGACGACCGTCCGGCCGTGGTGCGCGGGTCCCGGGAGAGACTGCGGCGCGCTCTGGCCGCGGAAAAACTCAGGCGCTGACCGCGGCGCGTACAAGAAAAAAGAACCGCGTCCGGGAGAGGTTTTTACCTCTTCCCGGGCGCGGTTTCTGTCTCTGTTTCACTCCCCCGGCGGCCCCGCCGGGCCGGATGCCGGGCTCAGCCGGCGGGGGACAAAAAAGCGGCAGCCAGGCGGACGCGAAGTCCCAAGGGGTCAATTCCCTTTCCAAGGCTGCCATCGTCAGTGGTGCAGACCGGCCGGGCCCTGTCAACAGGAAATTTGCGAATCCGGCGGATTTTTTTGCGTCCCGGGGTCGGGTCAGCCGCGCATGAACCGGGCGGCCGCCGGACAATCCGCGGCAGACCTGCGGGCCGGGATCCGCCGAAGCGGCGGGGACGGGCAGACAGGGTGGCCCTGCTCCGGCTCCTGTGCGCCTCCCGGATCAGGCCGGTCTTGCCCGCGTTGCCGCGGTTCTCCCTGCGCATCCGGGCAAAACCGCCGATTCCCACAGGCAGCCGTTTTCTCTGCTCCCTCACGGCGTGTCCCCGTAAGCGTCTAATCCACAGCGGGGAAAAGTTTCGCCCGAAGCGCCGCGCTGCGGGACGCCGGCGGCCCGGTGGAGCTGGATCGGTACTTCTCCGGCCGTGGCGCGGGCGGGATCCCGCTGACTTTCCGCTGCAGATTCTTCCCGGGCAGTTTCTCCGAACGCTTCCCGCGCTGCGCCTTTCGCAAAACCCGGCGCGGGTACCGCCAGGCCCCCGTCTCATTCTCTTCCGCGGTTTTCCCGCGGCTGTACCGCACCGCATTGCCTCCGGCCGCGCCGGGCGTGTCCGCGAAGCGGAGAGATGCCGGGCCGTCTGCCGGCTTTGCGTCCCGTTCCTCCCGTGTTTTCATCCGATCCAGACCGGGACGAACCTGGGAAAGCCGTCAGATGGCGGGAATCTCTGAACCAACCTGAAATGGCTTCCTGTCATGGCTATCATAAAAGGAGGCCGTGCCAGGGCGCCCCCTGCCGGGGCGGCGATGGGAAAGGGAGCACAGAGATGAATTCGACAGGGAAATCCCTGGCAGTCGGGTATGATGAGTTTAAAAAACTGAGGAAAAACGATGGTTACGATGCGGATAAGACCGGGCTCATCAGGCAGCTGCCGATACAGAAACCGGAAGTGACGGTGTTTACCCGTCCGCGCCGTTTCGGCAGGTCCCTGAACATGAGTATGCCGGCGAACTTCTTCTCCATGGACGGGGATAAGACGATTTTTGTCGGACTTGAAATTACAAAAGAGAAAGATCTCTGCGAAAAGCGGCGGATCCGGGCGGATTTCGGAGACGGATTCGCGCCGTGCCCTCCCCCGCGGAGCTGTGCCGCGCCGGATGCCCCGCGGGCGCCGGCAGAGCATTTCTCTGGAGGACTTCGCCGCTTTATTCCGGCTCAGCTCCGGCCCCGGGCAAAAAAGCGGAGTGTCCCTCCCCTGAGGAAAAGGGGGAGACACTCCGGGTGTCTGCGCGGGTGGTGCGGCGGGAGAACGGGCGTCCCGCAGCGCCGCGGGGCGGGAGGGCGGCCGGGCACGGCGGCTGCCTTGAAGGCAAAACAGACCGGGCCCTGCCCTGCCGCCTGAATCGCGGGGGAATCCGCACACCGGGAGGGGCACTTACGGCCTTCCCTCCATCCGGGAGAGAACCAGCGCCTCGTCCGGGATGCTGGGGATGCCGCCGGGAACCTGTGTGGACAGACTGGCGGCGGTGCACGCGAACGCGCCGATCTGCCGCAGCTCCGGGACGGTCAGGGCGGAGGGCGGCCTGGACAGCCGGAGCAGACGGCTCACCGCGCTGCCCCCGAAAATGTCTCCCGCGCCGGTGGTGTCCGCAGGGCGCACCGCGGGGCACGGCACATGCACGGTGCCGTTCCGGTTGGCCAGACAGCAGCCGTCCGGGCCCATGGTCACCATGGCCAGGGAGACCCCGAACTCATGGAGCAGTCTCTCCGCGCCCTCTTCCGGAGAGCAGTGCCAGAGAAAGTCCGTCTCCTCACCGCTGATCTTCACGATATCCGCCTGGCGCAGGCCCCAGAGGATCTCCTCCGCGGCCTGATCCGGAGACGGCCACAGGGGCAGACGGAGGTTGGGGTCAAACGAGATGAGCTTCCCCAGGGATCTGGCGTACCTGACCGCCTCCACGGTAGCGGTGTGCGCCGGCTCGTCCGTCAGGCTCAGGGTTCCGAAGTGGAAGATCCGGCATTGCGCGATGGCGGACCGATCCACCTCCTCCCAGCGCAGCCGGGTATCCGCCCCGGGCTTGCGGGCGAAGCTGAAAGACCGGTCTCCGTGCCCGTCCAGGGTGACAAACGCCAGGGTGGTGAAAGCGTCCGGATCCAGGACGACGCCGGATGTGTCGACCCCGGCGTCCCGGAGTGTCCGCGTCAGCAGGCGGCCGAACAGATCGTCGCCCACCTTGCCCAGAAAGGCGGTCTTCGCGCCGTACCGGGCCAGCGCGGCCAGAAAGTTGCCGGGCGCGCCGCCGGGATTCGCTTTCAGGACAGGGTAGCCGGCAGCGTCCGCGCCCTGGGGCGCGAAGTCAATGAGCAGCTCGCCCAGCGCGGTGACATCGTAATCCATGTTCATTCTCCTCATTTTGCCGCCGGGAACCGGAACGGCCGGTGTGTTTTCCGGTGCGCGGCGTTCCCTGCCTCCCCCGACGGGCACAGCCGCCTGACCGATGCGCACGGAGACCCGGGCCTGCCGGACTCAAATCCGGCCCGGACAACCTCTTTTTCGCCCGGGGTGCCGGGAGTACCTCAAAGCGGGAACCATGCTCCGCCCGCATCGATGAGGTAGCGTTTGCCCCTGCGTTTGGGGTTGTGTTTGGGGTTGCGTTT
>CAYRAG010000043.1:0-14581 GCA_964422185.1 uncultured Oscillospiraceae bacterium
CAAAGACCGTCTCATCAATCGCCGGGAAGATATCCTCAGAGAAGACCTTAGCCCACGAGTTATCCAGCAACTCTCTTTGCTTGGGATTGAAATATAATCCACAATCGAACAGAGATTTCTGCTCACAGGTACCGCTCTTCTTAAATGACATGACCAAATCCCCCTTGCAGTATTTATCGACTGCTGTGTTATATTATAGCACGGACTGGCCGGTAATGCAACAATTATATTTATAATAAATCGAGAATTTCCGCATTTGCTTTTGGCGTGTCTGTCGTGTAAAAGCACTGCAGTCGGATTTTGATGACAGCAAAATCCAATTCCGCGACGAATACGATGACATTTTGGGGATAGAGTGTGAGAACGGAATCCGGAGTGATATGTATGATTAAATAGTATGAGAAAGCCCGGTGACATACTAAAAAATAACAAATCGTCTTCTGATTTTAATCCCGGGAATAATGGCGGGTATATTCTCTGAATGGTTGGATAATATGGCAGTAGATGATACCATATGTCGGCAGCATATATTAGAATATTAGATTTACGCAATGTGTTTTCCGGATCATGAGTTTCCACGGAAAGTCATGTTCCGGTTCGGACGAATCTGCCGCGAAAGCGGTACCGCCCGCGCCCGGTCAGAACACGCGGTCAGAAAAGAGGCAGGGCCGGCGCACCTGAACGGTTGCCTTCCGCCGCCGCACACCCGCGGGAATATGGCAAAAATCCTGGATTTCCTCCCTGTTTTGTGGTATAGTAGGAATAGAAATAGAAAGGGGCGGCAGTATGGATGCGTTCAAAATCCCGTTCAGCGAGATCGCGGAAAAGGGCTCCGTGAAGGACGGCGTATTCACCGATCTCTTCTCGGACAGGAGGAATCTGCTGAAGCTGTACCGGTGTCTGCATCCCGAGGATACCGCCACGACAGAGGACGCCCTGGAGTATGTGACCGTGGAGACGGTGGTGACGGACAGCGTCTACAACGATCTCGCGTTCCTGGTGCACCGGCCGGACAGGACATCGCTGATCTTTGTGGAGGCCCAGTCGGAATGGTCGGTCAATGTCGCTTTCCGGATGTTTGTGTACCTGTCGCAGTTCCCGATATGGTACTGTGAGCAGACGGGGCAGGATCTGGACAGCGAAACGCCGGTCTCCCTCCCGTACATGGAATTTTATGTGATCTACCCCGGCGAGAGAGGAGACAAACCGGACAGGCTCTCGTTCAACCGGGAGTTTTTCCAGGGGGAAGGGACTTTCGGCGATGTCACCGCCAGGGTCATCTGCGCGGGCGAAACGGACGGCATTATCGATGAGTATATCTCGTTCTGCCAGGTGATGGACGAGCAGATAAGGAAGTACGGCGCAGGGCAGAAAGCGGTCAGCGAGACGATCCGGATCTGCCGGGAGAGAGGGATCCTCAAAGAATATCTCTGGACACGGGATGAGGGGGTCTCCCGGATCATGGCGGGGCTGTTCGATCGGGAAAACATCATGGAGAGTTACGGAAAAAGCATGGCGAGGGAGGCCGCGGAAGAGGCGGAAAAGAACATGGTGGAGCGGATGATCCGGTCGGGGAAATTCTCCCTGGAGGACATCGCGGAAGTTGCGCCGTCCTTTTCCCTGGACGAACTCCGGAAGATGAAAGAGGAGTGCGAACCCCGGGAATAACCGCCGGACACAGCACCGCTCCCGCGCCGGCGGACAGCGTCGGATAAACGGCACATGCCCCGGAACCCCGCTTTATCGCGGGGCTCCGGGGCATGTTTCCCTTTCAGCATTGCGCCCGTCTCAGGGGTCTGCGCCCCCGTCCGGCGAGGGCGGCGCGGGGAGACGGGAATTCCGGACGGAGCGGCGGGGGAGACCCCCTGTCAGCTCCGGATGACCGCACGCTTCACCGCCGGGATGGAGGACGGCGCGACGGACAGCTCGTCGATGCCCAGGGACATATAGAACTCCGTCAGGGCGGTGTTGGCCGCGGACTCGCCGCAGATGCCCACCCAGATGCCGGCGGCGTGGGCGTTCTTCGCCGTCAGCTCCACCAGGCGGAGTACCGCCGGATCGGCGGGGTTGAACAGATCGCGGACTTTCGGGTTCATGCGGTCCGCGGCCATGGTGTACTGGGTCAGATCGTTCGTGCCCAGGGAGAAGAAATCCACCTCCCGCGCCAGCTCGTCGCTCATGACGGCCGCGGCGGGGGTCTCAATCATGATGCCGTACTGCACATCGTCCCGGAATGGGATTCCCTCCCGGGTCAGCTCCTCCTGAACCTGAGCCAGAATCTCCCTGATCCGGCGCACCTGCTCCACCCCGGTGATCATGGGGAACATGACGCACAGGTTGCCGTAGACGGACGCGCGCAGCAGCGCGCGCAGCTGGGTGCGGAAGATATGGGGCTCGTTGAGGCAGATCCGGATGGCGCGGTAGCCCATGGCCGGGTTCTCCTCGCCCTCAATGCCGAAGTACGGCGCCTGCTTGTCGCTGCCCAGATCCAGAGTGCGCACCACCACCGGGCGGGGCGCCAGGCGCTCGAGCACCTCCCGGTAGACCCGGAACTGCACCTCCTCCGCGGGGAAGTCGTCGCTGTCCAGGTACAGAAACTCGCTGCGGAACAGCCCCACGCCGTCCCCGCCCTGGGCGATCACCGCGTCGATGTCCGCCAGGGAGCCGATGTTCGCGGCCACGGTGACCCGGTGGCCGGAGGAGGTGACGGCCTCCCGGTTCCGGTACTCCTCCAGGGCGGCCCTGTCCTCGAGAAACGCGGCCTGCCTGGCCCGGAAGTCTTTCAGGGTCTCCTCGTCCGGATCCGGCGCGACCTCGCCGGTGCTGCCGTCCATGGCGGCCAGGCCGGTCAGGGGCAGCTGGTCGAAATCGGACTCCATGCCCACCACGCAGGGGATGCCCAGCGTCCGGGCCAGGATGACGGAGTGGGAGGTGACGGATCCGTGCCGGGTGAGGAAACCGGCCACCATGGTCTTGTCCAGGCGCACGGTCTGGCTGGGCAGCAGATCCTCCGCCGCCACAATCACCGGGCGGTCGAACCGGGTGTCGGTGTCCGGGATCCCCTTCAGGATCCGGATGAGCCGGCCGGCCACATCCAGCACATCCGCGGCCCGGGCCTGCATGTACTCGTCCCCGGCCATCCCCCGGAACAGATCGGCCAGCGTGTCCGCGGTGGCCCGGACGGCCCACTCCGCGTTGACGCCCTCCTCCAGAATCCCCTCCACGCCCTCGCAGAAGTCCGGGTCGTCCAGCATCATGCGGTGGATGTCGAAGACCTGGGCGGTCTTCTCGTCCGTCTCGCACGCCCGCTCGTACAGGCTGTCCAGCTCTTTCAGCGCCTGGGCGGCGGCGTCGTCATACCGCGCGTGCTCGGCCCCCTTGTCCAGCCCGGAGATCCTGGTGACGGACAGATCCGGCTCCTCCAGCCGGTACAGTTCCGCGATGGCCACGCCCGCGGACGCGGCGACTCCTCTCAGCATAGCAAGCCCCTCCTGTTCTGTGTTGATTTCATCCCACGCGCCCCGTCCGGGGCGCGATTTCGCTCCGCCGCCATTATAGCACGGCGCAGGAACGCCGGCGCGGACGAATGGCGGCAAAATTTACCGGATTTGGTCCGCCGGATCCCGTGGACAGGGGGAGCGGCGCCGGGGTATAATGACAGACATGAAAGAGAACGAACTGCTCATCTATACGGATATGGACGGCACCGCCCTCACGGACTGGGACAGGGGACCGTATCTGCCGGCGCGGAATCTGGAGGCGATTCTGGCGTTTACCGAAGCCGGCGGGGTGTTCTCCGTGGCCAGCGGCCGGGAGGCGCAGGATATCATGCGCTTTTTCCCGGGCGTGACATTCCGCTGCCCCCTGGTGTGCGGCAACGGCGCGGTGGTCTATGACGCCCTGGCCGGACGCGTGCTGCGCCGGTTCCCCCTTCCCGCGTCCTACAAGGAGGAGTGCGCCGCCTATGTCCTCTCCCACCGGGATGTTTGGCTGGTGGCCGCGGACGCGGAGGAGATCTACCAGGTCACTTTCGGCGTGCCGGAGAAGGACGAGCCCATCGGGGACTGGGACCGGCTGCCGCTGCGGGTGGAGGAGTTTCTGGCGGAGGACCGCTTTATCAAGGCGGTGTATGTCCTGCCGCCCGGGGGCCCGGGCATGGAGGACTTAAAACGGGAGACGGCGCTTCTGCCCTCCGCCGCCCTGATGACGGCCACCCAGTCCAGCCCCCGGTACCTGGAGATGGTGGACCGCGCCGTGAGCAAGGCGGAGGGGATCCGCCTGGCCCGGCACGCCGCCGGTCTGGAGGATCGGACGCTGGTGTGCATCGGGGACTACTTCAACGACCTGCCCATGCTGCAGCTGTCGGATATCCCGGCCTGCCCGGAGAACGCCGTGCCGGCGCTGCGGGACATGTGCCGGATTGTCACCTGCGACAACAACACCGGGGCGCTGTGGGATCTGCTCCGCCAGCTCAGAGATCGGTGAGGATTTGCGGCACGAAACCGTTTGAGTCCTGCCGCCCGTCATGGTACAATGTCTCCCGGGGGTGCGGCGGCATGACACAGGAAGAGATGCATCTGGTGGGCGCCATGATGCCGGTTCTGGACGAAGCACAGCGCCGGATCTTTCTGGGCGCGTTTTCTCAGTGCCTCGGCTACGGCGGGGTGAGCGAGCTGAGCGATCTCACCGGTGTTTCCCGGACAACCATCACCCGGGGAAAAGCGGAAGCCCTGAATGGGGAGACAGACCCGCGGGCCAGGCCGGCAACGCACGGCGCCATACCGGTCAGGGCCCCCGGTGCCGGCAGGAAGCGCATCGAGGAGACCTGTCCGGGGATCAGGGACGCGCTGCTGCTCCTGCTTCACGGCAACCCCATGGAAGACCCGGGAAGCCCGCTGTGCTGGACTGCCGGGAGTCTGCGTAATCTCGCGGACGCGCTGGCGGAGAAAGGCATCCGGGTCAACTATGTCACCGTCAGGAAACTGCTGGAAGACAAGGGATTCCAGCGAACTCAAAAACCGTCAGGCAGGCCGGGGCCGGACGGGGACAGCCAGTTTCAGTACATCCGCGGGAAAAGCGGGCGCTTCCTGAGGGAGGGAGACCCTGTCCTCTCCGTGGACCTCCGGAAAATAGAACAGACCGGCGGGGAGCACCGCCCGGAAAGGCCGCCGCTTCTGATCGTGAACCCGGATCGTTCAGACCCCGCCCCGGACGATTTGTCCGACCTCGCCGGAGACAGGGGATTTGTCCGTGCGGATTTCACGGAGGAGACCGCCGCGTTTGCGGTTCACAGCGTCCGCTGCTGGTGGGATCTCATGGGGAGAGCACGCTTTCCGGACGCGAAAAAACTGTTTCTCACGGTAGACGGCGGCGGCAGCCGTCTCTGGAACGGGAAGCTGCAGGAGTGGGCAAATGAGACGGGTCTGGAGATCCATGTGTCCCGTTTCCCGCCGGGCACCTGGAAGTGGAACCAAATCGAGCACCGGCTCTTCTCCTTTCTCACCATGGATCCGAGCGGCGGCCCGCGGGAGACGCTGGCGGCCGTGGTCAGTCTCATCTCCCCGCCCGGGGCAGAAACGGATCCCCGGGGAAAATGCGCCGCGGATCCCGGCCGGTACCCGGCAGGATTCGGGGCCGCGCAGGAGGCTCGGGACTCCCTCCCTGCGCCGGATACCGCGGGGTGCGGGGGGTGGAATGACACTTTCTTCCCGGAACAGCGCCCGGGGCGAACCTGTACAGATTAGCCGGGCTATGAGCCGGAGGCTTCGCGCCTCCGGCTTTTCTTCTACGCGTCCCCGCTGCCGTCCGGCTCGTCGTCCAGCTCGTCGTAGTTGATCTCCGGCCCGGCGGATTCGGCCGTCCCGCCGGGCAGCGGCTCCGGCTCTCCGCGTCTGCGCCTCTTCTCCCGTTTCGCCTTTTCCCGGGCGGCGCGTCTGGCGGCGCGGTCGTAGAGCGCCGGATCCACCGTGGGCCGGAAAGCCACGCCCATGGCCTCCGCCAGCGCTCTGGCCGGGACTTCCGCCCCGTACCCGCTGTTGACGGTGATCAGGGTGGGGATGGCCGTGATCTCCACGCCGTCCGCGTCCTCCACGGAGATGATCCGGGTGGTCTGGTTGCGCAGGGCGGTCTCCCTGGTGCACACCGCCGCGGCGGCGGACACCTCCACCCGATCCCCGCCCATGCCCCGCAGCGTGACGATCTTCGCGTCCGGGTCGTAAAGGACGGCGCAGCGGAACACCTGGACGGTGTAGAAGCCCAGAAGGACGGCCAGCGCGGCCGCCGCGACCACCGCCAGCCACGAGAACGCCAGCGCCAGCCACACGGCCGCCAGCGCGGCCATCAGGGCGTCCACGATGACGCAGGCGCGGCGGACGGCAGGGGAGGACAGGGGTATTTTTTTCATGCCAGTCCCTCCATTCCGGGAAGTTCCATTCCCGGGAGACCCGCCCGGACGGATGGGTCTCCGGGAAGTATTTTAGCACATATATACAAATGATCAAGGCGAAACCCGGGGTTTGTATGTTAATTATTGACAGAATCAGTCAATCGCTTGCCACTCCCGGGGGACGATGCTACAATGGCGTCAGTAAGGCGGGGGTACCGCTGGAAAGGAGGCAGCACGATGGGGCTGAATTATTTCCGAATCGATGACCGCCTGATCCACGGGCAGATCGTCACCGCATGGTGCGGACATCTGAAAATCGCGGAGATCGTGGCCATTGACGACGCGCTGGCTACCAACAAGACGCTGCAGTCCATTATGCTCATGGGGGTGCCGAAGCAGTACAAGGTGAGCATCGTCACCATGGAGGACGCGAAGAAGATCTTCCCGCAGCAGAGCGACGGCAACCGGCTGTTCATCACCCGCTTCCCGCAGGATCTGGCCAGACTGCGGGAGGAGCTGAAACAGTGCGAGCTGGTCATCATTGGCAATGCCGCGAAACGGCCGGATACGAAGTTCAATCTGACCAAGGGCGGCGGCAGCGTGTTCTTCGCCAGCGAGGAGGACATCCGCCTGTTTGACGCCGTCAGCGCCGACGGCGTCCGGCTGGTCTACCAGACCGTGCCGAAGTCCCCGGCCCGGGAGTGGCCGGAAATGCGCAAGAGCATCAAGCTCTGAGCACGGCGCCTTTCCGTTCAGGGCGGGTGCCCTGAGAAAATATCTTGCAGAGAATGGGAGGTTACAGATTCATGAGCATTCTTCAGGTGATCCTGATCGCGCTGTTTATCTATCTGGGCTCGATCGGGTCAATTGTAGGCAACACCATCGGCTGGTACACCCTCGGGCGGCCGCTGATCGCGGCGTTCGTGGTGGGCCTGATCATGGGTGACCTGAAAACGGCAATGCTGGTTGGCATCCCTCTGCAGATCGCGTACCTCGCCAATGTCACCCCCGGCGGCGCCGTCGCGTGGGATCTGTCCTACGCCACCTATATCGGCACCGCGATGGCGATTGCCCTGCGGGCCACGGTGGGCGATGAGGCCGCGCTGATCGGCCTGGCCTTCACCGGAGCCGGCATCGGCGGCGTGGTAGGCGGCACGATGTGGAACATCCACTATGCGCTGGATGTGTTCGTCAACCGGTGGGCCAACAAGGTCGCGGAGGCCGGAGATACCAAACACATGTGGATGCCCAATGTCATCGGCGGCCAGACCATCGGCTTTATCTGCCGCTTCGTCCCGGCGGTGGTGGTGCTCTCCGCCATCCGCGTCGCGGGCACGGCGACCGGCATTAACATCCCCGCCTGGTTCGTCACCGGCATCTCCGCGTTCGGAAGCATGATGGCTGCCCTCGGAATGGGCATCATCCTCTCCTTCCTGGTGAAGAAGGGGGTTCACTGGGCTATCTTCCTGGGCGGCTTCGTCATGGTCACTTATCTCGGTCTGTCCACCATGGCGGTGGCGGTCATCGCCGCCATCGTAGCGGTCATCTGCTACTTCGTCATGGGCGAGAAAGAGACAAGAGAGGAGGCTGTCTCACAATGAAAACGGTCAGTAAAAGCACTCTGAAACGCTCTTTCCTGAACTGGTTCTTCTGGAACGGCTGCTCTCAGCAGGCGGAAACCATGCTCGGCATGGCGTTCGGCCAGTCCATGGCTCCTGTCATTGAGGAGCTGTATGATACGAAAGAGGACCGTGCGGCGGCGCTGCTGCGCCACATCACGCTGTTCAACACCGAGTCCCAGGTGGGCTCCATCTGCAACGGCATTGCCATCGGCATGGAGGAGCAGCTGGCCAACGGAAACGGCAGCGCGGAGGCCATCGCGGAGACGAAGGTCGCCCTCATCGGCCCCACCTCCGCCATCGGCGACTCCCTGTGGGTTGCCACCATTATCCCCATGCTGCTGACCATCTGCCTGTCCATCGCCAACGCGATTCCCAGCGCGCCCTGGGTCGGCGCCATCATCTACATCATCATCTACCCCGCGGGCACCTGCCTGCTCAGCTGGAAGCTGTTCAACCTGGGCTATAAGGCGGGCCTGGAGGGAATTCAGAGGTTCATGGCCTCAGGCCAGCTGGACCGCATCATGCAGGCGGTCTCCATCCTGGGCCTGATTGTGGTGGGCGCCCTGACGGCCAGCTTCGTCACCTGCACCCTGAACATCGACATCAAGACGGCGGCCCAGGTCTTCGACGAGGCCACCGGCACCTATGTCCAAAGCACGATCTCTGTGTTCAACCTGGACAACCTGCTCAACAGCGTGTTCCCGGGCATCGTCCCTCTGGCTCTGACGCTGGGGGTGTACCACCTGTACACCAAGAAAAACTGGAGCCCGCTGATGATCATGGGTCTGATCCTGGCTCTGGCGGCCGTTCTGACCGCAATCGGCTATATTCCTGTCATCGGCGCGTTTGCGTAAAAACGGGACAGTTAAGTCGCCGCTTTGCGTGAGATTCCAAAGGAGGAAATCATTATGGCTCAGCTGGAATATCTGACGAAAATCCTGGAGGTCATCGACAGGATCGACAGGGAGCAATCGGAAAATATCAGGGCGGCCGCGGATCTGTGCGCCGCCACCATCCACTCAGGCAAACTGGTTCACCTGTTCGGCAGCGGCCACAGCGTGCTGCCCATCCAGGATGTCTTCCCCCGCTACGGCGGTGTCGTGGGCTGGCATCCCCTGATGGATCCCCGCCTGATGTGGCATAATGTCATCGGGCCCGGCGGGGCGCGGGAGCTGCTGTGGATCGAGCGGCAGGAGGGCTATATTGCCAACTTCCTGCAAAGCTACAATCTGCAGGAGGGAGAGGTGATGATTGTCTTCTCCCACGGCGGGCTGAACGCCGCGCCTGTCGAGGCCGCCATGTACGCCAGGGAACGGGGTCTGAAAGTGATCGCCGTCACCAGCGGAGACAACTATAAGCACGCCCGCCCGGATCATTCCTCCGGCAACAAGCTGGGCGATGTGGCGGATATCCTCATTGACAACTGCTGCCCCCTGGAGGACGCCCTGGTGGCCATCCCCGGCTACCACCAGAAAGTGGGCGCCTCATCCACCATCGCGGCGATTGCCATCGCGCAGTCCATCGCCTCTGAGACGGCGCTGCGTCTGCAGGAACTGGGCCACGAGATGTTCATCTTCGTGTCCCCCAATGTGACGGAAGTCCCAAAGGACTATATGCACGAGGTGTACGCGGATTACCGCCGCGCCGTATTCGACAACTCCAATATGTAACCACACCTTCACGGGCGGGGCGGCGGCCGCCCCGCCCGCGTCCGTGTTTTACTCCGCGGGAGAGAGGAGCATGGGACATGACTAAAGTAATTGTCACCGGCCACGCCGGCTACGCCACCGCCATGAAACGAAATCTGGCCATGCTGGTGGGGGAGCTGGATGGCTTCTATTTTGTGGACTTTAACGAGGAGGACTCCCTGGAGATTCTCCAGGGCCACTTCAACGAGGTGCTGGCGGAGATCGGGGACGACCCGGTGCTGTTCGTCTGCGACCTGGCCGGAGGCTCCCCGTTCCGCACGGCGGCCGTGCTGTGCAGCGAGCACCCGGACTGGGCTGTGGTGGCCGGCATCAACACCTCCGCTTTCTCGGAGATCTCGTTTAATCTGGAGCTGTCCGCCCGGGAGCTGGCGGAGATGGCCTGCGATGTCACCCGGGAGACCATCCTGATGTACCCTCCGAAGGAGTGAGGGTGAGGTGCCGGAGAAACGGTTCAGCGGGGGAGGATGGATCCTGATCTTCACCATCGTCATGATGGTGCTGATCTTCGTGCTGCTGCGCCTGCTGACCGGCCTGCGCTCCAGTACGGAGAGGGAGCTGAAAGAGCTGTTCCGCCGCGCCCCGGATCTCTATCTGGAGCGCCTGGAGAACAACAAACGCTTCCGTCTGCTGTTCCGGCGCTCGGAACTGCTGCTGCTCCGGCTGGAGGGCTATATGGCCACCGGGCAGGAGGAGAAGATCCGGGACACCATCCGGCAGCTGGACGGCATGCGCCTGCCCCCGAGGGATCAGCTGGAATTCTGCCAGCAGCGCCTTTCGTACTTCGTCTCCGTCCGGGATCGGGAGGAGGCGCTGGCAAGCCGGGAGAAACTCGCCGGCCTGCTGAAGAAGACGAAGGCGGACAAGGAGGAGTCGTATCAGAAGATCCTGCAGGACGCGGATCAGATCATCGGGGTGTTCCTGGACCGGGACACCGGTCTGCTGCCGGAGCTGACGAAACAGGCCGGCCAGACGGAGGATCCCGTCCAGCGCGGCATCCTGCAGTACCGCATCGCCATCCTGTACCACTTTTCCGGGGACAGCGGCAAGACGAGGATTTATCTGAAACGCGCCGGAAAAAACTTGAAAAATACCAGCTATGCGGGTAGGATAGAAGAAGCGCTGGAGGACGAAACCGCCCTGGAGCGCCAGTAAACCAAGGGAGATGCCGAAACATGGTATCGTTTGATTATTGTGTCCATGACGAGATGGGGCTCCATGCCCGCCCGGTGGGCCTGGTCGTCAAGGCGGTCAAGCCCTTTCAGGACGCGAAAATCACCATTAAGTTCGGAGAAAAAGAGGCGGACGCGAAGCGCATGTTCGCGATCATGGCCCTGCAGGTCAAACAGGGCGATACCATCACCGTCACGGTAGAGGGCGAGCGGGAGCAGGAGATCGCGGACATGATCCTGGGTATCTTTACCGACGAAAAGCTCTGACGGCCCCCCGTCCCGTGGATGGAGCCCGACCGGGCAGCCGCTGAAGCCTTTTCCGTCATCAGCCCCTTTCCGATCCGCCCCATGAGAGGAGAGTCGCAATGGGCAACATTCTGGTTCAAATGGCCGAGATCAAGGATCTCTCCCCGTCGGAGCGCCATGTCGTAGACTTTATTCTCAGCAACTACCAGGAAGTGTGCAATATGGGCATCGTGGAGCTGGGGGAGAAGTCTTTCACCTCCACCACCACGGTCAAGCGCCTGTGCCGGAAACTCGGCGTGGAGAGCTATACCGACTTCCGGCTGCTCCTGTCCGCCGCGCAGGATAACTTCAGCAACCAGGACATCCTGAAAAGCGGCGACCGGGTGCCCGTCAGCCGGTACGACTCCGTGGCGGATGTCCTCCTGAAAGTATCCGAGCAGAACGCCACCTCCATCATGGAGACCAGCCGGATCATCTCGGAGCCCACGCTGGAGAAAGTGGTCAGTCTCATGGCCGCCGCCCAGCGCATCGACTTCTACGGCGTCGGCCCGTCCCATGTGGTGGCGGAGGACGCCGCGCTGAAGTGCCTGCGGCTGAAGATCAACTCCACGGCGTTCAGCGACCGCGTGTCCATGCTGATGCGGGCGAAGACCTGCGATGAGACCGCCCTTGGCTTTCTCATCTCGTATACCGGCGAGACGGACGACATCATCGAGGTGGCCCAGGAGCTGCGCCGCCGGGGTGTTCCCACGGTGGCCCTGACCTCCTCCACCACCAACTCTGTCGCCCGCCTGAGCCAGTACACCCTCTGCGTGGACGCCAGCGAGAGCTGGGACCGCCTGGGCGGCATGTCCAGCCGGATCTCCACCCTGAATGTGGTGGACGCCCTGTTCACCGCTCTTCTCAACACAAACTACGACCAGTACATCCGCAACATGGCCGTCACCTGTGTCAACAACCGGCGTGCGCCGCTCAACTGACGCGGCGCGGCCGTCTCAGCCGCCGGACTTAAACCCCGGGGAACCCGTCCCCGCCGCTGCAGCCTGTCCACTCCTGAAAGCAGGTTCCAGGCGGCGGGGCTTCGCTATGGATAAGGAAGATCGCAATGAGAATCTATCAGACAGAAGTATATGAGGACATGAGCCGCAAAACCGCGGAGCTCATCGCGGACTATATCTCCGCGAAACCGGACTGCGTCCTCGGCCTGGCCACCGGTTCCACCCCCGTGGGGGCGTACCGCATGCTGTCCGGCTGGTGCGGGGAAGGATACCTGAGCTTCGCCGGCGTGCGCACGGTCAACCTGGACGAGTATGTGGGCCTGGCCCCGGACGACCCCCAGAGCTACCACGCATTCATGCGCATGCACCTGTTCGAGCACATCGACGCCCTGCCGGAGAATCTGCATCTGCCGGACGGCATGGCGGAGGATCCGGAACAGGAGTGCCTGCGCTATGACGCGCTCATCGAGAGTCTGGGCGGCGTCGATCTGCAGCTTCTGGGCATTGGGCGAAACGGCCACATCGGCTTCAACGAGCCCGGCGGCAGCTTCGACTCCGTCACCCATGTGGCGGTGCTGGACGAGAACACCCGCAAGGTGAACTCCCGGTTCTTCGAGAACCCGGACATGGTGCCCCGGAAGGCCATCACCATGGGGATCCAGAACATCATGGGGGCGAAGCGCGTCCTGCTGGCGGCCAGCGGCCCGGAAAAATCCGAGATTCTCGCCCAGGCGTTCGCCGGCCCGGTGACCCCGCGGCTGCCCGCCTCCATCCTGCAGCTGCACCCGGATGTCATTCTGGTGGCGGATCGTGCGGCCCTCTCCGGCCTTACCCGCAGGGGAGTGGTTCCGTCCCGTACCCCTGTCTGACCCTGCCTGACCCCGGGGCAGAATCGACTCTTCCTCCCGATCCCCGTGCGCCGTCCGGCCGTGCGGTGTGCGGAAGAAGCCCGGCCCGGCGCCCCGTGCGGAGACACGGTCTGTCCCGGTTTCACGGCAACGGCCGAACACGCTCTCCGCGCAGACCGCCCGGTACCCGGATTTTCTCAAAAAGGAAGTGACAGCGCACGCCGCCTCCGGCTCCCGCCGCGTGACGCGCAGATTTATGAAGATTATCCATGCCCAGGTATTCGATCCGGAGCTCGGCTTCCTGACCCGGGATGTGTGCTTCCAGGGCTCCCTGCTTACCCCGGTGAGCACAGACTGGGAGGTTTACGACGCCGCCGGCTGTTATGTGATCCCCGGCCTCACCGACCTGCATTTCCACGGCTGCCGCGGCGCGGACTTCTCCGACGGAGACGGCGCGGGACTGCGCACCATGGCGGAGTACGAGCTGTCCCGGGGCGTCACCCAAATCTGCCCCGCCGGCATGACGCTGGAAGAAGACGCGCTGGCCGCAGCCTGCCGCACGGCGGCAGAGTACCATGCCTCCGGCACAAACGGCGCAGAACTGGTGGGCATCAACCTGGAGGGCCCGTTCCTGTCCGAGGCGAAGAAAGGCGGCCAGAACGGCGCGTGGCTGCGTGCGCCGGACATCCGGCTATTCCGCCGTCTGAACCAGGCCTCCGGAGGCCTCGTCCGCCTGGTCTCCGTCGCGCCGGAACTGCCCGGCGCCATGGAATTTATCCGCCAGGCGTCCGGAGACGCGGTGGTCTCCCTGGCCCACACCCAGTCGGACTACGACACGGCCATGGAAGCGTTCCGCCAGGGCGCAAAACAGGTGACCCATCTCTTCAACGCCATGGAGCCGTTTCTCCACAGAGCGCCCGGCGTGGTAGGCGCCGCGCTGGACAGCCCGGACTGCCGGGTAGAGCTGATCTGCGACGGCATCCACATCCATCCGTCCGTCGTCCGCGCCGTATTCAGAATGTTCGGGGCAGACCGGGTCATCCTGGTCTCCGACTCCATGCGCGCCACCGGTATGCCGGACGGGGAATATATGCTGGGCGGCCAGGAGGTGACCGTGCGCGGCGCGAGAGCCACCCTGCCGGACGGCACGCTGGCCGGCTCCGCCACCGATCTGATGCGCTGCCTGCGCAACGCCGTATCCTTTGGCATCCCGCTGGCAGACGCCGTCCGCGCCGCCTGTGTAAACCCCGCGAAAGTCCTGGGCATCTACCACCGCGTCGGATCCCTCGAGCCGGGCAAGGAAGCCCGCCTCGCCATCCTGAACCCGGATCTGTCCCTGAAAGCCGTCTTCTTCCAGGGCGTCCCCGTTCCCGTCTCCTGAATCCCACAGGTTCCCTCTCCGCAGTCCGCGATTCTCTGCTCGTCAGCTGTCCCGCATCTCACGGTGCGCGGCAGCTGATTTTTTTCCGCTCTCTGCGACACCGCACGCCGCGGCAGGGAAGAGGTGCCACAAGGCCCAGACCGCTCTTCCGGATCCCGTACCCTCACAGCCCCCATACCAGACGGGAGAATGATGCAACCGCCGACAGACAAACCCGCACCGC
>CAYRAG010000044.1:0-10461 GCA_964422185.1 uncultured Oscillospiraceae bacterium
CGGGTAACACCCGCCGGGGGCGACCCCAGGAAAAGTGCAACAGAAACAGACTACCTCCCTCCGTTCCGGAGGGCGGAAAAGGTGGAAAGGCGAGGCAAGAGCTCACCCGATGGCTGGGAACAGACCATCGCTGTAAACTCTATCCCGGAGCAACACCGCGGAGGGGAACACGGCCGGCCCGGCCTCCCCGGGGAGGTGGCTGGAGCCTGTCGGCAACGGCAGGTCGAGATAGATGGCTGTCTTAAAGGACAGAACCCGGCTTACAGGCTTACTTGCGCCAAAAGACCGCACGGCTCGCGCCGTGCGGTCTTTTCGTCTCAGTCCTGATCCCAGTTGTGGAAGACATTCTGCACATCGTCGCTGTCCTCCAGCTGATCGATGAGCTTCTCCAGATTCCTCAGATTCTCCTCGCCCTCCACGGTCACATAGTTCTGGGGCACCATCTCCACGCCGGCGGACACAAAAGTGTATCCCATGCCCTCCAGCGCACTGGTGACCGCCGGGAACGCGTCCGGATCCGTCAGGATCTCGAAGACGCTGCCGTCCGCCTGGATATCGTCCGCGCCGGCCTCCAGCGCGTCCTCCATGACCTTGTCCTCGTCCAGATCCCCGTCCTCGTTGTCGATGACGATGACGCCCCTGCGGTCAAAGGACCAGGACACGCAGCCGGTGGCGCCCAGGTTCCCCCCGAACTTGTCAAAGGCGTGGCGCACATCGGAGGCCGTGCGGTTGCGGTTGTCCGTCAGCGCCTCCACAATCACGGCGACGCCGCAGGGCCCGTAGCCCTCATAGGTCACGCTCTCGTAGGTGTCGGCGTTGCCGGAGCCCAGGGCGCGGTCAATGGTGCGCTTGATATTGTCATTGGGCATATTTACCGCTTTCGCCTTGGCGATTGCCGTGGCCAGGCGGGAGTTGTTGTTGGGATCGCCGCTGCCGCCCGTCTTGACGGCCACGATAATCTCGCGGGCTACCTTCGTAAAAGCCTGAGAACGCTTCGCGTCCGCCGCGCCCTTTGTCTTCTGGATATTATGCCATTTGGAATGACCGGACATCGTACTGCTCCCCTTCCTGTGTTTCGCTGACAGCAAGTTTACCCGATTTCCCCGGAAAAAGCAAGGGGCGGAGCGTCACAAACAGGAAAAAACTTCCCTGTGCCGCAGGGACTGCGTCACCCGGACCTCCGGGAACGCCTCCCGCAGCCAGCCCTCCAGCACGGAGCACACCAGATTCTCCGTGGGATAGTGTCCCGCGTCGATGAGGTTGATCCCCAGCTCCTTCGCCTCCAGGAACGGGTCGTATTTCACATCCGCGGTGACGAAAGTGTCGCATCCGGCCTCCACGGCGTCATACAGGGAACTTGAGCAGCTGCCGCCGCCCACGGCCACCCGGCTCACCGGCCTGCCGGCGTCCACATAGCGCACGCCGTGGGAGCCGAGCCGCTCCTTCACAAACGCGGCAAACTCCTCCACATTCGCCGGCCCGCCGGTCAGCGTCCCGATGCGCTCAATGCCGTAGGGCATGCCGTCCTCATAGGCGCCGTATACTTTCAGCAGCTCCACATACTCCAGATCCAGCGCGGCGGCCAGCGCGTCGTTCACGCCGCCGTACGCCGCGTCCAGGTTCGTGTGGGCGCAGATGGCCGCGATGCCGTGCTCCGCCATGGTCAGCAGCTTCCGGCCCAGAATGGTCTCGTCCGTCACGGACTTCGCCGGCTCCCAGATCACCGGGTGGTGGGAGACGATGAGCTGCGCACCCTCCTCCGCGGCCTCCTCAATCACCTCGGAGGTGATATCCAGGGCGATGATCAGCCGATCCACATGCCGGTCTCCCCTGCCCACCAGGAACCCGGCGTTATCAAACCCCATCTGGGAGTCAAACGGGGCCTTGCTGTCCAGAAACTCATAGATGTCATTTACCGTTGCCATTGTAACCACTCCTTCTTGCGCAGCTCCAGCTGCGCGCACAGCGCCGCCAGCCGCTCGCGGTCCGCCCGAACCGCCGGATCCGCGGCGTGTGCCAGTCCCGCCATCCTCCGCCGGAGCCGCCTTACCTGATCTTCCGCGTACGCGCCCCACTCCGGATCCTCCGGGCACACCGGCCCCGTGAGACACGCCCAGTCCTCCAGAGGCGCCATGGCTCCGCCCCGGACGGTGAGCACGGCATAGAGCCGGTCTCCCTCCCGGGCCAGGCGCTGCTCCTCCAGGCGGTATCCGTGCTCCGGCAGCCACCGGAGCAGATCCGGCCGGGCGCTCATGGGCTGGAGGATGAGGGTGTGGACGCCGTCCGCCGTCCAGGGCGCCGCTTCCAGAATGCCGGCGATGGTCAGGCCGCCCATGCCGGCCAGCACCACCGTATCCGTCTCCTCCGGCCGGATGCCGGCCAGGCCGTCGCACAGGCGGAGATCCACGCGATCCGCCATGCCGTACCGCTCCACCGTCTCCCGCGCCCGATCCAGGGGCCCCCGGCGCAGATCCGACGCGATGGCCCGCTCAATCCGGCCGCGCTGTAAAAGCCACACCGGCAGCAGCGCGTGATCCGTGCCCACATCCGCCAGGCGGGCCCCCGGCGGCACCAGGCGGGCCGCCGTCTCCAGCCGGGGCGTCAGTTGTACCGGTCTGTCCATCGTCACCCTCCGCACAAAGAAATCCGGAACGGATCGCTCCGCTCCGGATCTTCCCGTGTGTCTTACTCCTCGGACTTCGCCAGGGCGTTGACCTTCTCCAGCAGATCGTCCACATCCACGCCGTGCACCATGCACGCCTGCTCCACCGTCTCTCCGCGGGAGGCCGGGCAGCCCAGGCAGTGCATCCCGATGGACAGGAACACGGGCGCCGTCTGCGGCGCGAAATCCAGAATATCGCCGATTACGGTGTCTTTCGTAATCGGTTCCTTGGTGATGGGAATCATAACAGGTAACCTCCAGTGCAATTGATGATGGAACCAGTATAGCGCATCCCGGCTCCGTTTTCAATGGAAATTCAGTTTTTTTCCGCAATTTCCGCCTGCTTCGCCTCTTTCTTCGCCTTCCGGCGGCGCAGCAGCACCTCAATCCCGGCGCCCGCCACAATCCCCACGGCGAAGACGGCGGTCCACACCAGGCGGAGCATGGCGGTGTTCACGCCGCTGTCAGGCTGCACCGCCATACCCAGTACGAAGCCGCCCACATAGCCCGCCAGCGTGAGCAGCGGCAGAACATACTGCTTGAGCGCCAGGCCGGAGCCGATGATCACAGCGGCGCCGATGATAAACAGAACCAGCGGCCAGCGCGTCAGCCCGTGAAAGGGCACGAACGAGTAGCCCAGCACCGCGTACGCGCACAGCAGCCCGCCCATGGCAATGCCGAACGGAATCGTCTTTCTCATGGCATTCTCCCCCAGTGGCCCGGCCGGGCGATCTCCCGGCGCAGGCAGAAAAACAGCCATATCCAGACCTGCGTTCCAGATATGGCTGCTCTTTGTTTGCCGCACTGTCATCCGGCAGCGGCCGCCGCGTCCAAAGCGGGACGAACCGGCGGCAGATTCCGGTTACTCAGGTGCGCTGCTGCTCGCGCATCTTGGCGAAGCAGTCGCTGCAGTACACGGGCCGGTCGGTCTTGGGCTCGAAAGGAACCTTTGCCACACCGCCGCACGCCGCGCAGACCGCGGTGAAGTACTCGCGGGGCCCGCGTGTGGCGTTCTTGCGCGCGTCGCGGCAGGCCTTGCAGCGCTGAGGCTCGTTCTGGAAGCCCCGCTCCGCATAGAACTCCTGCTCGCCGGCGGTGAACACAAACTCAGCGCCGCATTCCTTACAAACCAGTGTCTTGTCTTCGTACATGATACTTTCCCTCTCTTTGACTCTTTTGCCCAGACCGGTTTTACCGTGATTCCTGGGTTCATGTTATATGCGCTCAGCTCACGCTGGAACCGCCATGACGGAAGAGTTGCACCAAATGACAGCAGACTTTCACCTTTCAGTCCCGCTGACGACGGACACGCTGCGCTTGTAACCGAGATACCACAGCGTGTCAGACACGACCCTGGTTTGCATTCACAGCTCGATTTACAACTCCGACGAGACTATTATAAAGGAAAATTTCGGGTTGTCAACAACTTTGTACAAACTATGGAAGAATTTTTCGAGATCTCACAGGCTTTTTATGTAATTCGCCAAATGATCCACGCAGGTCTGGGCCAGATCCGGGTCTTTTCCCTCCGCCATGACGCGCACCAGCGCCTCCGTGCCGGACGGGCGCACCAGAATGCGGCCCTCGCCGTGGAGCCGATCCTCCTCCCGGGCGATCCGCTCCGCGAGTCCGGGATCTGCCATGATTGCAGCTTTGTGGTCGTTATCCCGCACCGGAACATTCAAAAGCACCTGGGGGTACTTTTTGCACACGGAGGCGAGATCCGAGAGCGACCGGCCGGAGCGGGACATCACCTGCAGCAGCTGCAGGGCGGTCAGCTCCCCGTCGCCCGTGGTGGCATAGTCCAGGAAGATGGTGTGGCCGGACTGCTCGCCGCCCAGATTATAGCCGCACTCCAGCATCCGCTCCAGCACATTCCGATCCCCCACGGCCGTGGCGATGAACTGGATGCCGCGCTCCCGGGCGAACAGCCGCAGGCCGAGGTTGGACATGACGGTGGCCACGATGGTGTCCCCTTTCAGGGCGCCCCGGCGCTGCATCTCCCCGCCGCAGATGGCCATGATCTGATCCCCGTCCACCACCTCGCCGTGCTCGTCCACCGCCAGGCAGCGGTCCGCGTCGCCGTCGAAGGCCAGGCCCAGGTCATACCCGCCCGCCTTCACCATGGCGATGAGGCTGTCCAGACAGGTGGAGCCGCACTCCTGGTTGATATTCAGCCCGTCCGGATCCGCGTTGATCACATCCGTGCGCAGCCTGTGGAAGCGGTCAAAGACCCTGGCGGCCGTGGTGTACGACGCGCCGTTGGCGCAGTCCACGAGGATGTGCATCCCCCGCAGATCCTCCTCCACAGTGCCCGCCAGGTGATCCACATAGTCGTCCACGGCTTTCTCCGCCATGTAGAACACCTTGCCGATGCCCCCGCGGGTTCGGCGCTCCACGCCGGCGGCTCCGGAGAGGACAATCTGCTCGATCTCATCCTCCAGGTCGTCCGAGAGTTTGAACCCGCTGCCGTTAAACACCTTGATGCCGTTGTACTCAAACGGGTTGTGGGACGCGGAGATCACGATGCCGGCGTCCGCCCGGTACTCCACGGCGGCCCAGGCCACCGCCGGCGTGGGGATGGTGCCCAGATCCAGCACATCCGCCCCGGCGGAGCACAGCCCCGCCACCAAGGCGCCCTTGAGCAGATCCCCGGACACCCGGGTATCTTTCCCGATGGTCACGCGCAGCTTCTCGCCCCGCTTCTCCCCGGAGAGCACCCGGGCGGCCGCCAGGCCCACCCGGAACGCCAGCTCCGCGTCCAGCCCGTCGTTCACCACGCCGCGGATCCCGTCCGTTCCAAATAATTTTCCCATAAGGCTCTGCCTCACTTATGTCAAAAATGGTCAGTCGTCCATGCTGATCTGATCCAGATCCGCGCTGCCCGGCACCGGAAGTCCCAGATGCCGGCACGCCTTCGGCGTGACGCACCGCCCCCGGGGCGTCCGGGTGAGAAATCCCAGCTGCAGCAGGTACGGCTCGTACACATCCTCCAGGGTGACCGCCTCCTCGTTGATGGTGGCGGCCAGCGTCTCCAGGCCCACGGGCCCCCCGTGGTAGTTCTCAATGATACTGCGCAGCATGCGGTGGTCGATGGCGTCCAGGCCCAGGTGGTCGATCTCCAGCTCCGTCAGCGCCTCGTCCGCCACTTTTTTCGTAATGACGCCGCCCGCACGCACCTGGGCAAAATCCCGCACCCGGCGCAGCATGCGGTTGGCCACCCGGGGCGTGCCCCGGGAGCGCCGGGCGATCTCCATGGCGCCCTCCGGGTCAATGGGCACATGGAGAATGCCGGCCGAGCGCGTGACAATCTCCCGGAGCTCCTCCGGCGAGTACAGCTCCAGACGAAGCGTAATGCCAAACCGGTCACGCAGGGGCGCCGAGAGCTGGCCGGCCCGGGTCGTGGCGCCGATGAGTGTGAACTTGGGCAGATCCAGGCGGATGGAGTTGGCCGCCGGCCCCTTGCCGATGATGATGTCGATGGCGTAGTCCTCCATGGCCGGATACAGGATCTCCTCCACCGCCCGGTTGAGCCGGTGGATCTCGTCCACGAACAGGATATCGTTCTCCTGGAGATTCGTCAGCAGCGACGCCAGATCCCCCGCTTTCTCAATGGCGGGGCCCGAGGTGATGCGGATATTCACGCCCATCTCGTTGGCGATAATCCCGCTGAGCGTCGTCTTGCCCAGTCCGGGTGGCCCGTGGAGCAGCACATGATCCAGCGGCTCCTGGCGCATCTTCGCGGCCTGGATGAACACCGCCAGATTCTCTTTCGCTTTCTCCTGGCCGATATACTCCGCCAGCGTCCTGGGGCGCAGGGAGTATTCCCCCTCGTCCTCTCTCGTCAGGGAGGTGGTGACCAGCGGCTCATATTCTTCCGCGTTCAGTTCCTCATTGGAGTAGTCGATGCTCAACCTGTTCCCTCCTTCCCGGCGTCTGCCGTGCGGGGCAGCCGCGGCTTAGGGTTTGCTCATCTTCTTCAGGGCCTGCCGGATGATCTCCTCCACTTTCAGGCTCTCCATATCAATTTCCCGCAGCACCGCACGGATCTCAGACTGATTGTAGCCCAGCACGGACAGCGCGGCGGTGGCCTCGGAGAGCTTGTTCTCCGGGATGACCGTCATCCCGCTTCCGCCGTAGCTCTCGCCCAGGCCGTAGGCGTCCTGGCCCCGGGCCAGCTTGTCCTTCAGCTCCAGAATGATCCGCTGGGCGATCTTCTTCCCCACGCCCGGCGCCCGGGTCAGCGCCCGCTCGTCACCGGTGATGATGGACAGCGCCAGACTGGCCGGAGTGCCCGTGGACAATATCGCCAGCGCCGCTTTCGGCCCGACGCCGGACACGGAGAGCATCTGCTGGAAGAGGTTGAGCTCCTCCGTGGTGGCAAAGCCGTACAGCTCCAGCGCGTCCTCCCGGACATTGAGAAAGGTGAACAGCTTCGCCTTCTCCCCCTGCTTCAGGGCAGAGATCGTATAACTGGTAGTGCGGCACGCGTAGCCCACGCCGCCGCAGTCGATGACTGCCAGATACGGCTCCACATGCGCCACAACGCCGCTGACATAATAAAGCATGGATCTCCCTCTTCCCGCGAAGCGCCGAACCGCTTCAGTCTTTCTTCGTCTCGTACCGGCCCGTGCCCGGCCGGGCGGAATCCCAGCGGGCCAGCAGCGAGGTGGCGGACCGGGCGTGGCACAGCGCCACCGCCAGCGCGTCCGCGGCGTCGTCCGGCTTCGGCACGGCTTTCAGATGCAGCAGCTGCCGGGTCATCTCCATCACCTGGTGCTTCTCCGCCTTTCCGTACCCCACGACCGCCTGCTTCACCTGGGACGGGGAGTACTCGAAGATGGGCACCCCCCGGCGCTCCGCCGTCTCCAGGATGACGCCCCGGGCCTGGGCCACACTGATGCCCGTCGTCACATTCCGGTTGAAGAACAGCTCCTCAATGGCCATGGCGTCCGGCTGAAACTCCGCCAGCAGCTGATCCAGATCATCCGCGATCCGCACCAGGCGCGTGGGAAGCGGCGTCCCCGCCGCGGTGGTGATGGCGCCGCAGCGCAGGGCTCTCTGCTGTCCGCCCTCCGAGCGGATGAGGCCGAAGCCCACAATGGCGAAGCCCGGGTCAATCCCCAGAATCAGCATCCCGATCCCCTTTTAGAAAGTGAGGATGATCGTGTCCGCGCCGCAGCAGTTCAGGTGCTCCATGGTGAACGGATACACTTCATCCTGCCCCGTGGCGCTGTGCGCCGCGTCCAGCCGGTACTCCAGCTTCCGGGTCCTGACAAACTGCTGGAACACCTGATCCAGCACCTGATCCTCGTTCGCGGCATCCTCCCGGCTGACCCGGTGGTACCACGCAAAAAACGCCTCGGTATTCACATACTGTGCCATGTCAGCGCCTCCCGTCTCTGTTTTCCGCAGGGCATTGTATCACGCTTTCCCCGGGAACGCAAGGACGACCGAAGTCCTCCCGCGTGAACAGATCCCGCCACCCGGTCTCCACAAAGTCCGCCAGCGCCTCTTCCAGCGCCTGCGCACGCTCCCGGTGCAGGACGAAGAGATAGCATCTCTGAGAGCCCCGGTGGAAAGCCACGCCGGCCATCTGCGCGTCCGGGCAGTCCGCCAGGGGCAGCATCTCGTACTGCGTCCATTCTTTCGCCGGACGCCGCCCCCTGTGGCAGTAGTAGACCACATCCAGGCCGGCCTGACAGTAGTCCGCCAGCTCGGTGCGCAGCACATGTTTCCCGTCTGTCCGCGGCCCCGTTCCGGGGCACAGCCCCACATCCGGATCCAGAAACACCAGATCCGCGCCCGCGCAGAATGCCAGCGCCTCCCGGTGCCACGCCTCCCGCAGCGGTCTCTTCTCCGGCAGCGGCCGCCTGTAGTACCGGGCCAGGGGGATCATGCCCTGCTCTTCCAGGGCGCTCACCTCCCGGCGGCCATCGTCGATCACGGTTTTCCGCAGGAAATCAAAGAGATCCGGGTCGCAGCTGCGCCAGGCCCCCCGCTCCAGGTAATCCGTAAACCGGCCGTCCCGCCGCCCGTCGTCCGCGGTCAGATACCAGTTCACGGCAATCCGATATCCCCGTCCCGCCAGAAACCGGAGCAGCCCGTATTTGCCATAGTCCCCGATATCTCCAAAGTACTGATTCTTCATCCGCGCTCCCTCTCCATGCACCCGCGCCCGGACACACGAAACGGCCCCGAAAGCGCATCGCGCTTCAGAGCCGTTTCTCTCTTTTCAAGCCCGGGGATGGGCCTTGTTATAGACATTCTTCAGCTTCTGGTTGACCACCTGGGTATAGATCTGGGTGGAGGAGATATCCGCGTGGCCCAGCATCAGCTGAATCGACTGCAGATCCGCGCCGTTCTCCAGCAGGTGCGCGGCAAAGGAATGGCGCAGCGTGTGCGGGGTAATCTCCTTCTCAATCCCGGCTTTCTCCTGATAGTGCTTGATGATCTTCCAGAACCCCTGGCGGGTCATCCGATCCCCGTTCACATTGACAAACAGCGCCGTCTCGTCCGGGCGGACAATCATCTTCGGCCGGATCTCTTTCACATAGGTCTCCAGCGCCTGGATCGCCGCGGGGTACATGGGGATGGTGCGGGTCTTGCCCCGGCTGCGGCAGTTGATCACGCCCGCGCTGAGGTTGGCGTCCTCCAGATCCAGCCCCACCAGTTCGCTGACCCGGATCCCGGTGGCGTAGAGCAGCTCCAGCATGGCCCGGTCCCGGTACCCTTTGAGATCCGTGCACTCCGGCTGTTCCAGGAACAGCTCCACCTCTCTGCTGGTGAGGATCTCCGGCAGTTTCCGCTCCACTTTGGCGGGCACCACATCCCTGGCGGGGTTGCCGGGCACATAGCCCCTGGCGTACAGAAACGCGTAGAACGACTTGATGGACGCCGTGGCCCGGGTCACGGTGGCGGCCGACTTTCCGTGGGCCAGCATATATTTCGTATATCCCTCGATATCCTGCTGCACCACCTGGCGCAGGTTCAGATCCCGCTCCTCGATATACCGGGCAAACTGTCTCATATCCCGCAGGTAGGAGCTGACGGTGTTGTCCGACGCCTTCTTCTCGTTTTTGAGATACTGCTCATACAGCTCCAGGTCATCCACGGACAACACCTCCTTTACCCGGTATCGTTCTGAAAACAGATTCGGCGCCGCGCACCTCTCCGTCCCGGAAAAACAGGCCGCGGCGCTCCCGTCCCGAATCGCCGACTCTTACTATACGCCTTTTCCTTTTCCATTGGCAAGGGCTCCGGGCAAAATACTTCATTTTTGTTACTTATGACAAAGCATTATGTAAACTGTGTTATGTCAACCACCGTTCGCCGTCTCCGCCCGCGTCGCCGTGTCCGGCAGGCCGTACACTATATCTTGTGTGGCTTTCCCGGTTTCCTGTCAATATCTGGAGAAACCCGCGGTTTCCGCCCCTCTGTCTCCCCTGATTACATTCTGTATACAGCGGGTGTCGGCTCGAGGATATTCCAGGATGTAATCACCCGGAGCCCGTATACATCCCCGTGAGTTTGTGAATTATGTCACCGCGGGCACTCGTCCGGGACGCACGGCGCGTATCCCTCCCCTCCCCCGCCGGATCCCGCGGCACTCACAGGCCGGAGAAAGGGTTCCGGTCAAAATCACGAACGGCACGGTCTCCTCCGGGGTACCCGGATGCGGCGGGTATCCTGTCGCCAACAGCCCCTGTGATGTCCGGAAAAAGAGGCACGGCAGGCGGTGTGGGGAAAAACGCCGGATGCCCTCCTTGCGATTCGGGGCGCCATCTGCTATGATAGGA
>CAYRAG010000044.1:10561-13879 GCA_964422185.1 uncultured Oscillospiraceae bacterium
CCGTTTCAGGAGGGAAAGGACATGGACAGACTGCATCAGTGTCAAAAGTGGAACGGAGAGGGAAAGTTCCGGAAAGTGATCGATACGCTGCGGGCCATCCCCTACGACAGACGCACGCCGGAGGAGGATCTCGAGCTTGCCTTCGCCTATATGGGCCTTGCGGATCCGGACGCGCCGGAAGGGCAGGAGATGCTGGGAACAGTTATCGACCTGCTGGAGCCCCTCGAGGATTCCCTTGGCGACAATTATGACTGGAACTTTCGCCTGGGGTATGCTCATTTCCACATGGAAGAGGTGCCGATCGCCCGGTCGTATTTCAAAAGAGCGGAGGAGGCGTCTCCCGGCGACGCGCAGGCCGGAAAGTTCCTCGAGCTGTGCGACGAGCGCATCACGCTGCCCCGGTTTCGTGAATGCTTCTGGAAGCGGGTGGAGAACACATGGGAGGATTTTGCCGACCGGGAGGCGGATCTGCGCCGTATCCTGGACATGGACAGCGGGGATCAGGCGCTGGTCGACGAGCTGCTGGACAGCTGCTCCGAGATCCTGACCCCGGCCCTTGGCAATCCGGGCTTTGAAATGAGGAAGTCCAATGGGAGATACATTCTGACCCTGTCCCCCGGCCAGGATGACATCAAACTGCTCGAGATGTCCTATTTCCGGAAGCATGTGCCGGAAAAAGTATCGAAATACTGGGACATCGATGTGGGCTTAAAGGCAGACTCCGATCCCCGGGGGCCGCTGATGAGCCTCGACGGCCGGGTGATTAGCGGAGAGGATGTTCAGGTATGGGTGGAGAAAGGGGATGGCGGCGGCATCCGTCTGACCGAGTACTGCGAGAAACTCCGCCCGCTGATGTCCGGGCATGAGGACACGGTGCAGCAGGCTCTTGAGGAGATGACCAGGCAGGTGATGGGAGAGATCCCGTGCATGCGGTATGTCCGCTCCTTAATTGTGGTAAAAGAGCGCCGCGGGGATGTGCCCGTCACTCTTGGCGAACTGCCGGATCTTCTGCGGGATATGGGCGTGGATTTGTCTCTCACCGATGAGACCTGTCTGAACATGTCCCGGTACAGGTTAAAGCCCCACGCGATTCCGGACGCCGACTGGCGGATGGATGTGAAGTCCGGCACCACCTGCTTCGCCCCGCTGATCAACGGCTATCTGCTGGTGGACAGTGAGATGATCGACCAGCTGCGCCAGGATGGTGTGGAAGCGGGTTTCCTGTGCTATCCCCTGGATACGCTCAGGGAGGAGAACCGGAAAATCACAAACTTCCGGACGAGACTGATGAGAGCGCTTCGCGCCGGGGATAATCCGGATGTGCTTATGGTCACCGGCGCGGCGACCGGCCTCTATTACGGCTATGTGGATTTCATCGCGTGGGACATCCTGGGGGCGCTCAATCGGGCGCTGGATTTCTTTGAGGAGACGGATATCCCCTGGCTGATCTACCACAGTTTCCGGCGGGAGGCCGGCACGATCATCTTGAAAGGGACGCCGGAAGACATGGAGAAGACCATGACACAGGGGAACGCACGATAAAACGGGGGCATGCCGCCGGGCACGGATCGGCGCCCATCCTGCAGCAGGCCGCACGGCTGGCCCGCGGCAGGCAGAACAGGAGGTATCTACCATGTTTTGTATGGGGAAAATGACAGACGCCCCCATGCGCCGCCTGTCTGACGGAGGTGCGGTATGAAGCTGCGATTCAGACAGAGGTTCTTCTCATGGTTCGACAGCTATGACATCTACGATGAGGCGAACCGGAAAGTCTACACGGTTCGGGGACAGCTCTCCTGGGGACACCGCCTGAAAATCTTCGATGCCGCCGGACGCGAGGTCGGCATGGTGCAGGAGCGGGTTCTGGCACTCCTGCCGAAGTTTGAGATGTACCTCGGGAGAAAGTATATCGGGTGCATCAGCCGGGAAATGACGCTTCTCAAGCCCAGATACAAAGTGGAGTGCAACGGCTGGCGCGTGGAGGGAGATGTCTTCGAGTGGAACTACCGGATCCTCAATCGCAGCGGACAGATCGTCGCCAGGGTCAGCAAGGAGCTGTTGCGCTGGACGGACACCTACGCAATCGAGGTATCTGACCCTCAGGACGCGATTTATGCCCTCATGCTGGTGCTGGCCATCGACGCCGAGAAATGCACCAGAGGAGACAGCGTTTGACCTCCGCCGGGAGACTTCCCCGCTGCCCTGGTTCCGGGTCAAATGGAATCAGCCGCACGGGGCAGAGGCCACACAGTCGCGGTGTCCTCTCCCCTGCCATACCGGAACAGTCAGTGCATCGTCTCCCCTGCGCCCGGGAAAACGGCTGACATTGAAGCCCGTGTCACGGTATTCTGACTGGGTTTATAGCCAGGTTAATCACTGCAAAGGAGACAATAAATCCATGATGCCAACTGTCAGGAGGTGAGCAGACTACGATCCGGAATTCATCACCCTCTAAAAGGACGGAACTGGAGCAGGATATTGATGTGCTGGAGGAATCTGTCCGCTCACTGGACAGGGAACTTTTGAATACCCTGCTGATTGATCAGACCACAGGAAAAAACATCCTGTGGGCGACAACTGACTACCTTTCCTATGGGGTTGAGCTGTTCGGCGAGTTTTGCGAAATCGATCCGGAGCTTATCACGGGAAAGTACGAAACGCTGATCCAGCCCCGGGTCACCAAGTCCCAGAATACACGCCAGGACAGGACGCGGGAAAAAGCAGAAGTTTTTACCCCATCATGGGTCTGTAACCGGCAGAACAATCTGGTGGACAGCCAGTGGTTCGGGCGGGAAGATGTATTTAATACTGAGGACGGCAATTCATGGGCGGCCACGACGATCCCCGTCGCATTTGAGGGTGCAAAGGGAGACTGGCAGAGCTATGTGGACGCACAGCGGCTTGAAGTAACCTGTGGCGAGGCCCCATACCTCGTTAGCCGATACGATACAGTAACCGGCAGGAAAATTCCCCTCGAACAGCGTATCGGGATATTTGACCGGAAAATGCGTATCGTAAAAGAAAACACATCCACACGGGAGGACTGGCTGGCCTGGAGTCGACGGGCGGTTGAGAGCGTTTACGGATTTGAGTATCAGGGCGACAGTCTGCTGCTGGCGCGAGAGAATCTGCTATGCTCCTACATCGATTATTACCACGATCGGTTCTGCCAGAATCCCGGCATCCCGCTCTTACGGGAGGTTGTCTATCATCCTATGGGTAATGAAGACGGGTAATCTGCAAAAAGTCATTATTTCAAGATTCAAAATTGGACTCGGTGAGTCCAAAATTTACGATACTTTGTAATGATCGCCAGAT
>CAYRAG010000045.1:0-13681 GCA_964422185.1 uncultured Oscillospiraceae bacterium
CGCCACCTTGCCAAGGTGGAGGTAGCGAGTTCGAGCCTCGTCACTCGCTCCAGACGGCGACATAGCCAAGCGGTAAGGCAAGGGTCTGCAAAACCCTTATTCCCCGGTTCGATTCCGGGTGTCGCCTCCAGAAGAACTCTCCGAAGCCGTGCCTGCTTCGGAGATTCTTTTTTGCCCCGGCGGCCGCGGCCGGGGCGGGCAAAAAACCGCTTGACAGGGTTTCCCTCTCTCCTTATAATAAGAGGGCGCTGAGCAGTTCGGGGTGTGGCGAAGCTTGGTATCGCGCTTGGTTCGGGTCCAAGAGGCCGCCGGTTCGAATCCGGCCACTCCGACCAGAAAAACCGGACACCGGCAACGACTTTCCAGAGTCATTGCCGGTGTCCGGTTTTGGTTTTCTCCGCTTTTCAAAGTGAGCCGGTTTACATCATGCTGGCCCCATCTGCCGGAGAGGAGAACACGCGGCGCACCGCTTTCGTTCTCCGGTTCCGGAGCGGCGCCTTAGCGGGATCCGCCCAGACTTCCCTTCCGGTAGTTGCGAAGCGCCCCCTGAAGCCCGGATTTTACCTCCTCGGCCAGGCTCTCCGGGGACAGGATCACCACATGCGGGGCGTACTGCATCGCCCAGTACTTCATGGCCTCCAGGTTGACCCGGACACGGACGCTGACCTCCTTTTCCGTCTCGTCGAAGAAGACGGCGTCGTCCCCGAACCAGTCGATGATGTCGTTGACCAGGTTTTTCCGGGCCAGGAAGGTCACCGGGGCGCTCTCCCCGGCGAACATGTAGATGTGCTCCGCCATGTGCCGGGGCAGGTCGAGGCCGTGCTCCAGACCGTGCACCTGCGCCATCGGCTTGACGGCGGAGGGGAGAACCTCGATGTCCAGGATGCGGTCGAGGCGGTAGTGGGAGACATTGTCGTACTTGTCGTAGTTGCCCACCAGGTAGTACCGCCCGTTGGCGACGACCATCCGGTAGGGGTTGACGATGTACCGCCTCGGCTCCCCCGAGGCGTCCTTCCTCGCCCTCAGCTTCCGATCCGTGCCGTACTCCCCGTAGAGGAACGAGACCTGCCGCCGGCCGCTGATGGCCTCGTCCAGGATCTCGATGTTGTAGAACAGCTGGCGGTTCTCGGAGACATTGGACGCCAGCGCCCGGATATAGTCCGTCCGCGCCTGGAAGTACCGGCTGGACAGACCGGCCAGTTTCCCGATGAGCTCCCCGCGCTGGGTGCCGGGGATATGCCGGGAGGACAGCAGGCTGTCGATGAGGAGACGCAGCTCCGCGTCGGTGAACTCGTGGACGAGGTAGAAGTCGGAGAGGACGCTGCCCTCCTCCGTCTGTCCCGTCTTCGGGTTGAGCGTCGCACGGGTGGTCTCCCGGTACTCGATCTCATATCCGCACTCGATGAGATCCATGAGGTTGCGCCGGATCGCCTTGCGATCCACGGTCTTGCCGTACTCTTTCCGGAGCAGATCCGCGATCTCCTTCTGGGACAGCCTGTGGTTCTCGTCGGTATACTGTCTCAGAATGTGCAGGATGTCCAGGATGATCTCCTTTTTCGGCTGTCTGTCGGCCATGTTCCATCACACTCCATGCCTGTTTCGCGCCGCGGGGGCGCCCGTCCGGCTTTTTGGCCGGTTTAAGGATCCCGCGGCGGTCTCTTTTCCCAGTATAGCAGATCCCGTGTTCCAAAAAGGGGACATCCGGAGGATCGGCCGGAAAAAATACCGCGCAACCCGGCCGCGTAGATGGCGGCGGGGAGTATTATAACCGGCCCGGCCGGGAAGCGCAAGCCGTCCGGCGCCCGGTTCACAAGAGAAAACTGTTACGGTTTTCCCGGACTTTGTGATAACATAAACGAATCAAACCGGAGGAGGCCGCGGCGGATGAAGACGGAGCGGGAAGTGCGGGAGATCGTGGACGCCCTGAAAGAGTGCTATCCGGAGGGGATCTGCTCCCTGCGCTATGAGAAAGACTACGAGCTGCTGTTTGCCGTGCGGCTGTCCGCCCAGTGCACGGACGAGCGGGTCAACCAGGTGACGCCGGCGCTCTACGCACGGTTTCCCACCCTGGAGTCGTTCGCCCGGGCGGAGGTAGCGGAGGTGGAGGAGCTGATCCGCTCCTGCGGGTTCTTCCGGGCGAAAGCCCGGGATATCGTGGGCTCGGCCAGGATGCTGTTAAGCGAGTTCGGGGGAAAGGTGCCCGCGGAGATGGAGGATCTGCTCCGGCTGCCCGGGGTGGGGCGGAAGACGGCCAACCTCATCCAGGGGGATATCTTCCACCGGCCGGGCTGTGTTGTGGCGGACACCCACTGCATCCGGATCTCCGGCCGGATCGGGCTCACGGACGGCACGACGGATCCGGCGGGCGTGGAGCGGCAGCTGAGGCAGGCGCTGCCGCCGGAGGAGTCCAACGACTTCTGCCACCGGCTGGTGCTCCACGGCCGGGCGGTGTGCACGGCCCGGAAACCCCGCTGCGAATCCTGCTGCGTGCGTGCCTGGTGCGATACCGGAGCGTGCGGGGCATGAGCCTGTTCTGCTGCCCGGTCTGCGGCGCACCCCTTGCGCGGGAGGAGCGGCGGTATCTGTGCCCCTCCGGCCACAGCTACGACCTGGCCTCCGCCGGGTATGTCCACCTGCTGCCCCCCAACCGGATGCACTCCAGACAGCCGGGGGATGACACGCAGATGGTGGCCGCCCGGGCGGCGTTTCTCGCCCGGGGGTATTACGCGCCGCTGCGGGATGCGCTGTGCGGCATGCTGTCCGACCTCACGGCGGATCTTCCGAAGCCCGCGGTGCTGGACAGCGGCTGCGGCGAGGGGTACTACACCCTGGGGGTGTGGGAGGCGCTCCGCCGGAACCGGGAACCGGCCTTGGCGGGGGTGGATCTCTCCAAACCGGCGCTGCGGCGTGCCGCGAAGCGGGTGCGCGGGGCGGAGTTCGCCGTGGCCAGCGTGTACCACCTGCCCGTCCGGGACGCCTCGCTGGACGCGGTGATGAATGTGTTCTCGCCGCTGGCGGCCGGGGAGTTCGCCCGGGTGCTGAAGCCGGGCGGCTTTTATGTCTATGTGGTGCCGGGGGCGCGGCATCTGTGGGAGATGAAGCGGGTGCTCTACGAGCGCCCCTATGAAAACGAGACGCGCAGGGAGGAGTATCCCGGCCTCACCCTGCGGGATGTGGCCCCGGTGCGCTTTGAGATGGATCTGGCGTGCCGGGAGGACATCCGGAATCTGTTTAGGATGACGCCGTATTTCTGGCGGACGCCGGGGGAGGGGAGGCAGGCGCTGGAACGCCTGGACCGCCTGACGGAGCGGGCGGAGTTTGACCTCCACCTGTTTCGCCGGGACGGCTGATTCCCTCGCGCAGACATGGCACAGAGGGCGCCCGGAACGGCGGAGTGCCATCGCGGAACACACAGCACATGGGCGCCGAGGACGGCGGCCCGGGAGGGGGAGCGGGGATGACCATCCAGCAGATGAACTACTTTATCGAGGCATGCCGGTGCGGCAATATCACGACCGCGGCGGAGCATCTGTTTATCTCGCCCTCCGGACTGCGCCTGGCGCTGCACCGGATTGAGCAGGAGCTGGGCTGCCGGCTGCTGGACTGGAACGCCGGCGGCGTCCGGCCCACGGAGGACGGGATCTTCTTCCTGAAGAACGCCAGCGAGATCTGCCGGCTGTACGGGGAGTGCGAGGAGCGGTTCGGGCTGCGGGTCTCGGAGCCGAATGTGGTGAAAGTGGCCATCGGGGAGCACTTCCCCAATCTGTTCGTCACCTCCCTCATGGCCGCGTTCAACCGCTCGGACGGGAAGTACCGGGCGGATTACAAGGACTTCTACGACGCCCAGACGGCGGTGGGGGACGGGAGCGCGGAGATGGGCTTTGACACCGGCCCGGTGGATCGGAAGAACTTCATCTGCACCCCCATCCTCAGTTATCCCATCTTCGCCGTGGTCAGCGAGGCGGGGGATCTGGGCGGCTATGACACCCTGCCGCCGGCGTGCCTGGACGGCCGGGAGGTCATCCTCAACGAGAAGCGCTCCCGGAACCGGGAGTTCTTCTCCGCGTGCCGCAAATGCGGCGTGACCCCGGTGCCCACGGATATCGTGGGCCGGGAGCTGACGGTGTTCTTCGGGGTGCAGATCAATCCCCACCGGGTGGGGATCACGAATGTGGAGAGCGCGGAGGCGGTGGCCATCCCCGGGATCCGGGCCATCCCCATCGGGGATCCGGCGTTCCGGGAGGAGATCTATATGTTCCGCAAGCGGGGCGACTACGCCGCGCCGGCGGTGGAGCAGCTGGAGCGCTTCTGCCTGAAAGAGCTCGAGCAGCTCACGGACGACGAGCGGCCGGCGGCCGGCAGGAGGGGCCCGGAATAGCGGGAAACAGTTTTTTACCCTCAGGGAAAAACTTTGTTTCTTGTCATGCCACAAGCAGTTAGTGTATATAAGGTGGCAAGTGAGGGGCGATCTCCCGGGCGCTCTGCGGGGAGAGGCGGCGGGGCCGTCCCGAGGTATTTCGGAAAAAGGAGAGAAGAGTTGTTATGTCAACCAGCAATTCCAGTTCCAGTACGACTGTCAAGACCGGGATTGGTATTTTGGTGCTGGCATTCGCCAACACGGCGGCGGCGGGCGCGGAGTGGTGCTCCGCGGCGCTGACCACGATAGCCAACAACTTCCCGGACACTCCCTACTGGGTCATTACCCTGATTAACAATGTACCCAACCTGTGCGCCGTGTTCTGCACGCTGATCGCCGGCGTCCTGGTCAACCGCGTGATTCCCCTCAAGGGCATGATGATGTTCGGCATCGCGTTTCACTGCATCGGCGGCGTGCTGCCGGTCTTCATGGGCAACAACATCTACCTTGTGCTGCTCAGCCGGTTCGTGTTCGGCATCGGCTACGGCGTCATGCAGGGCATCTGCGTGTCCATGAGCTTCAAACTCATCACCAATGAGAAACTCAGAGACCACGCCATCGGATGGAGCGTGAGCGCCCAGTACGCCATGAACATGTTCGCCCAGATTGCCGTGGGGTACCTGGTCGCCATCAAGTGGAACTACTGCTTCTTCATCTACCTGTGGTCTGTGATCCCCCTGATCATCGTCGGGATCTTCTGCCCGAGGTTCCCCCTGGACAAGAACGACCGCAGCGCCATCGGCGGCGAGGAGTCCATCGCCAACGAGTCCCTGGGAACCACCCTGCGCAAGCTGCCCGCCTGCGTGTGGATCTTCTCCGTGATTGTGGCGGTGTACATGGTCTGCAACATGGGCAGTATCTTCCTGAATCTGGGCAATATCATCCAGACGAAACTGGGCTATGAGCCCAGCTCCATCGGCTACGCCATGACCTTCTACAGCATCTCCACCATCGTGGGCGGCCTGATTTACGGCGGCATGACCAAGCTGACCAAACACTTCACCCTGTTCATCGCCTCCGTGATCACCGGCGTGGGCATCATCCTGTTCGCCGTGGCCCCCAACTTCCCCATGGTCTGCGTGGCTCTGTTCGTCGCCGGCCTGGGCGGCACCATGGTCATCCCGGCCTGCCAGAGCGTGTACGGCCACTATGTGCCCAAGCACCGCGCCTTTGTGGCCTCCAGCGTCACCATGGCCTGCGTGAATGTGGGCGCGTTCCTGAGCACGCCCTACATCGCCCTGTTCGAGGGCAACCCCACCGGCTCCCTGATCCCCTCCGCGATTATCCTGTTCGTGGTGGGCGCCATCTCCATCAAGTTCTGGAAAGATACCTCCAAGCTGGAAGTGGTGAACTGACCGGGAACCTCTTTTCAGAGAACCGTACCAGACTAAATTCCCCTCCTGCGGAGTGCCCCGGCTCCCCAGGAGGGGGTTGCGTATCAGACCGACAGAAAGGAGCGGCGGGCTCTGGATCCGCCGGAACGAGCCATGTTTACACTGAAGTATCCCCATCTTTTCGAGCCCCTGAAGCTGGGCAACATCACCCTGCGCAACCGCATCATCGGTGCGCCCACGGGTTTCCTGCACATGGACGCGGAGCATCTGCCCACCCAGGCTGCCGCGGCCTACTATGAGGAGAAAGCCCGGGGCGGCGCCGCCGTCGTCACCGTGGGCGAGGGCTATGTGGACTCGGTTCACGGCACGGATATCCCCAAGTTTATCCATCTGGACACGGACAACTGCATCGGCGGCCTGGCCCTGATCGCGGACGCCGTATCCAAGCACGGCGCCATCGCGTCCATGGAGCTGCAGCACGCCGGCATGTACTCCGGCGAGTCGTACGCCCAGGGCCACGCCATCTACGCGCCGGTGCAGCGCATGGGCGGCGGCACGAAAGCCGGCGCCAACCTCCACGGCGTCCTCATTCCGGAGATGCCGGAGGAGGTCATTCTGGAGACCATTGAGAAGTACGCCGAGGCGGCCAAACGGGTCAAGCAGGCCGGCTTCGGCATGGTACTGGTGCACGGCGGCCACGGCTGGCTGCTCAACCAGATGATGTCCCCGGTGATCAACACCCGGACGGACAAGTGGGGCGGCAGCCTGGAAAACCGCATGCGCATGCCCATCGCCATCTGCGATCGCATCAAGGAGGTCTGCGGAAAGGACTTCCTCATCGACTTCCGGTTCAGCGCCGCGGACATGATGGATCCCGAGGGCTACACCGAGGAGGACGGCATCCAGATGGCGGAGATGATCGACGGCCATGTGGATCTGATCCACTGCTCCGTGGGCAACCACGAGGTGGAGGAGTCTTTCGTCATCGTCCACCCCTCCATGTTCCTGGAGGAGGGCTGCAACCTGAAATACGCCGCCGCCGTGAAGAAGCGGGTCAAGACGCCCGTGGTCACCGTGGGCGCATTCAGCAACCCGGAGCAGATGGAGAAAGTCCTGGCGGACGGCACCGTGGACGCCATCGCCATCGCCCGGGGCCTCATCTGCGACCCGGATCTGCCCAACAAGGCGAGGCAGGGCAAGGATCAGGACATCAACCGCTGCCTGCAGTGCCTGGCGTGCTTCTCCGGCCTCATCCAGACAAAGCAGTTCTGCTGCGCCCTGAACCCGGTGATCGGGCGGGAGCTGGAGAACAAGTTCGACACCACGCCGGTTCAGCCCCGGAAAGTCATGGTGGCCGGCGGCGGCATCGGCGGCATGGAGGCCGCGCTCACCGCGGCCAGCCGCGGCCACCAGGTGGTGCTGTGCGAGAAGAGCGGCCAGCTGGGCGGCGTGCTGCGCTGCGAAAAGCAGGTGTCGTTTAAGAAGAAGCTGGATCTGTACCTGGACAACCAGGCGCGGCGGGTCATGGAGCACCCGAACATCGAGGTGCGTCTGAACACCCCGGCCACGAAAGCCGTGGCGGAGGAGATCGAGCCGGACGCCATCATCGCCGCCCTGGGCGCACGGCCGGTGGTGCCCACTTTCCTGAAAGGCTACGACCTGCCGCATGTGCTGGGCGCGGAGGAGATCTACTACCACCCGGAGCAGGCCGGCCATAAAGTCGTCATTCTGGGCGGCGGCCTGGTGGGCTGCGAGCTGGCCATCCATCTGACGCAGCTGGGCCATGAGGTCACAGTGCTGGAGATGATGGACGAGCCGAACTTCTCCGGCAACTTCCTCCACGGGGAGGCGGTCATGGCGCAGATCGGTCAGCTGGGGATCACCCTGCTGACGAAGACAAAGGCGGTGGAGATCACCGCAGACGGCGTCATCGGCGAGAACGCGGACGGACAGAAACACTTCCCGGCGGACACCGTGGTGTACGCCGTGGGCCAGCGGCCCGTGACGGACGGCCTGGACGAGCTGCGCGGCTGTGCGCCGGAGTTCTACACCGTGGGCGACTGCAATGTGCCCGCCACGATCATGAAGGCCAACAAGGAGGCGTACTACGCCGCCCGGGACATCGGGCGGATCTGAGTCCGGTGAGGTGAGAGCATGGATGTGATCCGGTTTACCGAGCCGGTTCCGGACCCCCACGGCGGGCCGCCCCTGCCCGGCGTGGATGTGAGCGGCGTGTCCCGGAAATGGATGGACATGCCGTACGCCACCCGGTCGGACAGTCAGAGGCTCAACCTGTTTCTGCCGGAGACGGGCCCCGGCCCGTTTCCCACCCTGATCTTCTTCCACGGCGGCGCGTTCTGGGGCGGGGCGCGGGGGGACTTCCAGTCCAGCTACGCGCTGCCCGGCATCTTCCGCGGCTACGCCGTGGCCAGCGTGGATTACCGGCTGTCCGGGGAGGCGCAGTTCCCCCTGCCGGTGCACGACGCGAAAGCGGCCGTGCGGTTCCTGCGGGAGAACGCGGACCGGCTGGCGCTGGATCCTGGGCGCTTCGCCGTCATGGGCAACTCCGCGGGCGCCTACCTGGCGGCCATGGTGGCCATGACCCCCGGCATCGGGGCGCTGGAGGATCTGTCTCCGGGCTGCCCCGGCGCGGACACCTCCGTGCGGGCCATGGTGGGCCTGTTCGGGGTCTACGACCTGGAGGCCCAGTCCCGGTATACGGAGCAGGCGCGCAGCAACCCGGATCCCGCCGTCCCGAAGCTGGAGAACTTCGCGGACCAGTTTTTCGGCGTCAGCTGCATCAAACACCCCCAGCTGGCGCGGCTGGCCTGGCCGGGCAGCTATGTGACGGAACACTGCCCGCCCATCCTGCTGTCCGCCGGCACGGACGACGAGATCGTCCCGTCCGCCTCCGCGGCGGATCTGGTGGATCGGGTGAACGCCGTGTGCGGCCCCGGCCGTGCGGAGCTCCACTGGTGCCAGGGCGCCATGCACGGAGCGGAGGAGTACAGCTCCCGGAGACATGAGGACATGGTCTTCTCTTTCCTGGACAAATACATGAAGTAGGACGGCAGAGCGCCGGCGGGCTTCTCCCCGAAACAAAGGGGAGCGGCCCGCCGGCTTTTCCCTGCCCGGCCGCGCCGGGGTTTTCGCCGGAAAAGTGACAGAATATTCCCGTTCCGCCCTGAATCTGTAACCGATTTTTAACTTTCTTGTAATGGAACCGAGAGGAACTTCTCCTCCCGGGCGGGTATACTTATCCCAGAACCAGGGAAGGAGGCAGTAACCCATGAAAAAGATCCTGACTGTGCTTCTGGCGGCTGTGCTGCTGTTCACCGGTATCGCGTTCGCCGTTCCTGCCTCCGATGAGGCAGAACAGACCGACGCGCCGTTCTCCGCGGCTGTGCCCCCCGTGGACAGCCTGGTGATGTGCATGCTGGAGCGCGGCTACTCCTACCGTCCCAACTCGGACGAGTTCTTCTGGGCCTCCCTGTACTACATGCTGGGCATCTACGGCGAGGAGGACACGAGAGCCACCGTGACCGAGGAGACGGTGTCGTTCCCCAGCGAGGTCGTCAGCGACTACGCGGCCGCCCTGTTCACGGACTTCAGCGGCCTGCCGGAGCTTCCGGCCGCGCTGGCGGAGAGCATTGACTACGACAGTGAGACAGACAGCTATGTCATCGCCCGGGGCGACCCCGGCCTGACCGAGACGGTGCTCTCGGAGGAGGGCACCCTGTGCGGCGAGCGCACTTATCTGGTGCCCGGCCAGGTGGTCAGCCTGGAGGACGGCAGCGTGCTGTGCGAGTTTGAGGTCATCCTCACCGCCGGCGAGCAGATGTTCCCGTACACCGTCACGGATCTGCTGATTGACTGAGACGCGCCCTGAAGACGGCCGCAAAACCACAGAAAAAACGGGTCTCCGGATTGATGCCGGGGGCCCGTTTCCTGTCGCGCCGGGAACCGGGGCGCCGCGCAGACCGGGAAAGATTCGGGCTCCCTCTGAGATGGCCCGGCGCGGCGGGGGCCTGCTCTTCCTGATCACCACGGCATACAGGCGGCCACTTTCCGCGATCAGCCTTTCGCGTGACACAAAAACCGCGCCAGGGAGGAGGCAGATGCCTGCTCCCGGGCGCGGTTTTTTTCTGTCTACAGCGTGGCGCGGACTGCGCGGGGAACGGACTGCCGGGAGTGCACCGGCGGTTCGCGGTGTAAACCGCGCTGCGATAACCACTGCTTCAAGGCGTCCGGCGGAATCAGTCCTCCAGACCCCTGCCGCCGTTCCACTTCCAGTCGCGCACCTCCGGCAGATCCAGACCGTAGGTGGTGATGTACTGGCGGTGCTCCACCAGCTTGTCCCGCATGGCCTGGATGAGATAGGACGCGGAGTTGCCCAGCTGGGGCAGGCGCTTGACGGTGTCGATGACCAGGCTGTACCGGTCGATGTTGTTCTGCACCCGCATGTCGAACGGGGTGGTGATGGTGCCCTCCTCCTTGTAGCCGCGCACATGGAGGTTCCGGTTGTGCCGGCGGTAGGTCAGCTCATGCACCAGGGTGGGGTAGCCGTGGAACGCGAAGATGATGGGCTTGTCTTTCGTGAACAGGGCGTCGTAGTCCTCGTCCGTGAGCCCGTGGGGATGCTCCGTCCGCGGCTGCAGACGCATCAGATCCACCACATTGATGACCCGGATCTTCAGATCCGGCAGGTACCTGCGCAGGATGGTCACGGCGGCCAGCGTCTCCAGCGTGGGCGTGTCGCCGCAGCAGGCCATGACCACATCCGGCTCGCAGCCCTGGTCGTTGGAGGCCCACTGCCAGATCCCGATGCCCTGGGTGCAGTGCTTCACCGCCTGCTCCATGGTCAGCCACTGGGGCCGGGGGTGCTTGGAGGTCACCAGGACATTGACATAGTTCCGGCTGCGGATGCAGTGGTCGAAGCAGGAGAGCAGGCAGTTGGCGTCCGGCGGCAGGTAGAGCCGCACCACATCCGCCTTCTTGTTGGCCACATGATCCAGGAAGCCGGGATCCTGGTGGGTGAATCCGTTGTGATCCTGCTGCCACACATTGGAGGAGAGGATGTAGTTCAGGGACGCGATGTCCTGCCGCCAGGGGAGCTGGGAGCAGACTTTCAGCCACTTGGCGTGCTGGGCCACCATGGAGTCCACAATGCGGATAAACGCCTCATAGCTGTTGAAGAAGCCGTGGCGGCCGGTGAGCAGGTACCCCTCCAGCCAGCCCTGGCACATGTGCTCGGAGAGCATGGAGTCCATGACCCGGCCGTCCCGGTCCAGGAACTCGTCCGTGGGATAGGCGTCCGCCTCCCAGCGGCGGCCGGTGGCCTCAAAGACGGGCCCCAGGCGGTTGGACATGGTCTCATCCGGCCCGAAGATCCGGAAGTTGCGCGAGTCCATATTCAGCCGCATCACATCCCGGACGAAGTCGCCCAGCACGGTCATGTCCTGCGCCTCCGTCTCGCCGGGGGCCGTGATCTTCAGCGCGTACTCCCGGAAGTCCGGGATGCGCAGATCGCGCAGCAGCAGGCCGCCGTTGGCGTGGGGATTGGCGCCCATGCGCCGGTTGCCTTTCGGCGCCAGCTCCTGCAGCTCGGGGATCAGCGTGCCGTTCTCGTCGAAGAGCTCCTCCGGATGGTAGCTCTTCAGCCAGTCCTCCAGCAGCTTCAGATGGCCGGGCTCCTCCATGGAGATGGGCACCTGATGGGCCCGGAACGAGCCCTCCACCTGCTTGCCGTCCACCTCTTTCGGGCCGGTCCAGCCCTTGGGGGTGCGCAGCACGATCATGGGCCAGCGGGGCCGGGCGGTCTCGCCGTTCACCCGGGCGGCCTCCTGGATGCGCCGGATCTCCCGGATGGCCCAGTCCAGCGCGGAGGCCATCGTCTGATGCATGATCTCCGGGTCGTCCCCCTCCACAAAGCGGGGCTCCCAGCCGCAGCCCTTGAAGAAGTGCTCCACCTCCTCGTGGGAGATGCGGGAGAAGATGGTGGGGTTGGCGATCTTGAAGCCGTTGAGGTGGAGGATGGGCAGCACGGCGCCGTCCGTCACCGGATTGAGGAATTTATTGGAGTGCCAGGAAGTGGCCAGCGGCCCGGTCTCCGCCTCGCCGTCCCCCACAACACACGCGGCGATGAGATCCGGGTTGTCCATCACGGCGCCGCAGGCGTGGGCCAGGGAGTAGCCCAGCTCGCCGCCCTCGTTGATGGAGCCGGGGGTCTCCGGGGCCACATGGCTGGGAATGCCGCCGGGGAAGGAGAACTGTTTGAACAGCTTCTTCATGCCCTCCTCGTCCCGGGTGATATTGGGATACACCTCGGTGTACGAGCCGTCCAGGTAGTCCTGGGCCACCATGGCGTTTCCGCCGTGGCCGGGGCCGGACACATAGATCATGTCCAGATCGTACTTCTTAATGACCCGGTTGAGGTGGGTGTACACGAAGTTCTGGCCCGGGCAGGTGCCCCAGTGGCCCACGATCTTCTTCTTGATGTGGTCCATGCTCAGCGGGACGCGGAGCAGGGGATTGTCCAGCAGATAGAGCTGGCCGGCGGTGAGGTAGTTGGCCGCACGCCACCAGGCGTCCATTTTGCGCAGCTCCTCCGCGGAGAGCGGGCCGCGCCGGGACATGCGGGCGGGCGCCTTCGGGGCGGGTTTGGCGTCTTTCTTGGAAATTCTGGGCATTCGGATTTTGATACCTCCTGACAGTACATTCAGATGCGGATTCTTCCTGCCGGGCGGCTTTGCCCGGCGTCCGGGAGTATTATATCCGGTTTTCCCCGCTTGTCAATGAAAACGCGGAAAAATTCCGGGAAAATTCGAAGTTAGCGCCATGCAATCCGGATACAGGACAGGGGATATAAAATAACAGGAGAACAAAGCGGTTCCATCATCTGTTTAGCGGACAGTAAAAACCCCGGCAGGCGCCGCAAGCGGAACCTGCCGGGGTGACACAGAAGACTTACTCCTCTTTTAAGGAGCGGTTGATGGCGTTCAGGATGGCGCGCAGGGAGGCGCGGTTGATGTTGTGGCTCTTGCCCACGCCGAACACATCCCTGCCTTTGGGATCTTTCAGCTGGATGTAGCACACGGCCTGGGTGTCCGAGCCGGAGGACATGGCGTGCTCCTTGTAGTCCACGAACTCATAGCCGCGGATGGCGCCCTCCGGCAGATCTTTCAGGGCGTTGAAGAACGCGTCGATGGGGCCGGTGCCCTCGCCGTGGGCCTCCATCACCTTGCCCTGATAGCCCACCTCACCGTTGAAAGTGACCCGGCTGACCTCGCCGTGGCGGGAGTCCTCCTGGAACGAGTGGCGCTCCAGCTGGTAGGTCTTGGGCGCGGACAGGTACTCCTCGTCAAAGAGGGCGAAGATCTGCTCCGGCTTGAGCTCCCGGCCCAGCCGATCCGTCTCTCTCTGCACCACGGCCCCGAAGTCCGCGTGCATGGCCTTGGGCATGTCGTACCCGAACTTGTGGTGCATGATGAACGCGGCGCCGCCCTTGCCGGACTGGGAGTTGATCCGCACGGGCTCGTACTCCCGGCCCAGATCCGTGGGGTCGATGGGCAGATAGGGCACCTCCCACATGCCGGTGCCGGAGCGCTCCATATAGTTAAAGCCCTTGTTGATGGCGTCCTGGTGGCTGCCGGAGAACGCGGTGAAGACCAGATCCCCCACATAGGGCTGGCGCTCGGGTACTTTCATCTTCGTGCAGCGCTCGTACATATCCCGGATTTTGTTGATGTGGGAGAAGTCCAGGTTGGAGTCGATGCCCTGGGTGTACATATTCATGGCCAGGGTGACCATATCCACATTGCCGGTGCGCTCGCCGTTTCCGAACAGCGTGGCCTCCACGCGCTCCGCGCCGGCCAGCAGGCCCAGCTCGGTGGTGGCCACACCGGTGCCCCGGTCGTTGTGGGGGTGCAGG
>CAYRAG010000046.1:0-13655 GCA_964422185.1 uncultured Oscillospiraceae bacterium
GTTTGTTTTCAGGGCATCGCCAAGCAGGCCCCGGATCAGGAAGACCATCTGATCATAGTACCCATTCAAATGCGCTTTCGACAGCGGGACATCATACTCGTCAATCAGAATAATCGCTTTTTTCCCAAGGTGCTTTTCAAGAAGTCTTGAAAGAAGACTCAGGCTTTGCAGCGCCATTTCTTCCTGCATGTTTGCATCAAGAAGCATATCGTAGTTTTCTCTTTCGCGCCTGCTCAGTTTTTCACTGTGGAGAAGAAACGGAAAATTTTCCGCTGCTCTGTTGATCTCTACGACAATTCTCTGAAACGCTCTCTCGTATGTCGGCCTGTTAACCTCTTTCAAAGTGAGAAAGATCACCGGGTACTGCCCCATATACCGCTCACAGAGTTCTTTCTCTTTTGTAATCTCAAGGCCGTCAAAGATCGTCTTATCCCCGTCCATGGAAAAGAAGTTCGCCAGCATGCTCATGTTCAGGGACTTGCCAAAGCGGCGCGGCCGGGTGAACAGAGTCACTTCCGGTGTCCGCTCAAGCAGCTGCCTGATGAGCCCGGTCTTATCCACATAGTAACGATTTTTCTTCCTCAGTTTTGCAAAATCATCATACCCGATTGGGAGTGGTTTCGTTGTCGAATTCATCCCTGTGCCCCCTTTCCCATCGGTGCCACGGCAAGGAACGCCCTGACACGGGCCGCATTCATTATAAACCATGACCGGCAGCCATTTCAAGTTGTTTAAAGTTTCCGACATCTGACGGATTTCCCTGGAACACCGGCGCCGTCTTCTGCGGCAACGCGGCGAGCGGGGATCAGGAGCAATGGCAGTGGTGATGACTGATTTTGGAAGTGAAATTTTCAAAAGCGCTCGAAACCGGCGAGAATACTACGGTTTCGGGCGCTTTGAAAAACTGCCGGTCTTTTTTTGACATGCGTCTCCGGCTTCCTTTTGCTCCCGTCGATTTGACGCTGTCCGGATCCTGGCGTTGACGGGGATTTTTTTGCGGATTTCCCGCTTTCCGGGCCGATCCCCGCACGGCGGGATCGCGCCGGGGGGAGAGCCGCACGCTTCGGCGGATCTCCCCCCGTTCCCGTCCTTATCTGCCTGTGGTCAGATTCAGATAGTTCATGAGGATCTGCGCGACTTCCGCACGGCTGGCGCCGGAGGTCGGATTCAGGTAGCCGTCCGCCGTGCCGCCGATGATCCCGACCGCGCAGGCCCACTGCATATGGGGCATGGACCAGGCGGGGATCGACGCGTAGTCCCTGTATTTCGTCAGGTCGGCCACCGCGGGATACCCGGAGAGCGCACTGTTCCCCTGGGCCCTGGCGTGGAGGATGGCCGCGAGCTCCTGTCTGGTGACCGGGGTGTCCGGCCGGAAAGTGCCGTCCTCAAAGCCGGTCACAATCCCGTTCTCCGCCGCCCAGGACACCGCGCTGTAGTACCAGGCGCCCTGGCTCACATCGCGGAAAGTGCGCAGGCCGGTGAAGGACGGGCTTCCCGCAATCTTGTACAGCATCGCCACCAGCTGCGCACGGGTGGTCTGCTGGGCGGGGCCGAATGTGGTGGCGCTCAGGCCGGCGATATAGCCGTTCCGGTACATGTAGCCCACGGCGTTGGCGTACCAGGCGTTGGCCGGGACATCCAGGAACGGCAGCGGTATCTGCGTGCCGGTCACCGCACGGAACGCGGCCGCCACCGTCACTCTGTCGTCCGGCATAAGGAAAGTATACGCGCCGTTGACGCCCTGGGTCAGCTGCACTGTCCTGCCGCCGGATGTGATGGCCGTCAGGGTGCTCAGCACATAGCCCTCGTAGGGGGTCGCGGTGACGGTGACCGTCTGCCCGGCGGAGGCGGTGGAGGGGATCGCGGTGAGGACACCGTGGCCGTCCGTCTGCGTGTTCACGGCATACCGGCCCGTCTCCGAGCCGCTCCCGGGCAGAGGATTGAACTGTCCGGAGCTGTCCTCCACAAAGTAGACATTCTCCATCATCCATCTGGAGACTTCCACAAGGTCTTCCCTGTCCAGATCCTCGAACACAATCCGCCCGTCCCGCCTGTTGGCGTACGAAATCAGATCGCTGACATAGGACAGGAAATCATAGTATCCCCAGTACCCGTTCAGGTTCTCCGGCGCCTGGGCGTAGGGCGACATGACCCACTCCCCCACGCCGCTGACGGGCGGCTCGAAGATCGCGGTGAAGGTATCGTCCCCGTTGGGCTCCGCCTCCACGAACACGCTGTCCCGGTCGAACTGGTTGCGGCTGTTCTCCATCAGGCCGGAATCGAATCCGGCGAGCACCACGGCGGTGTTCTCAAACCAGTTGCCGGACACGCTGATATTCGCCCGGCTGTAGCCGCCGACATTGACAAGATAGACCTCGGAGGGGTATCCGGAGCTGCCGGACACGGTGTTGTTGGAGAAGGTGACGCTGCCGGCGGCGGAGGTGCAGTTCGTGACGAGATCCACCGCCTGCTCGCAGTCGGAGAAGACATTGTTCCGGATGCTGATATTCCTGGTGGCGACGCTGGCGTCCTCCTGGGAGATGCCGACTTCGTAGTCGGAGAACTCCGAGCCGCTGACGGAGAAGACAGTGGTGTAGTCGTCCAGGACAATCGCGTTGCCCCAGCCGGTGCCAATGAACTCGCAGTCCTCCACGGCCAGGCCGTCCCCGTACGCGTAAATCCCGTCATCTCTGGTGAGGATGCTCAGGTTCTCCAGCGTCACATCGTTGGCGCGCACGAGGATGCTCTCCCCTCCCGTCCGGCTGCCGGAGAGATCCACCGTGGTATCCAGGCGGCCGGAACCGCTGATGACCAGGTCGTCCACGCCGGAGGGCACGGTAAAGGCCCCGTATCTGCCCTCTTCCACCACAATGGTGTATCCGGTTCTGTCCGTGCTGCCGTAGATGTAGTCGATGGCCTGCTGAATGGTGGAGAAGTCCGCGGTGCCGCCGTGGTAATCCGCGTCAGGGCCGACCACCAGTGTCTTCTGATAGGACTGCGGAAGCGCGCTGGAGGTGGTGACCGCCTTCTCCGGGATCACGGGAGTCAGGCCTTTGTTCTCATCCGCCTGGCGCACGGAGGCGGCGATGAAGCTGGCGTTGATGATCCCGCTCTGATTGGCGATATCGGAGTAGGAGATCGTGACAGAGTGATCGGAGGGATCCACGGGGATCTCATGGCCGTCAAAGGAGACGGACTCCACCAGATGCCCGCTGTCCGCCCGGACGAAGAGTTTGGCGGACTGGCCCTGTTTCAGGGTGATCATGCCGTTGGCGCCCGCGGTGTCCCCGCCGTCGGCGCGGGTGATGCTGCCGCCCTCGCCCGAGGACACCACCACCGTCTTGCCCGACTGCTGCTCCACCCCGGCCGGATCTACCGCCACCAGCTCAAAGGGGGAGAACGAGTCGCACAGAATGACGAGGCCGTACGGCGTCACCGCCACCGGGATCTCCTCCACGGAGATGATATTGCCCGCGTCATCCCGGGTGAAATGATACGCCTTGAACACCACCGGGCTGTCCGCGTCAAATCCGGGCGGGAAGCCCACCTGCATCCGCAGAGACTGGCCGGTCTCCAGCATGATCATCTGGCACAGTTTCGTAAAGGTGATCTCGTACATGGAGCTCTCCAGAATGGAGTCCGGATCCAGCCCGGTCTGATTCTGCATCTGCTCCAGGGCTTTGGTCACCTCGTTGTACTTCTCGCGGTCGCCCTGGCCCTCCCCGATGGGCTCCACCACCAGGGTAATTCTGCCGTTGAGGTCGTCCACCTTCATCCGATCCTGCAGGTCCTTCAGGGTCTCGGTGTGGCCGTCCACCCCCTGCATGACCACCTCATCCAGATCCAGGTCGTCCGGGTTGTCCAGCAGCGTGGGCATGCCCCAGAGGTTCCAGTCGATCCCCTGGCTGCGGTAGCAGCCGGGGCACAGGCCGAAGCAGACGACATTGATATCAAAGGCGTTGGGAACCCGGAACGACCGGCTGCCCACGGCGCCCACCACGGAGAACTGGTACATGGTGGAGTCGTCCGCCCACTGGTCGCTGGGCTTGAAGTTGAAGTCCACGCCGTCGAACGGGCAGCCCTGATCCACGGAGCAGTGGTGGCCCGGCTCGTTCTTCTTCGGGCACTGATCCGGCAGCATATGGTATTCCACGGAATCCACAATGCGGTCGTAGTTGGCGTCCCAGCCCGGGATGACGGACAGTTTGCTCTCGACCACATTCCCGTTTTTATCCAGCTGGTAGGTGACGCAGCGCACCTTCACGCCGTCCGCCGCCGCGGCGGCCGTCCGGTCGTCCGCGTGCTTCGCGATGGTCGCCGCCCGGGCGTCCTGCATGACCTTGCTGGCGCTGACCGGACCCTCGTCGTCCGCGCCGGCCGGGTGCCACAGCACATCATCCCAGCGCACTTCCACATGGTAGTCGTAACCGGCCAGATGGGTCGTGTTGCACGCGGGGGTCTGAGTCAGGACATAGGGCGGCGCCTCGTATTTGGACTCGGCGTTGTACAGGCGGTCCGTCTTCGCGAAGATGTCCGACTCGTCGCCGTGGTAGAAGCCCGGCTCGCCGTCGCTGTCAAACAGCTCGTGATCGCCCCACTCCTTGTAGCTGCTGTACTTCTCGAAGTTGTCGGGAGGCCGGGTGGTCATGGCAAACTCCACATACTCGCAGGTGGGGGTGCACAGATAGAAGCCGGCATCGGAGTCGTACAGGAACTTGCTGGCGTTGTCGTGATCCAGCAGGTAGAGCGCGGCATGGGCGTAGTACCAGTCGTCCATGGAGTGCTCCGTGCCGTCCTGGTGCTCATCGTACATGCGGACCAGGAGATACAGTCCGTCCTCCCTCGCCGCCTTCTCAATGCCCTTGCCGTTGAAGTCCACTTTGTACTGTCCGGCGGGCGCCCCCTCCATCTCGGACATGGAGGTGTAGGAGACATGCAGGCCGGTGCCGTCGTCATGGACATTCTCACCGGCGTACCCGTTCAGGGCCAGCTCCGGATACTTAAACTCCACGCCGCTGGTGGACACGATGCCGGAGGGCAGCCAGTCCTGGGCGATGGTCTCGGCGCCCACCAGGAAGTAGGTCCGGTTCTCCCGGCCGTCCAGGCCTCTGTCGTGCCCGGCCAGCTGGCCCGTGCCCTTGATGTACTTCACGGGGTCGTCCCAGGTGGCGTCAATGGCGTACCATGAGCCCTGGATCTTCACCAGGTTCCACATGTGCATCTCCGGCGTGCCGGAGTTCTGGATCCCGTGAACCAGGACGCACGGAATCCCCAGCCGGTTGAGGATCAGCTGGATGGACCGGGAGTAGCTCTCGCACACACCCTCGTGGGTAACGAGGGCGTAGACGGTGCGGATATACCCCTGGTTGCCCTGGGCGCAGTCCGTCTCAAACCGGTAGCTGATGGTCTTCGTCACCTGGTCGTGGACATACTTGACCTGTTTGACGACCCGGTCGGACTCGGACAGTCCCCCGAAGTCCTGGTTCTTCGCGCCGTTGACGATGGCGGCCACGGCGGCGTCCAGCTCCTTCGTCTTCTGCAGCACATCCGTTTTGTCTTTCACGCCGGAGACATAGTAGTCGTCCCGGACGCCCGGCCCGAGATACGCGTGGTACTCGCCGCCGCCCACATCCGCCGTGCGCAGGCACAGGTAGGTGGAGTCCAGATACCACACCTCCGGATGCTCCAGGTCGAACGCGTCCTTGGCCGCGGCGAAATCGTTGAACAGGGTCCGGTCGTTGTTGAGGTATCTGCGCACCGTCTCCCTGTCCGCGGCGCCGTTGGCCGTCAGGTCGTAGCTGGATCTGCCGTCCTGCATGACGCCTTTGCTGTACATATCCCACATGGCGTCGTAGATCTTCTTCGCCCCGGCGCTCAGCTGATCGTAGAAGTAGTGTTCCGCCTCATTCCCCGAAGCCGAAGGCGCGGGAGAGAGCGCAGCACCCGGGATCACCAGCATGGATACCAGCATGGCTGCCGCAAGGACGATACTGACTGTCTTTCTCTTCATTCCGCGGCGCGCGGACCCCGTCCGGACTCCGGCCGGCGGAGCGGCACGCGCGCCCTCACTCCTTTCTCCATTGCATGACGCACAGCGTCTTTTTCCCCTGCGTGAAGCCCGGGATTCCCCGTGCCCGGCAGGCAGTTCCCTTTCCCTCTTCCGATCCGGTTCCCGGCAGGGAAACGGCGTGTCTCCCCGCCCCCGGCATCCCCATTGGACATCCCCCGCCCGGTATGGTAAAATGGACGGGAGGGCGGCGCCCGGGCGGGTTGTCTCCCCCGCCGCGGGGACTGTACCGGAAAAAGCGCATTTTTCCGGGGGAAAACCCCGGAATTTTCCCGGTCGGAAGTGTGCATTTATGTTAACGGAAAGCACTGGCTTATGTCAACCGTAATCCCGTTACAAATGGTAACAAAACAGGGAATTTCTGTAAACGATTTTGCGCCGCGGCGCCCTGTCTCCCGCGCCGGATATGCGCTGCGGGAATCCGCCGGATCCCGGATCCGGCACACAGCCGTCCGGCCTTCCCGGACGCGGTCTTTGTTTATGATTTCTTTTATGTCAACGAGAGGGGGAACGGGTGTGGATCTCTGTGATATCCGCGTCGTCCGGAGCCTGCTGAGCCGGCACGGCGTGCGTCTCTCCAAATCGCTGGGGCAGAACTTTCTCATTGACCCGGAGGTTCCGGCGGCGATCGCGGAGGCCTCCGGCGCGGATTCAGGAACCGGCGTGCTGGAGATCGGGCCGGGCGTGGGCTGTCTCACCGCGCAGCTTGCCCTGCGTGCCGCCCGTGTCACGGCGGTGGAGCTGGATCAGACGCTCCTGCCCGTCCTGGCGGAGACCATGGCCCCGTACCCCAATGTGGAGATCCTCCCCGGGGACATCCTGAAGACCGACCTGAGCCGCCTGGTCCGGGAACACTTTGCCGGCCTCACCCCGCTGGTCTGCGCCAGTCTGCCCTACCGGATCACCACCCCGGTGATGACCCGCCTGATCGAGTCCCGCCTGTTTGCCCGGATCACGGTGATGATCCAGCGGGAGGTGGCCCTGCGCGTGTGCGCCGCGCCCGGCACGCCGGACTACGGCGCGTTCTCCGTGTTCTGCCAGTATTACACCTGCCCGGAGATCCTCTTCTCCGTGCCGCCGGAGTCGTTCCTGCCCGCGCCGAAAGTCACCTCCGCCGTCGTCCGCCTGACACCCCGGCAGAGCCCGCCGGCGGACATCGCCGATGAGACCCTGTTCTTCCAGGTCGTGCGCGCGTCGTTCGCCCAGCGGCGCAAGACGCTGCGCAACGCGCTCTCCCCCGCCTTTCCCTCCCTGACCCGGGAGGATCTGGGCCAGTGCCTGGCCGACTGCGGCCTGGGGGAGAATGTCCGCGGGGAGCAGCTGGGGATCCCGGAGTTTGCCGCGCTGGCGGAGCGTATCCGGAAATTCAGGGGCTGAATTTTGGAAAAAGTGAACCTTCCTATTGCAAATAGGGGAAAAATTTCGTAGAATACCGGTATCCCAAGGTATTTTAAGGAGGATGTTGCCCATGGCACCTACCACGAACCAGTATGTGCTCTCCTGGATTGAGGAGATGGCCAAAATCACAAGGCCGGATCGGATTGAGTGGATTGACGGCTCCGAGGAGCAGCTGAGCGAAATCCGGGCGCTGGCCGTGCGGGACGGCACGATGATCGAGCTGAATAAGGAGCTGCTGCCGGACTGCTATCTCCACCGCACGGATCCCAACGATGTGGCCCGCGTGGAGGACCGCACCTACATCTGCTGCGAAAAGGAAGAGGACGCCGGACCCACCAACCACTGGATGGAGCCCGCGGCGATGTACAAAAAGCTCTACGCCCTGTACGACGGCTGCATGGAGGGCAGGGTCATGTATGTCATCCCCTACTCCATGAGCATCATCGGGTCTCCGTTCGCCAAGTACGGCATTGAGCTGACCGACTCCACCTATGTGGTGCTGAACATGGCCATCATGACCCGGGTGAGCTACGGCGTCCTGGACGCGCTGGGAGACAGCCCGGACTACATCAAGGGCCTGCACTCCTACGCGAATCTGGACAATGAGAACAAGTACATCGTCCACTTCCCCCAGGACAACACCATCATGTCCATCAACTCCAACTACGGCGGCAATGTGCTGCTGGGCAAGAAGTGCTTCGCCCTGCGCATCGCCTCCAATCTCGGACGGGCCGAGGGCTGGATGGCGGAGCACATGCTCATTCTCGGCATCGAGAACCCCAAAGGGGAGATCCGCTATGTCTCCGCCGCGTTCCCGTCCGCCTGCGGCAAGACGAACCTGGCGATGCTCATCCCGCCGGAGGGCTACCGCAAAGACGGCTGGAAAGCCTGGTGCGTGGGCGACGACATCGCCTGGCTGCGCATCGGCGAGGACGGCCGGCTGTGGGCGGTCAACCCCGAGCACGGATTCTTCGGCGTGGCGCCCGGCACCAACGACAAGTCCAACCACAACGCCATGGAGTGCACCCGGCAGGGCACCATCTACACGAATGTGGCGCTGAATCCCGCGGACAACACCGTGTGGTGGGACGGCATGACGAAAGAGCCGCCTGAGACGCTTATCGACTGGAACGGCCTGGAGTGGCACCGGGGCGACGCGAAGAAGCCGGCCCATCCCAACAGCCGCTTCACCGCCCCCGCGAAAAACTGCCCCTGCCTGTCCAGCGAGTTTGAAAATCCCAACGGCGTGCCCATCTCCGCCATCATCTTCGGCGGACGCCGGGCAAAGACCGCGCCGCTGGTCTACCAGTCCCGGGACTGGGAGCACGGCGTGTTCGTGGGCTCCATCATGGCCTCCGAGACGACCGCCGCGGCGGCGGGCGCCGTGGGCGTGGTGCGCCGGGATCCCATGGCCATGCTGCCGTTCTGCGGCTATCACATGGCGGATTACTGGCAGCACTGGCTGGATATGGGGAAGAAGATCCCCCACCCGCCCAAGATTTTCAATGTCAACTGGTTCCGCACGGACGACCAGGGCCGCTTCATCTGGCCGGGCTACGGAGACAACCTGCGCGTGCTGGAGTGGATTGTGGCCCGCGCCTTTGACGAGGCGGACGCCGTGGAGACGCCCATCGGGTACGAGCCCAGGCCGGAGGACATCAACATCGAGGGCCTGGACATCACCGTGGACACCGTGCGCGAGCTGCTGAAAGTGGATCCTGAGCTCTGGAAGGGCGAGGTCGCGGACATCAAAGAGTTCTACGCGAAGTTCGGGGACAAGGTGCCCCGGGAGCTGCGCGATCAGCTGGCCATTCTGGAGAAGAATCTGCAGGAGGCGTGAGCGCGTCCCGCCTTCGGCCTCCCCCGCGCCCGCCGGGTGCGGGGAAAAGGAAAACCGCCCGTGTCAGCATTCCACGGGCGGTTTTCCCATTTCTCTCTGTCCGGCCGCAGGTCAGTCTTTCTTCTCCTCCTCCCGGGATCCGGGCTCAGTCGGCGCGGCAGCGGCCTTTCTGCGCCTTTTTCTGAGAATGCCCCTCGCCACGGGCACCGCGACGGCCAGCGCGATGACGAGCACGAGGACGATCTCCAGGAGATGGTAGGAGCACCAGACGAGGAAGTCCCCCAGCCCCTGCGTGAAATTCGCCGCGCCGGACCGGAAGCCGCGTGCGATCCGCGCCCCCAGTCCCTCCTGCTGCGCCGGCACATCGCTCAGCCGCACCACCTGGATCAGGGACAGTTCGATGGCGGCGTAGCCGACAAGGGCGTCGTACCGGTTCATGTCGCCGGTGAGCTGCTCGATCTCCAGCTCCACCTCGGACAGGGCGTTCTCCAGGGCGATAATGTCCTCCATCTCCTGGGCGCGGGAGAGCAGTTCCTGGATGCGATCCCGCTTGATCTGCTGCGTCTTCAGGCGCGACTCGATGTCATAGTAGTCCTGCCCCACATCCTCCGTGGAGCGGGTCACCCGGGTCACATGGCAGGCCGGGTCATCGGAGAGCCGGCTCAGGAATTCCTCATACTGATCCGCCGGCACCCGGATCGTGTACTGCCCTTCTTTCCCGGTGCCCTCGTCGGCGTACCAGCCGCCGTACCAGACGCTGCTGCTCTCGAAGTAGCCGCCCAGCTCCTCCACCAGGCTCTCCAGGCTCGCCGCGGCGCTGTCGAAATCCACCGCCTCCGCCGCAACCGAGGCCCGGTAGATGAGTTTCACCCCCGCCGCCTGGTAGGGAATGCCTCCCCCGGTTTCGGACGCGCTGCCCTGCTCAGACTGATTCTCCGTCGGCGCCGCCGCCTCCGTCATATTCTGAGACAGGCCGGGCCCGGTGTCATTCCCCACCTCGCCGGCCCACGAGGACGCCACCGGCTCGGCGTCTCCGGCGCACGCGGACAGCAGGAACGCCGCGGCCAGGCAGACCGCCAGGATCCCCATCCGTTTCATTTCATTTCCTCCTCTTCTTCGTCTCATCCTCTTTTTCCGGTCTTCTTTCCGGAATACACTCTATATGACGCAGTTTCCCGGAGACGGTTCCGTGTCCCGCCCGCCCCGGGAGCCGCAAAACAAACACAGCAAAGGAGCGTTTTCCCCATGTCTATCCCCATCGGTCAGAAAGGTTCGGCCCGCACCACCGTCACGGCGCAGCTCACCGCGGACGCCGCCGGATCCGGGACGCTGAGCGTCTTCGGCACCCCCGCCATGTCCGCCCTGATGGAGCAGGCGGCCCACACCTCCATCGCGCCGTATCTGGAGCCGGGTCAGACCTCCGTGGGCGTCGCCATGGATCTCACCCACACCTCCGCCACCCCTGTGGGCATGGAGGTCCGGGCGGAGAGCGAGGTCACGCGGGTGGACGGCCGCACCGTCACTTTCTCCGTCCGCGCCTTTGACGCTGCCGGGCCCATCGGCCAGGGCACGCACCAGCGGGTGCTGGTAGACGCGGCGCGCTTCCTGTCCAGAACACAGGAGAAGAAAGGGGGTCAGCCGGATGTCCATTGAGCGGGTGCGCGACTTCTTCCGGCCGCTGGGCCGGGAGGGGGATATCCTGGAGTTTGACACCTCCTCCGCCACCGTGGAGCTAGCCGCCCAGGCGGTGGGCGTCATCCCCGCCCGCATCGCCAAGACGCTGTCCTTCCAGACGGGGGACGCCTGCGTCCTGGTCGTCTGCGCCGGGGACACGAAAGTGGACAACAGCCGGTTCAAGGCGCAGTTTCACTGCAAGGCGAAGATGCTCCCCCACGACGAGGTGGAGCGAATCACCGGCTACGCCGTGGGCGGCGTGTGCCCGTTCGCCGTGAAAGAGGGCGTGCAGGTCTATCTGGATGTCTCCCTGAAGCGCTTTACCACCGTCTTCCCGTCCGCCGGCAGCGCCAACTCCGCCATCGAGCTCACCTGCCCGGAGCTGGAGCGGTACTCCGGCAGTCTGGGCTGGGTGGATGTGTGCAGGGGCTGGCGTCCGGAGGAAGCGGAACCCTGAACCGCCAGGCGGTACGCTGACCTGTCTGACGAACCGGCGCCCCGCCCTCACGCCGCTCCCTGAGGACGGCCGGACAGGACGGAGCAACACGCCGCCCGTGACCGCCCGGGAAAAACCTCCTCTTCTCCGACCCGCCGGAACCGGCGCGGTGCGGTGACAGCCTCAGAGGGAACAGCGAAAGAGAACGGGAGCCCCGCAGGTTCCTGAGGCCGGGCAGGAATCGCTGCACCGCAACCGCTGCCGCGGAGGTTTGCGGAAAGTAAACCGCAGATCGTGACTGAGGGCCCTGAGACGCGCTGCGCCTCCGGGCTCTTTTTTCACGCCCGTCGATCTGACGCCTGCGAAAAACCGGGGAGCCGCGTGGAAGCAGCCCTCCGGTTTTTTTGTCTCGTACCCTCATCCCAGCATGACTCTGCAGCTTTTCCTTTTGCACGCGACCGCGTATTTCAGCACAGTTTTCATTCTGCGGTCTTTCCATTCGTCCGTATAACGGAGGCGTTCTATCTGATCCAGCGCTTCCCGGCACGATCGCTCCAGATTCCCGTCTCTCGCGTATTTCACCTCAATGACAATCCCGATCCGCCCGTCTGCCGTCTTCGCAAGGATGTCCGGGTAGCCGTCCCCGCTTTCCCGGTTGGACCTGACATCCAGGCCTATGCAGAACTTCAGAATTGCGAGCAGGGTGGCGTGGTAAAACATCTCTTTTTCCTGACCCGGCGCCGCCGGATCCCGGACGCTGATGGTATTTTCCAGATACTGTGTAAAGAGATTTTCCACCTCATCCGCGTTGCCTGAGAGCAGAGCCCCGGCAAACCGGTTCAGCGTGTCCGTATCCGCCTCCACACTCTCCTCAAAGTACTCCCTGATCTGATCCGCAAAGATTTTCCGTATCTCCAGATTGGGGATTGCCAGCCGCATCATCTGCCCGTTCGGTTCTCCGCGCTGCGTCAGATAGCCGGTCATGAAGAGCAGGCTCCAGACATTGTCTTTCTTTTTGTATATCTCGGAGTAGGTGAGTTCCTCGTGGATCTCCTTTTCGATGGTTTCCCCCTCAATCAGGCGCTCTATTTCATCCCTCGTCTGGCCGTCCGCCATTTTCGCCAGGCGTTTGATGACCTCGTTTTCGCTGGTGTTGATCCAGTAACTCTTCGGCTGCGCATTCGGGCGATTCAAAAGATCCTTACTATATTTCAGCACATCCCAGGGACAGTAGACCTCCGTATTTCCAAACTGATAGCCGTCATACCATTTTTTTACTACATCAAACCGGTCTGAAAAGCCATAATACGCCAAAAGGCCCTTTACTTCTTCTTCCGTAAACCCGAAGAATTCGCTGGAAAACCAGTCAGTGACAGAGCAGACATCAAGGTTGTTCAGCCCTGTGAATATGCTCTCTTTGGAAACCCGCAGACATCCGGTCAGCACGGCGAATTCCAGACTTTTGTTTGTTTTCAGCGCTGCGCCAAGCAGAGCGCGGATCAGGGAAATCATCTGGTCGTAGTATCCGTGCAAATGCGCATTTGCCAGCGGGACATCATATTCATCAATCAGGAGGATTACTCTTTTGCCAAAGTGTTTTTCCAGAAGATGACAGAGCGTCTTCAGGCTGTCTCGAAGTGTGCCATCGTCCATGTGCGTATCGAGCAGCCTCCGATACGCATTCCTTTTATTTTGATTCAGCTTTTCACTCCCCGGAAGAAAATCAAATTCATCAGAGACATCTACAATGGCGTTCACTGTCATCTGGCGGGCGATTTCATAGTCTGGGCCATCGACACCTTTCAGGGAGAGAGAGATCACCGGGTACTGCCCCATATACTGTTCGCAGAGATCTTTCTCTTTTGTAATTTCAAGTCCGTCAAAGATTGCCTTATCCCCGTCCAGTGAGAAGAAGTTCGCCAGCATGCTCATGTTCAGGGACTTGCCAAAGCGGCGCGGACGGGTGAACAGAGTGACCCCGCTCCCGGCTTCGACCAAATCCCGAATCAGGCCGGTCTTGTCCACATAGTAATAATTCTTCGTGCGAATCATCTGAAAATCATCGATTCCGACGGGAAGCCTTTTTTTCCTCTGATCCATTGCGCCGTACCTCCTTTCCTGCTGCCGCCCCGGTATCGGGTGCTGTAATATGACCTGCTTCTATTATAAACCATGACAGGCAGCCATTTCAAGTTGTTTCAGAGGTTCCCGCCATCTCTCCGCTTCGTGAACACGCCCGG
>CAYRAG010000047.1:0-13598 GCA_964422185.1 uncultured Oscillospiraceae bacterium
ATCCCGCACCCCGGCGTGAAGAACCACAGGATCTTCCGGACGACCTTCTTTCCGGTGATCTCCTCCAGCGCCCGCTGGTAGGTGTCCATCTGGGCGCGGTATTCGCCGGCGCGCTGCTGTGCCGTCTGCGCCGTCACCCGGTCTGTCTTGAAGTCGATGAGCGTCAGGCCGTCCGGCTCCTCCAGCCAGCAGTCCACTACGCCCTGGAGCAGGATCTCGTCGCCTGGCGGGCAGTCCCGGTAGTAGTCGGACGCGGGCACCAGCAGAGAGAACTTCCACTCCCGGTGGACGCCGCCGCCGCGCTTCACGCGCTGGCCCAGCGGGGACTGGAAGAAAGTGTACAGCATCCGCGGATCCACCGCCTGCGCCTGCGCGGGGGTGATGAACGCGTGTTCCGCCAGACGGCGGATTTCCCCCTGGATCTCCTCCGCGCTGCCGGTTTTGCCAAAGTCCAGGAACTGCATGGCCAGATGCAGGGCGACGCCCCGCTGGGCGGGGGTCAGGTCCGCGCCGGTCTCGGCGAAGACCGGACGGCGCAGGGCGCCGGTGTGGCGCGGACGGGGCGTCTCCTCCGCCGCCTCCTCGTCCAGACGCCTGCCTTTCAGCTGGGTGGCGGTGCGCTTGGACGGGATGTCCGCACACCGGGCGTAGGGGTACTCCCAGGTGAGCGACTCACGCAGCTGCGCCAGATCCCGCCGCTCTCCGGCGGGAGAGACGAAGCGGGCCGGTTCCGCCGCCGGGGCGCGGTTCGCGGTATCCGCCTGGTACACCCCGATCTCCCAGGGCTCGCCGAACCAGTCCGCGGGAACTCCTGACGGCTGCCAGTCCAGGCGCAGGCAGTCCGCCTCCGGGCGGCACAGGGCGCTGAGCAGCAGCCATTTGCCCACGCTGTCCTGCGCGAGCAGCGCCTGGGGGTCTACCGGGCACGCCGCGTCCTCTTTCAGTTTGTCCAGCAGCGCGGGGTAGCCGACCACCGAACAGGTCATGATCAGCCTGTCTTTCGCCCGGGTCATGGCCACATACAGCAGGCGCAGCTCCTCGGCCATCAGCTCCCGGTCCAGCTGCCGGGCCGCGGCGCGGCGAGCCAGGGTGGGGCTTTGCACCATCCTGTCCCGGTCCAGCCACTTCGGCCCTACGCCCAGTTTCGGGTGGAACAGCACCGGCTTCATGGTGTCCACGCGGTTGAGCTGTTTGGACAGGCCGCACAGGAAGACCACCGGGAATTCCAGGCCCTTCGCTTTGTGGATGGACAGGATCCGCACCCCGCCGTTTTCGGATGTCCCGGAGGGGACTTCCACGCTGCCGCCGGACTGCATCAGGCGGCTGAGGTAGGTCAGGAAGCTGAACAGGCCCCGGCGTCCGTTCTCCTCGCCGGTCCGGGCCAGTTCGTAGAGCGCCATGAGATTGGCGCGCCGCCCCTCTCCGTCCGGCATCGCGGCGTACATGGCGGGCAGATTCGTGCGCTCGTACAGATCCCAGATCAGCTCGTGGGCGGCTTTCTCCCCGGCGCCGCGCCGCAGCGTCTCCAGCTCGCTCAGGAACGCGGCGCAGTCCTCTTCGCCCCGCGCCGCCCCCGCACGCACCGCGCTGTAGAAGTCGCCGTCATCCTCCGCCCGCAGCCGGGCGAGCCGGTCCGCGGTGAAGCCGTACACGGGCGAGCGCAGGGCGGAGATCAGGGCCACATCCTGGCGGGGGTTGTCGATTACCTGCAGCAGGGACAGGGCCACATTCACCTCCGTGGCCGCGAAGAAGTCCCGGGCGCCGTCCGCCTGCCACGGGATGCCGCGCTCGCCCAGCGCCTGGGTGAAGTAGCGCGCCAGGCTGCCCGGCGAGCGGAGCAGGATCACGATATCGGAAGGGCGCACCGGCCGCCTGTCCCCGCCGTCCCGGATCAGACAGCCGCCGCGCAGCAGCTGGTCAATCCGATCCGCCGTGTGGCGGGCCTCCAGCAGATACCGGTTCGGCCGCTCGCCGGGATCGTCCCCTTCGTCGTCGTCGTCCGCGCATTCCACGATCCGCAGCTCCACGCAGGGCTCCCCGGACGGGGCGTCCTCCGGCACGCCGGGATTGAGCATCTCCTCCGCGGTATACTCCATCTCGCCAAACTCCGTGGACATGATGGTCCGGAACACATCGTTCACCGCGGAGAGGATCCCCGGGCGGGAGCGGAAGTTCCGGGAGAGCACCAGTTTTCCGGGCTCCCCCTCTTTCGCCTGATCCGCCGGGGGAAAGCGCCGGCAGCGGTCCAGGAAGATGGTGGGATCCGCCAGGCGGAAGCGGTAGATGGACTGCTTCACATCCCCCACGAGGAAGAGATTCCGCCCGTCCCTGGACAGGGCGGTGAAGATGGCGTTTTGCACCTCGTTGGTGTCCTGGTACTCGTCCACCATGATCTCCTCGTACCGCCCGCTCCACATCCTGGCGGTCTCCGTGGGCGCCCCGGTCTCCGGATCCGCCAGAATCTCCACGGCGTAATGCTCCAGATCCGGGAAGTCCAGGATCCCCTGCCTGCGCTTCTCCGCGGTAAAGGCGTCGGAGAATTCGGAGACCAGCGTGAGCAGTCCCCGCACCGCCGGCGCCACCTTCCTCAGATTCTCCAGCACGGCGGCGCTGTCGTCCTCAAACCACCCGCTCAGCTTATCCAGCCTCTTTTTGCACCCGCTGCGGATGTGCTTTACCCGCTCCGCCTCCGGGCAGTCGCCCGTCCGCTTCCGGCCGGCGGCGGGGAAGGGCACGGGCAGGCAGGACGCCGCGCCGTCCCAGGTGTCCGCCGCCTGCAGGAACCGCTCCAGGCCGTCGAGGGTCGTGCGGATGCTGCCGGCGTAATTCGCCTCCAGCGCCGCGTTCGCGCCGGTCAGGGAGAGGGCGAGCTCCAGTTTGTCCCGGCAGTAGCGCGCCTGGCGGACGGCGTCGTCCAGCAGCAGCCGGCCCCAGATCGTCTCCCCGGCGTCGGTGACGCCCCGGGTCTCAAAGGCGTCCGCCTGCTCCTCCAGCCAGCGCCGCGGCCTGGGGTGGCTCTGGATATGGTCGTAGATATCCAGCACAATCTCCACCAGCTGGCGGTCGTCCCGCCCGGCGGACAGGATGTCCACCAGCTGCGCAAAGTCGCACTCCGGGGTGATCTGCTCATAGCGCTGCTCCAGCAGGTCGTCCAGCACGCGGGCGCGCAGGATTTTGCCCTCCTGCTCATCGCACATCCGGAAGTCCGGATCCAGATCCAGCAGGTAGCCGCACTCCCGGAGCAGATCCGCGCACAGGGAGTGGATGGTGGAGATCTGCGCCTTATAGACCAGACTGGCCTGGCGCCGGAGATGCCGGTCTCCCGGCCGTTCGGCCAGGCGCTGCGCGATCTCCCCGGCGATGCGGGAGCGCAGCTCCGCCGCCGCCGCTCTGGTGTAGGTGATGACCAGGTAGTCGTCGATATCCTTCCCCTGTTCGGACACCCGGTCCAGCAGCCGCTCCACCAGCACCCGGGTCTTGCCGGAGCCGGCGGCCGCGGACACCAGCAGGCACCCGCCCTGGTGCTCCACCACCCGTTTCTGTTCCTCTGTCAGCGGAAAGCCCATACTGTCTCCCCCTCCATGCGCGGCGCAGGCCGCGTCTGCTCCTCCGGCATGTGCTCACTGTCCGGTGCCCGCCAGAGGCAGCACATTGATGACCGGCTCCTCATACGGGTGGGCGGCGCGCACCGCGGCCAGCGTCTCTTCCAGCCGCGCCCCCGCGCAGCACACCTCGATTTTGATCTCCTCCGCCCGGGACAGGATGCCGGGCGTCCCGTCATAGGGATCCGAGCCCTCCAGGGGCCGCCAGCAGCTGTGCACCCGGCTGAAGGACAGGCAGCGGTCGTAGTTTCCCATATGGCCCGCGTCCACGGACCAGAGCGCCCGCGTCACCTTCTCCAGGTGGCTCTCCGGCAGGAAGATCTCCAGCTTGACCCAGCCGCTCACGGCTGCTTCCCTCCTTTCGCGTCCAGGCGCGCCCAGAAGTCCTTTCCCTTCACGCCGGGCAGCCAGCGGCGGACATCCCCGCCCCGGCCCTCCTCGAAGTGGCACGCCTCGTAGTAGTCGCAGAACAGGCACGCGTTCTTCTGATCCCCGCGCCAGAACGGATCCGCCGTGATCCGGCCCTCGGCCATCTCCTGGCAGACCTGCGCGAGGATCCGCTCCGTGTGGAGTCTGAGCTTTGCCAGCTGTTCCGCGGTCACCAGGCTGTCCCCGGCCGGCCCGTCTTTCGTCATCTTCACGGGCAGGAAGCGGATCCCGTCCCCGGTATCCCGCTCCATGGCCCGCAGCACCTCCGGGTCGTTCAGGATCAGGCCGCGGCGGCGCAGCTGCCTGTCCGTCTCCTTCCGCAGCGCATCGTCGCTCAGGTGCCCGTCCGCGCTCACCAGCGCCTCCCGGGCGGGCAGGTACAGCACCCCCGCGGGCTCCACCGGATGGCCGTAGTACGCCTCGCCCCTGTCCTGCAGCGTGAAGAGGTACAGCAGCATCTGCAGGCCCATGCCGTTCCAGATCTCCGTCAGGTCAAAGCTCTTCCGGCCCGTCTTGTAGTCCACCACCCGCAGGTACAGCTTCCCGTTGTGCAGCCAGCCGTCCACCCGGTCCACATACCCGGTGATGGCGACGGCCATCCCGCTGGCGCGAAACTCCACCGGCGGCAGCGGGCCCTGTCCGGTGAACCCCAGCTCGAAGGACAGCGGCTGGAAACTGGACACGGACAGTTCCTCCACCACCTGCGCCACCACCTGATCCACCGTCCGCAGCAGGCGCTGGAACAGATAGCGGAACCGGGGCGTCTGGCTGTCCAGGCCGCCCAGCTCGTCCGCCACATAGCGGTCTACCGCCTCCTGGGTCAGCGCTCTCCTGCGCTGCTCCGTGAGGGCGCCGGCGCCGCCCTCCTGTCCCGCCTGGCGCAGCACATGCTCCAGCACGGCGTGCACAAAGGTGCCGTACTCCGGCGCCTGGAATCCCGCCGGCTTGCGGGGCTCCGCCTTCAGCCCGAACTTCATGAAGTACGAGAAGTGGCAGGACTTGTATTTATCCAGCCTGGACGCGGACATGGGGATGCGGCTGCCGTAGAGTTTCGCCACGGCGTCCGGGGACAGGTGCCCCCGCTCCTGGTGTTCCGCCCGCTCCAGACGGTCCAGCAGCGTCTTCTGGCCCGGCAGGCCGGCCAGGAGATCGCGCACCTGCGGATCCCGGCCCGCCTGTTCCGCCGCCGCGCCCGGGGCCGCCAGCCGGAACGCGCCGTTCAGGGCGCTCTCCCGCTCCACCGTCAGATCCGGGAACAGGCGCTCCAGGCGGCTGATGAGGAACGACGGCCTGCGCTCCCCGCCGTCGCTCCCCGCGGCCGGCCAGGTCACCAGCAGCTTCCGGGACGGCTGGGCGCAGCTCTCATACACCACGGTCAGCTCGCGGTAGAGCTGTTCCTCCTCCCGCGGCGCCATCCGCAGTCCGTAGTCCTCCAGAAGCGCCCGGTCCTCGTCCGTGAGCAGGCTGTTGCCGGACGGGCGGGCCGGGATCGCCCCGTCGTGGGCGCCCAGCAGGAACAGCGCTTTCACCTCCCGGTTCACGACCCGGGTCATCTCGCCCGCCGTCACCCGGTCCAGGGAGACGGGGATCGTCCCCACATCGTACTGGGAGAGCACCAGCTGGAACAGACGGCTGAACTCCTCCAGCTCCAGCGGCGTGTCTCCCAGCAGCCGCGCGCACTGCTCCAGCGCGCCGCACAGGATCTCCCACAGCTGGGCGTACTCCTCCGCCAGCGTCAGCTCCCCGTCCTCCCGGAGCTGCGCCGTACGCGCCTCCAGCTGCTCCGCCAGGCCCAGTTCCTCCAGGAAGCGGTACAGCGCCCTCACCTGGCCGGCGCCCGTGTGATCCCCGTTCTTCCGCAGCCTCTCCAGCGGCGCGATGACCTGCCTCCTGGCCTGATTCAGCCGCGCCAGCAGATCCAGATCCTTTGGCTCAAACTTCGCGCCGTAGCCGTCCGGATGCCGCTTCCAGTCCGCGCCGGTCCATCCGCCCTGGCGGATCTCCCACTTGAGGACATAGTTCTCCAGCAGATCCCGATCCTCCTCCGGCAGCCCGGTGAGGCCGGTCTTGAGGTAGCGGAACAGCGAGTCGTACTCGTAGCCCCTGGACGCCGTCTCCAGGGCGGCCACCACCAGCGTCATGACGGGCCGGTCCAGAATGTCGTGCTTCCGGGCGAGGTACACGGGCAGGTCATAGCGGCGGAACACCGTCTCCAGCAGGTGGTCGTACTCCCCCATGTCCCGGGCCGTCACGGCGATATCCCGCAGCCGGTACCCCCCGGTGCGCAGCAGCTCCCGGATCTTCGCCGCCGTCCACTCCACCTCGCCCCGGGGCGCCGCCGCGGCGAACAGCGTCACCGCGCCCCCGGACGGCACGCCGGCCGCGCCATCCCGGAACAGGTTCTCCTCCAGATGCGCCAGCGGAGCGCAATCGCGCACCGGCGCCGGCAGCACCTCGACCCGCGCCTCCACCCCGTCCTGCCCGGCGAACTGTAGCAGCCGGGCCGCGGTTCTCCGGGCGGCGGAAAACACGCCCGCGCCGTCCTCGTCCTCCTCCAGGTGATCGCAGAGAAGCGCCACCGTCACACTGTGGGCGCGCCGGAGCAGCCGGCGCAGGATCTCCTCCTCCTGGGGGTAGAACCGCTCGTAGCCGTCCACCAGGAAATCAAAGCCCGTGCCCCAGCCGCACTCGTCCAGCTGATCCGCCAGGCGGTCGAGCAGATCCCTGGGATCCATGGCAGAGCCGCGCAGCAGCGAGTCGTAGGCGCTGCAGATCATCGCCAGATCCTGGAACCGGTCCCCCTGGGTACCCCCCTGATCCCCGCCCGCCCGGGCGAGATCCTCCGGGGAGACGCGGCAGAGCTTCAGCTCGTCCAGGGTGGAGAGCATGCCCGCCAGAAACGAGGGCTTCCTGCCCGGCTTCCCGTACACCTTCAGGCTGTGCGCCACGGACTGGATCGCCCGGTACATCACCAGCATCCGCCCGCCGCTGTCCAGCACCGGCGTGGCCAGCCCGCCCGCCTCGGCGGCCACCCGGTCCGCCATCCGGCTCAGGGGCAGCACCTCGGCGAACAGCGCGGTTCCCGCGCCGCCCTGCCGGCACAGCCGCCGCTCCATCTCATGGGACTCGTGTTCCGGCACCACCAGCACCTGGGGCCGTTCCGCCCCGGCGGCGCAGGCGCGCTCGATCAGCTGTGCGGTTCTGCCGCTGCCCGCGCGGCCGAGTAACAGGGTCAGCATTCGGCATTCCTCCCTCCGCGTGCGGTCTCACGCGGCTGTCTGCGTCTCCCGGCGCGCGCGGTATCCCGCGTACGGCCGGATATACCGGAAAATGGCAGGCCGTACCGGAACCATACAGCCTGCCGTTTCCCAGCGTGATTGGAAAAAAAGATGTGCCGGCGCTCAGGACGGGTTGACCGTGTAGTTGGGCGCCTCTTTCGTAATATAAATGTCGTGGGGATGCGACTCGCGCAGGCCGGCGGCGGTAATCCGGATGAACTGGGACCTGCTCTGCAGCTCCTCCACATCGCGGCAGCCGGTATACCCCATGCCGGAGCGCAGGCCGCCCATGAGCTGGAAGACGGTGTCCGAGACGGATCCCTTGTACGGGACGCGGCCCTCCACGCCCTCGGGAACCAGCTTTTTGTTGTCCTGCTGGAAGTAGCGGTCTTTGGAGCCGTTGGCCATGGCGGCCAGGGAGCCCATGCCGCGGTACACCTTGAACTGCCGGCCCTGGTAGATCTCCGTCTCGCCGGGGGACTCCTCGCAGCCGGCCAGCAGGGAGCCGAGCATGACCACGCTGCCGCCCGCGGCGATGGCCTTGACGATGTCGCCGGAATACTTGACGCCGCCGTCCGCCACGATGGGGATATCGTACTCCGCGGCCACCCGCGCGGCGTCATAGACCGCGGTGATCTGCGGCACGCCGATGCCGGCCACCACGCGGGTCGTGCAGATGGAGCCGGGCCCGATGCCCACTTTCACGCAGTCCGCGCCCGCCTCGATCAGGGCGCGGGTTCCCTCGGCGGTGGCCACATTGCCGGCGATAATCTGAACCTCCGGGAACGCCGCCTTCACCCTGCTCACGCAGGAGAGGATGTTGCGGGAGTGGCCGTGGGCGGAGTCCAGGGCGAGCACATCCACGCCGGCCTCCACCAGCGCGGCGGTGCGCTCGAGCACATCGTCCGTCACCCCGATGGCGGCGCCCACCAGCAGGCGGCCCTTCTCGTCCCGGGCGGAGTTGGGGTACACCTCCGCCTTCTCAATGTCCTTGATGGTGATCAGGCCCTTGAGATGGAAGTCCTTATCCACCAGGGGCAGCTTCTCAATTTTATGTCTGCGCAGGATCTCCTTGGCCTCCGCCAGCGTCGTGCCCTCCGGCGCGGTGACCAGGTTCTCCCGGGTCATCACATTCTCCACCAGCTGGGTCTTATCCGTCTCGAACTTCATGTCCCGGTTGGTGATGATTCCGATCAGCCTGCCGTTCTCGCAGATGGGCACGCCGGAGATCCTGTACTTGGAGCACAGCTCGTCCGCCTCGGCAAGCGTGTGGCCGGGCGCGAGCCAGAAGGGGTTGGTAATGACGCCGTTCTCACTGCGTTTGACCATATCCACCTGCTCGGCCTGGGCCTCAATGGACATATTCTTGTGGATGATGCCAATCCCGCCCTCCCGGGCGATGGCGATGGCCATGCGGTACTCCGTGACGGTGTCCATGGCGGCGCTCATCACAGGAATATTCAGGGTAATCTTCCTGGTCAGCCTGGTGTGCAGATCCACATCCGCGGGCAGGACATCGCTCTCCGCGGGGACGAGGAGCACATCGTCAAAAGTCAGGCCCTGTTTGAGGAACTTGCGGTCGGCGTCCATGTTGATCATGCGAACCAACTCCCTTTCCGGTAAATTTTTCGTATTATATCCGTCCGCGCCGCCGGGATCAACTGGGACATCCTCCCAATTTTCCCCCGTTTTCTCCCGGGATTTTGGCACTTATGCCCCCTGGCCGCCGCCGAAGACGAGCATGGCGTCAAAGCGGACTTTCCCCTGCGCGTCCTGGCCGCGGACGAACCGCGCTTCGTCTCTCCGGCCGGTGAGCAGCTCCAGCCTCTCCCCGGGGTAGCACTGGCCCAGAAAGCCGATCTGCATCTGAGACACGAACACCCCGTCCGCCCGCCGCTCCATGTGGAGCGCGTCGCAGGCGAAGTCGGCGTACCTGGTGTTGTTCACATGGCCGTTGATGTCCGTGTCGCTGTACCGCAGCAGGCGCGGCTCCTCCGGCTCCAGGCCGTCCGGCATCTGCAGCCGGCTCAGGGTGATGGTCTTGCACCGGCTGCCGCCGTCCGTCCGGGCCATCCCCGCCACCGTGGACAGTTTGATGATCCGCCCGGTCTCCCGCTGCATCAGCACCCAGAGGGAGACCGCCTCCCCCACCGGCTCCCCCTCTACCAGGAGGTCGAAATCGCGGTAGGTGGTGGCGGCCTTTCCGCCCCGGTGCCAGGTCCGGATCGCCAGCTCCTCCCCCCAGTACAGGGGCCGGTCCAGCCGGTACCAGATCCGGGTCAGCACCCAGTACGCCTGATAAGGCTCCTCCATCAAAATCCGGCCAAACCCGTGCCGCTCCGCCGCCTGCGTCGCCGTCTCCTGCATGTGCCCCAGCAGGGCGGAGGGCCGGCACTGGCCCTGGCCGTCCACATCCCGGCTGTCTATCGGGATCTTCTGTTCATAGACAAATTCTTCCGCCATGGTCTACCCCCAGGTTCCGCCTTTCCTCTCTCCGGCGGGCGCGGGCATCAGCCCTTCTGATCCCGGCCCCGGATGACGAGCCGGTCCGCGCAGCAGATATCGTCGATGTCGTCCGCGCATCCCGCCGGGATCCGCAGCACGCCGCCGCACTGCGCGCAGGTGAGCTGCACCGCGCTGTAGCCCACCTTGCAGGTCCACTTCCTGCTCCCGCAGGTGCAGGAGATTCCGTCCCGGTCCGCGATCTCCTTCAGCTCGGAGAGCACCTCCTGCATGACAATCTCATCGAGGAACACCCCGCGGTCCTCCCCGGACGCGTCCAGTCTGGCGATCGTCGCCTCCATCCGGCGGGCCGCGGCGAACACCTGGTCCTCCTCCCCCACCACGCAGGTCTCCACGCCGGAGGCCGCGCAGGTGAAGCACATGGCCCGGCGCTGAAGAAAATCCCGCGCGGGGCAGACGCCGCGGTGGCTCCCGCCGCACACCGGACAGGGGATATCCAGCGCCATCTGATCCCCCATCGGCTCCACCTCCACCGCCGATTTCCCGCACGGGCACGGCAGGCGGCTGTGGGACGCCGCGAGGGCAAACCCGGTCCGCTCCGCCACCACCGTCTGGCGGCAGGACGGGCAGACAAAGGCGATCGTCCGCTTATCTCCGCTCATCCGCGCATCCCTCTCTTCTGTCTCGCTTTCCCCCCATTATAGCCCGGTCTGCCTCTTTTTTCCAGTCCCGCGGCACAAATTTGCGGCCCGTTTTTTCCCCGCCGGCCCGAAGGCCCGGGCGGCGCAAATGGCTCCTTGACGCGGGCGGGCTGGTGTGATATCTTGTACCCGGCGGCGCGGGGCCCGGCCGCGTCGGAAAAACTGAAAAACAGACTTTTCAGAGGGCCCATGGTTGTGATATCATAGCACAGACGCAGGCGCACTGCAAAATTTCCGCCATCCCGGCGCGGCCCGGACACCGGCGGAGGAATCTCTCCCCGCCGGGCTTAGGAGGATGCGATCTATGGCTGACTATCAGATTTTTGTGGACACGACCGCGGACATCTGCAGCGAGATGCTGGAGGGTCTTCCCCCCGCCCGCTTCATTCCCATGGATGTGGAGATCGCCGGGCAGCAGTTCCAGTACGGCCCCGGCGGCAATCTGACGGTGGAGCAGTTCTACGCGCTGCAGAGAGAGGGCAATTTCGCCCGCACCACCCAGATCTCCCCGGGCATGTTCCTGTCCTGGTTTGAGCCGGTGCTGCAGGCGGGCCAGGATCTGATCTACTTCCCCCTCACCTCCGGCCTGTCCGGCACCTGCCAGTCCGCGGAGATGTGCATGGAGGATCTGAGAAAACAGTACCCCGAGCGCACCATCGTCTGTGTGGACACTTTCTGCGTGTCCGCCGGCCAGGGCTTCCTCCTGCAGGAAATCCTGCGCAAAAAGGCCGCCGGGCTGAGTCTGGAGGAGCTGGCGGACTGGGTCCGGCACAACCGCCTGCATGTCTGCCACTGGTTCAATGTGGATGTGTTCGAGCATCTCAAGCAGGGCGGCCGGGTGTCCGCCGCCACGGCCGCGCTGGGCACCGCGCTGCAGATCAAGCCCATGCTCCGGGTCAACGACGAGGGCAAACTGGAGATCGTGGACAAGCCCCGGGGCCGGAAGCGGGCCATCGCCGCCCAGGTCGCCAGACTGAACGCCGGCTGGATGCCCGAGGCGGTGAATACCGTCATCGTCGCCCACGGGGACGATCTGGAGGGCGCCAGGATGCTCCGGGAGGAGATCCTCGCCTCCCAGCCCGACGCGCACATCTACACGGTGCCCATCGGCCCCATCATCGGCGCCCACACCGGGCCCGGCATGCTGGCCACCGTCTACTGGGGCAACAACCGCTAATCCCGGACATCTCTTTCCCATAAAAGCAGAAAACTCCATGGCGCCGTACGGTACCATGGAGTCTTTTTCTTTTTTCCGGCCCGGCGCTACTTTCGCCTCCCGCCGGAGTCAAAGGTCTTTCTCCGCGCCGCCTCCGTATACCGTGCCGTCCCCGGCAGGAGGATCACCTGCCCGGCCGCCACGGCTCCTCCGACGACGCCCGCCGTGTCCGCGCCGCCGCCGGCGACCGGCAGCATGGGGATCACGGACACCGGCAGCGCAGCGAGGCCCCACCGCAGCCAGAGCCTTCCGCAGGTGCGGTGCGCGAACGCCCAGGTATCCGCGTTTTTCATGGACATGGCCGTCCGGTACCCGGTTACGCCGTTGATCTTTTCGGGCGGCCTGCGGACAAACCGCCGCCCGAACCCGATCATGACGGCCGGAGTGAGACAGACCATGAGCAGCATGAAGATCCGGAACCCCAGGGGATCCCTCCTGTCCGATCGTGCGTGCGGACTTTGAAAAAAGGCGGACAGAACTTCGCCTGTCCGCCCGATTTCTCTTTCTTCCGTTTTCCCGGGGCAGCCGCCGCGGCGCGGCGCCTCACAGCATCTGAACCGTGTAGTAGACAATCAGAATAATCGCCCAGGCGATCAGCACGAAGATCAGGTAATACAGCACGGTAGGCGCCAGCACCACCCCGGCGATAAACGCCAGGAGCATAATGACGCAGGTGGCCAGCAGCAGCGGGTAGTTGGCGCGCTTTCCCAGCACCTTAATGCTCTTCCCCCGGATCTCCAGCACCCCGGACTTCTGATGCAGCACCACCAGCAGCACCAGAAGCGCCGCGGACACCACGGCCATCACGATGAAATAGGCCCGGATAAGGTTGAGATACGGTCCCGCGCTGCCGCGGCGCATCATCCACATCCCGAACACGCCCATCACCGTCAGCCAGACCGCCGCGAAGCACTCTCTCTGGTAGAGATAGTACACCAGGGCCAGCACCGCCACCACCGGGATCGCCACAAACAGCAGCGTCACCCCCGAGTCGTAGAACAGCTGCAAAATCAGGCAGAAGCACCAGAGCATCAGAGAAAAGAACGCCACGCAGCCGGGCAGCAGGGTGGGCTTTTCCCTTTTCTTCCACCGGTACGCCCACACAAAGCCGAGCACCGCCACGACCAGGAACAGCACACAGCCCACGCGGACGGCGCCGCGGATAAACAGCGCGATATTCACTTCATCGGTGTAGAAATTGACGAAGAAGCGGTTGACCAGGATCAGCAGCCCTTCCAGAACCACCGCGGCCAGTATCCAGAGCAGCGCCCGGTTCAGTGCCGCGTCTTCCTGCCGCTCCTTATGCTTCCGATTCTCTTTATCCATAGATTCGATGTCTCTCCTCACTCCAGGATGGCCTGCGGTTCTTCCGCCGTGCGCTTTCCTGACCATCCCCCACAGGGTCAGACCATGCTCAGGCACGCTGACTTTGGCATTATAGCAGAAAGAAATCCATATTGCAACTTGAATTTTCCGCAGTTTCCCCGCCCGGAAAACCGGCGGCCACCGATCAGGCGACCCGCGGCGGTGCGGGAGCAGATACCCATCCCCGCGGTTTAAGCGGCAGGGCGGGGCCTGGGCATGTGAAATGGCAGGCTGCCTCAGACGATTCCAGAGTGCGGCAGGTGCCGCTTTTCTCTTGCCGCCATCGTTCGGTACCTTTCCGTCCTGGCAATCCGTCACCTCTTTCTTCCCGGGGGGCCGTCTGAACGGTTGCATCCCGATGACCGGAACATGCGCGATCCTGCAAAGTCAATCTTTACAAAATCATGAAGTTGGACTATAATAAACACAAAAGATGAGAGGAGAGATTGCATGGGTGAGAAAGGCGGCGGAAGAGGGGTGACCGGAAGCACGGCCAAACCGATATCATGGCACGAGGGCGCGTTGTCCGCACTGGAAGAGGAAT
>CAYRAG010000048.1:0-13409 GCA_964422185.1 uncultured Oscillospiraceae bacterium
AGTCGGGATCGCTGAGTCCGCTCAGCGTGAGAGAGATCACCGGGTACTGCCCCATATGCTGCTCACAGAGCTCTTTCTCTTTCGTAATTTCGAGACCGTCGAAAAGTGTCCTGTCCCCGTCCAGGGAGAAGAAGTACGCCAGCATACTCATATTCAGGGACTTGCCGAAGCGGCGCGGGCGGGTGAACAGTGTGACCCTGTCCCCGCGATGGATCAGCTCCCGGATCAGGCCGGTCTTGTCCACATAGTAGAGGTTGTCAGAGGGAAAATCCCTGAAATCCTCGTACCCGATCGCAAGTGTCTTTTTGCCCTGTGCCATCGCACATACCTCCTTTTCTCCCTGCCGCTTCCCAGGCGGGGCGCCGTCAGCCTCACGCCCATTATAATCCATGGCCGGCACCCGGCGCAAGCCGCATTCAGAGGTTTCCCCGCCGCACGGCGGATGTTCCAGAGCATGGTTCGGACGGCCCCTGGGAGAGAACGAAGTGACGAAGGTTCACCACACAGCGGCACAGGGCGGCGGCGGGCGGGGGGAAAGCAACGCCTGATTTCGGGGGGATTTCCTGTTGTATTTCCCGCCGGTTGTGGTAGAATGGGGAAAACAGCGAGGGGGCGGAGGGAGCCTATGCGGCACTTAATCGACTTCGGGGATATGAGCCGGCAGGAGTGGGACGATCTGTACAGCCGCTGCAGCGATATCATGGATCACCCGGAGGATTATCTGGACGCCTGCCGCGGCAGAGTGGCCTGCAGCCTCTTCTACGAGCCGTCCACCCGCACGAATTTCTCATTCCAGACCGCCATGCTCCGGCTGGGCGGCACCGTGTTCGGATTCGCCGACCCCAGCTCCTCCTCGGTGGCCAAGGGCGAGTCCCTGAAAGACACCATTAAGATTGTGGCCGGCTACGCCGATGTCATCGTCATGCGCACCCCCTGGGAGGGGGCCGCGAAAGCGGCGTCCCTCTACTCCAATGTGCCGGTGATCAACGCCGGGGACGGCGGCCATATGCACCCGACCCAGACGCTGGCGGACCTGACCACCATCACGCGTCTGCGCGGCTCGGTGGACGGACTGTCCATCGGGGTGTGCGGCGATCTGAAAAACGGCAGAACCGTGCACTCCCTGATCAAGGCCATGGAGAAGTTCCACGACATCAAATTCTACCTCATCTCCCCCCGGGAGCTGGCCATCCCGCCCTACCTGCACCAGTTCATGGAGGAGCAGGGGATCTGGCGGGTGGAGGTCACGGGTCTGGAGACGGTGATCCCCCAGCTGGATGTGCTGTATATGACCCGTATCCAGCGGGAGCGGTTCCTGGATCCCCTGGAGTATGAGCGCAACAGGGGGATCTATATCCTGACCCGCCGGAAGCTGGAGCGTGCCAAGGAGAATCTGCTGGTCATGCACCCGCTGCCCCGGGTGGACGAGATCGCGGTGGATGTGGACGACGACCCCAGGGCGGTCTACTTCAAACAGGCGCACTTCGGCATGTACGCCCGCATGGCCCTGCTGTCCGATCTGGCCAACCAGCCGCGCATGGAGGATCAGGCGGTGGAGATCGGGACAAAACCGGTCTGCTCCAATCCCCGGTGCATCACCCAGACAGAACTCTACCTGCCGCCCCTGGTGAAGCAGAACGGCGGTGTGGACTGCTGCGCATTCTGCGACGCGCCGCTGAGGTAGGCGAGATCGGATCCGCGGCGGATGGAAAGTTCCGGCGATTGTTGCAATCCTCTGATGAATATCGGGATTTTCCCCGGAATTCTGCCTGATTTGTCCTGGATTTCTGAAAACAGGCAAAAAATGCCGCCGGCGGGGCTGAAAAAAATGATTGACAAGGCGTATGCGCCGGTGTTACAATGCTTTGTCGGTGCCGGGGCAGGTTCCCCTGTGCGGGTGTAGTTCAGTGGTAGAATCCCAGCCTTCCAAGCTGGTCGCGTGGGTTCGATTCCCATCACCCGCTCCACTTTCTCAGGGATCCGGCCTCCTGTGGGACGGTTTCTTTCCGAACGCCCGGCGCCGGCGGGGCGGTCTGGTGCGTTTTTCCGGATACGCGCCTGTAGCTCAGTTGGATAGAGCAACTGCCTTCTAAGCAGTGGGTCGGGGGTTCGAATCCCTTCAGGCGTGCCATTTTTCCCTCAGGGATACCGCCCGGAGCCTGGAACAGATCCCGGCGGGTTCGCGGAAACTCCATATGGTGGGTGTAGCTCAGTTGGTTAGAGCACCGGATTGTGGTTCCGGGTGCCGAGGGTTCGAGTCCCTTTACCCACCCCAGAAACAGGGCGAAGGCCGGGGCTGCGGCCCCGGCCCTTGCCTGCAATCCACGCGGGGGTGTAGCCAAGCGGTAAGGCAAGGGACTTTGACTCCCTGATTCGCTGGTTCGAGTCCAGCCACTCCTGCCAGTTCTCACGCGGTTGTCCGCTTTTCTCTTTTCTGACCCGTTAGCTCAGGCGGTAGAGCACCTGCCTTTTAAGCAGGGTGTCCGGGGTTCGAGTCCCCGACGGGTCACCAGCCCGCTTCTCCTTTCGCGGGCGTATAGCTCTCACTGAAAAAGCCCCTGGAACCAGGTTCCGGGGGCTTTTTCCTGTTCATCCGTCTTTCAAAAAGGGCACCGCCCGGGAGAGCTTCGCCATCAGGCCGCCCAGCACGCGGCGAAACAGCGCCGCCGCCCTGCCCACCAGCAGGGCGCACAGGATCGTCCCGACCCCCACGCCGATGACGCGTCTGGCGAAGATCAGCCCGCCCAGCAGGCTCAGGCAGGTGATGGTCAGGTCAAAGCAGTTCTTCGCGAAGCCGAACTCCTTCCCGGACACCTCCGCGATGGTCGCCACCAGGCCGTCCGGGGGATTGGGGACAATCTTCATGCCCACCACCATGACCACGCCCAGCGCGATGCACAAAATGGCGACCGCCAGCCAGAACAATGACGCGATCAGGCTCTCCGGGCGCACCACGGACAGCAGGCGGTTGATCTGATCCACCAGCAGTCCGAACACATAGCTCACCGGCAGCTGCAGCAGCGCCGAGAGCGGCACCCGGCGGAGCAGGATGCACTGGATCACAATGCACACGAGATAGAAGACGGTGGTGACCTGGCCGAGGGTCAGGGGGGTCAGCTCGGAGACGAGATAGGGCAGCGAGTTGACCGGCGCCACCCCGAGGCCCGCCTGGGTGTTGAGGATGATCCCCGCCGCCAGCACCACCAGACCCGCCGCGTAAAACGCCAGCCGTGCCGCGAACAGGGGCACGGACTTTTGTTTCACCATCGCTCCGTTTCCTTTTCGGCGAAGCCGAACAGATCCCGCACCTCCAGCTCCCGGCCGTCGTCCAGAACCGCTTTCCCGGTAAACCGGCCGAACACCTGGTGCTGCACCGCCTTAAACGGCGGCGCGTCCGTGCTCACCGACCGGTCGAACACGGGGACGAAGTCCATCTCAAACCGGCCGTCGTCGCTGGTGAAAGTCCAGGGGGCCATGTAGTCCTCCCGGCCGTCTTTCCGGGGAATGCGGAACATGACGCCGGAGAGCTTATGCATCCGGCCGCCGTACAGGATCATGTTCTCCGTGGCGGCGATGTCGCTGCCCAGGCCGTACCCGAGGTTGAATCCGAACGGCACGCCGTCCAGCTCCCCGGAGGCGGAGCCCCAGTAGCGGGTGCGGCCGGCTGTCCCCGCGCCCCGGCTCCACTCCAGCACGCCGTAGCTCTCCGCCGGGTCGAACCGGAAGCGGTAGTCCCCGATGGTCACAAAGCCCTCCGCCCGCATGCAGTTGATCTTCCGGGTGAGGAGGAAGCGGCCCGGCTTCCCCAGCGGCGTGCACAGCACCATGGACTCCTCCGGCTCCTCCGTGAGCACAATCTGGGCGTCCAGGTCGCTCTCCCCGCGGAAGCTGTCCACATGGGCCGTCAGGGAGCGTTTGCCGTCTTTCACCAGAAAGCACAGGGCGTGGTGCCGCCCGGAGCTGACGGTCGCGCCGTCCTGGGCGGAGGCGGGCATCACGGTTCTGCGCGCGGGCAGGACGGACACCGGGGTCTTCGTGATCTGCCACGGCTTTTCGCCGAACTTCACGAAAGACACCGTGTCCACGCTCGTGTAGCCGCAGTCCGCCACGGACACAACCAGGCCGAACCGCTCGTTGCCCACATAGTAGGAGTCCCTCTCCTGGAGGCGCACCGCGGGGGCTTTCACCTTTCTGCGGTCGTAGACCGGAAGCGGCTGTCTGGCGTACCCCGGCTCGGTCAGATTGCCGGACGCGTCCAGCAGGGGAATGGAACGGGTTATCTCATGCTGCATACTCTCGCCCTCTTCTTTTGAGACTTGATCTTCCCAGGGGATCGGGGACGGCCGTGCGCCGCGCCCCGTTGATTTGTCTTTCCGTCAGCGCGCCAGCGCCTTTTTCAGAAACTGCCCGGTGTAGGAGGCCTCGCACCGGGCCACCTTCTCCGGAGTGCCGGTGCAGACCACCAGTCCGCCGCCGTCCCCGCCCTCGGGGCCCAGGTCGATGATGTAGTCCGCGGTCTTGATGACATCCAGGTTGTGCTCGATGACCACCACGGTATTGCCCAGATCCACCAGGCGCTGGAGGATATCGATAAGCCGGTGCACATCGTAGCTGTGCAGACCGGTTGTGGGCTCGTCCAGGATGTAGATGGTGGAGCCGGTGGAGCGCTTCGTCAGCTCCGTGGCCAGCTTCACCCGCTGCGCCTCGCCGCCGGACAGCTGGGTGGACGGCTGGCCCAGCTTGATGTAGCCCAGGCCCACATCCATCAGGGTCTGGAGCTTTGCGTGCAGTCTGGGCAGATTCTTGAAGAAGGTCACGGCCTCCTCCACCGTCATATTCAGCACATCGTAGATGTTCTTTCCCTTGTAGTGCACCTCCAGGGTCTCCCGGTTGTACCGCTTCCCCTTACACACCTCGCAGGGGACATAGATGTCCGGCAGGAAGTGCATCTCGATCTTCAAAAGCCCCTCGCCAGCGCAGGCCTCGCAGCGGCCGCCGTGGGTATTGAACGAGAACCTGCCCTTGCCGTAGCCCCTGGCTTTCGCGTCCTGGGTGGACGCGAACAGATCCCGGATGTCGTCAAACAGCCCGGTGTAGGTGGCGGGATTGCTCCGCGGCGTGCGCCCGATGGGGGACTGGTCGATGTTGATGACCTTGTCCAGGTACTGCTCCCCCTCGATGGCGGTGTGTCTGCCCGCCCGGGTTCTGGCCCGGTTGAGATCCGCGGCCAGCTTCTTGTAGAGGATCTCGTTGACCAGGGAGGATTTTCCGCTGCCGGACACTCCGGTCACGCAGATGAAAGTGCCCAGGGGGAACGCCACATCGATGCCCCGCAGGTTGTTCTCCGACGCGCCCCGGATCACCAGCCGCTTCCCGTTTCCTCTCCTGCGCCGCTCCGGCACGGGGATTTTCCGGCGGCCCGTGAGGTAGTCCGCGGTGATGGACTCCCGGCACGCCATAACCTCCTCCGGCGTGCCGGCGCACACCACCCTGCCGCCGTGGATCCCGGCGCCGGGCCCGATGTCCACGATGTAGTCCGCCTCGCGCATGGTGTCCTCGTCGTGCTCCACCACCAGCACCGTGTTGCCCAGATCCCGCAGCTCTTTCAGCGTGGCCAGCAGCCGGTTGTTGTCCCGCTGGTGCAGCCCGATGGACGGCTCGTCCAGGATGTACAGCACGCCCATGAGGGAGGAGCCGATCTGGGTGGCCAGGCGGATGCGCTGGCTCTCGCCGCCGGACAGGGTGGCAGCGGACCGGTTGAGGGTCAGGTACTGCAGACCCACGGAGCGCAGGAAGCCCAGGCGGCTTCTGATCTCCCTGAGAATGCGGTCGGCGATTCGCATCTGGGTCTCGCTCAGCGTGAGGTGGTCGATGAACTCCAGCTCCTCATCCACGGATTTCTGGCAGAAGTCGTAGATGGAGATGCCGCCCACCGTCACCGCCAGGGACTCTTTCTTCAGCCGCCTGCCCTGGCAGTCCGGGCACGCGCACTCGGACATGCACTCCTCCAGCTCCCGCTTCGTGCTGTCCGACTGGGTCTCCCGGTAGCGCCGCTCCAGGTTGTTGACCACGCCCTCAAACGGCTGGTACATGGTGCCCTGCGTCCGGCTCTGGCCGAGATTGAGCGTCAGCTTCTCCCCGTCGGTGCCGTAGAGGATGGCGTGCATCGCCTCGTCGGAGAGCTTTTTTACGGGATCCGTCAGGCGGAAATTGTAGCGCTTCGCCAGCGCCTCGAAGAACATCCGGGTGATGCCGTCCCCGCTGATATTGTTCCAGCCGGGCGCCTCGATGGCGCCCTCCAGCAGGGAGACATTCTTGTTGGGGATGATCATCTCCGGATCGATTTTCATGTTGGCGCCCAGTCCGGTGCAGGTGGGACAGGCGCCGTAGGGGTTGTTGAACGAGAACATCCGGGGGGTGAGCTCCTCGATGGACACCCCGCACTCCTCGCAGGCGTAGTTCTGGGAGAACAGGATGTCCCGATCCTCCCCCACGATATTGATGACCACAATGCCGCCGGCCAGGTTGGAGGCCACCTCCACGCTGTCCGTCAGCCGCTGGGCGATGTCCCTGCGGATCACCAGGCGGTCCACCACCACCTCGATGTTGTGCTTTTTGTTCTTATCCAGGGGGATCTCCTCCCCCAGGTCGTACACCAGACCGTCCACCCGAACCCGGACATAGCCGGATCGCCGGGCGTCGTCGAACACCTTGAGGTGCTCGCCTTTCTTTCCCCGGATCACCGGGGCCAGCACCTGGATGCGGGTGGCCTCCGGCAGCGTGAGCACCTGGTCGATGATCTGGTCGATCGTCTGCTGCTTGATCTCCCTGCCGCAGACGGGGCAGTGGGGCGTGCCCACCCGGGCCCACAGCAGGCGCAGGTAGTCGTAGATCTCCGTGACGGTGCCCACCGTGGATCGCGGGTTGCGCGAGGTGGTCTTCTGGTCAATGGAGATGGCGGGAGACAGCCCGTCAATATAGTCCACATCCGGCTTCTCCATCTGCCCCAGGAACATCCGGGCGTAGGTGGACAGGGACTCCACATACCGGCGCTGCCCCTCGGCGTAGATGGTGTCAAAGGCCAGGGAGGATTTTCCGGAGCCGGACAGGCCGGTGAGCACCACCAGTTTGTCCCGGGGGATCTCCACATCGATATTCTTCAGATTGTTGACGCGTGCGCCTTTGACATAAATGTGATCCAACATGCGAAAAGAACTCCTTCAATTCGGGAACGCCTCCGCGTCTCCCGGTTCCCGGCTCCCCGGGGCCGCCAGGTCGATACCCGCTTTCTTCGCCTGGCTGTGCTGCTGACTGCGCGGGATATGGTACACTCTGCCGTCCTTGACGAAATTCGCCCCGGTCTGTTTGAACACGAACGGGACGCCCGCGTCCCGGCACTGCCGGCGCAGGCTCAGCACCCACTCATAGCGGCAGGGCCTCGCCTCCGGCCCGGACTCGCCGCCCGCCAGCACCTGGGATATTCTGCCGTCCCCCAGCCAGGGGGACAGATTCACAGGCCCCAGCAGCGGCTCGCAGACCACCTGTGCGCTCTGCACCGGCGCGTCCGCCAGCGCCGAGAGCCGCTCCTCCGCCCGCGTCTGATCCTCCACCGTGACGCCGACGGCCACATTCCCGTACCCGCCGTCCCAACCGACGGGGACACACAGGCGCAGGCGCTGGATGCGCTTCGTAATAAAAAAGAACTCCAGATCCGGCCGGGCGGCCATCATGGCCCAGGCCTCCTCCCGCCAGCCGTCCGCCTCCTCCAGGAGGAAGTCAGAGGAGAAGCAGGTCCACACCGTCTCCCCGCCGGGGATGGCAAACCTTCCGTCCCGCCTCTTCCGCACGGGCAGATCGAAGTCCCGGGTGCGCCTCACCTGAGACGCGTCCAGGCCGTGCTGCGCGTCAATCCGGTAGACATAGCAGTGCGCACAGCCCGGAGACACTTTCCGGCAGCCGTGCCAGGGATTCCAGCGCGCCATCTCACTCCACCGTGAGATCCGCGGTGCCGGCGCCCAGCAGCGCCAGGAGATCCCCGGGCGCCAGCTCCACCTGGAAGCCGATCTTCCCCGCGGACACGCAGATGGTGTCGTAGAGGAGGCAAGTCTCGTCAAACACCGTGGGAAACGGCTTTTTCATCCCCAGAGGCGAGCAGCCGCCGTGGACATATCCCGTCAGGGGGAGCAGCTGTTTCGCCGGCACCATGGCGATGGACTTCTCCCCCGCCGCTCTCGCCGCCTTTTTCAGATCCAGCGTGCAGTCCACCGGGATGGGAAACACATAGTACGCCCCGGACGCCCCGCAGGTGACCAGGGTCTTGAACACCGCGCCCGGCTCCAGGCCGAGGCGCGAAGCCGCCGTCATGCCGTCCAGCGCCCCGTCCCCCGTGTCGTAGCTGTGGGGGGTGTAGGGGATCTTTTTCTGATCCAGCAGGCGCATGACATTGGTCTTTTCCTCTTTCTGTTTTGCCATACGGCCACCGCCTTTCGCCGCCGCGGCACTCAGCGGAGGATGTACACCGAGGCGAGCACGCAGATCAGGCCCAGCAGCACCATGAGATTCATGGGCTCGCCGAACGCCGCGATCCCGACGATAGCGGCCACCACCGGCTCGATGCTGGCCAGAATGGACGCCTTTCCGCTGTCCACCTCCGCCAGGCCTTTGGTGTACAGGATATAGGGCAGAACCGTGCAGATCACCACCAGGCCCGCCGCCAGAAGAAACATCTTCGGGGTGGTGAACGCCGCTCTCAGCTCCGCCGGCCGCAGCACGGTCACCAGGGCGCCCGCCCCGGCGAACACAAAGGTATAGAAAGTCACCGTGAGCGGCTGGTAGTGCGCCAGGGCGTACCGCCCGAAAATGGAGTACAGGCCGTAGAAGAACCCGCTGCCCAGCCCCAGCAGGAAGCCCCAGAAGGTGATGGACGCGTGGCCGCTCCACACGCCGGAGACAAAGGTACAGCCCAGAAAGGTGAGAATGAGCGCGATCAGCTTTCGTCTGGTAATCCGATCCCGCCACAAAATGGCGGAGAGGATCACCACAAAGGTGGGCGCGGTATACAGCAGAATGGCCGCCACCGCCAGGGAGCTGAGCTGCTGGCTGGTGAAATAGCACAGGGTGAAGAACAGCACGCTGACCACGCCCGTGCCGAAGAAGTACGGCAGATGCCGCAGTCTGACACGGAACACCGACCTGTCCGCGATGGCGAAGACCACCGCCATGACGGCCATGCCGCCCACATTGCGCACCAGCACAATGGAGGCCGGGGACAGGCCGCCGGCGGCCAGCTGCCGGTTAAACAGGCCGATGAGCCCCCACAGGGTGCCCGCGGCCAGAATATACGCATAGGACAGGTACTTCTTCATGATCGACTTCCGTTCTCTTCTCTTCCGGGCCTCGCCGTTCCGGCGCGGCACACGGCGCTCTACCGGCCCCTCAGCTCGATAATCTGATCCCGGAGCGCCGCGGCCATCTCGAACTCCAGCATTCGGGACGCCTCGCGCATCTCCTTTTCCAGCCTGGCGATGAGCGCGTCTTTCTGCTCTCTGGTCATCTCTCTGGCATCCGCACGGCTCCCGGCCGCGTCCTCCTCGTCCCGGGCGGTGATATCCAGCAGATCCCGCACGCTCTTGACGATGGTTTTCGGCACGATGCCGTGGGCTTTGTTGAACGCGTCCTGCTTCTCCCTGCGCCGCTCCGTCTCGTCGATCGCCCGGCGCATGGACGGGGTGACGGTGTCCGCGTAGAGGATCACCATGCCCTCCGCGTTCCGGGCCGCCCGTCCGATGGTCTGGATCAGGGAGGTCTCCGAGCGGAGGAAACCCTCCTTATCCGCGTCCAGAATCGCCACCAGACTCACTTCCGGCAGGTCAAGGCCCTCCCGCAGCAGGTTGATGCCCACCAGCACATGGAAAGTGCCCAGGCGCAGATCCCGGATGATCTCCATGCGCTCCATGGCGTCGATATCGTGGTGCATATACCGCACCTTGATGCCCACATTCTGGAGATAGGTGGTGAGATCCTCCGCCATCCTCTTCGTGAGGGTCGTGATCAGCACCCGCTCGTTCTTCTCCACCCGCTCGTTAATCTCCCCGATGAGGTCGTCAATCTGCCCCTCCACCGGCCGGACCTCCACCCGGGGATCCAGCAGGCCGGTGGGCCGGATGACCTGCTCCACCACCTGGCCGGAGCGGGAGCGCTCGTACTCCCCCGGCGTGGCGGACACATAGATCACCTGGTTGACCCGCTGTTCAAACTCCTCGAATTTCAGCGGCCGGTTGTCGTACGCGCAGGGCAGCCGGAACCCGTAGTCCACCAGGGTCGTCTTTCTGGAGCGATCCCCGTTGTACATGGCCCGCACCTGGGGCAGCGTCACATGGCTCTCGTCGATAAACAGCACAAAATCCTTCGGGAAATAGTCCATCAGGGTGTGGGGCGGAGACCCGGCGGGGCGCCCCTCCAGAACCCGGGAGTAGTTCTCAATTCCGGAGCAGTAGCCCAGTTCCTGCATCATCTCCACATCGTACATCGTGCGCTGCTTGATGCGCTGCGCCTCGATGGCCTTTCCCTCTCTCTCGAAGTAGGCCACCCGCTCCTCCAGCTCCCGGTAGATCTCCTGGATGGCGGCGTCCATCTTGTCTTTCGGCGTCACATAGTGCGTCGCGGGCCAGATGGGGATATTGCTCAGCCGCCGGATGGCCGTGCCGGTGACCACATTGATCTCGGAGATCCGCTCAATCTCGTCCCCGAAGAACTCAATGCGCAGCGCGGTGTCCTTCCAGTAGGCCGGCCACACCTCCACCGTATCCCCCCGGACCCGGAACATGTTGCGCTCAAACGAGATGTCGTTGCGCTCGTACCGGATGGCCACCAGCCGCTTGAGCAGGTCGCTGATCTTCATCTCGGCGCCCACCCGCAGGGAGACCATCATCTTCGCGAAATCCTCCGGCTCGCCCAGGCCGTAGATGCAGGACACCGAGGACACCACAATGACATCCCGGCGCTCCATCAGCGACGCGGTGGCGGACAGCCGCAGCCGGTCGATCTCCTCGTTGACGGAGGAGTCTTTCTCAATGAATGTGTCCGTGTGGGGGATGTAGGCCTCCGGCTGGTAGTAGTCGTAGTAGGACACGAAGTACTCCACCGCGTTGTGGGGGAAGAACTCCCGGAACTCCGCGCACAGCTGCGCGGCCAGCGTCTTGTTGTGCGCCAGCACCAGGGTGGGCCGCTGCACCTGCTCAATGATCTTGGCCATGGTGAAAGTCTTGCCCGACCCGGTGACACCCAGGAGCGTCTGCTCTTTCAGGCCCATCTCAATGCCCCTGGCCAGCGCGTCTATCGCCTCCGGCTGGTCGCCGCTGGGTTTGTATTCAGATACCACTTCAAAATTCGGCATAATCTCGCAACCCCACAGTGCCGGGCGGATTCCGCCGCGGCCGTTCCTCCGCCGTCCCGGTCAGCGTGCGCCGTACCGCTCCAGGTACGCCTCCATCCTCTCCCGGATCCCGTCGTCGATATACACGGTTCCGTCCACCGGCCGGTTGTGGAGGTACGCGATCACCTCCCGCACGGTGACGATGGGAAACACCTGGATCCCGTAGTCCTGGCGCAGCTCCTCCAGGGTGGAGCAGTCCCGGGTGCCCCGCTCCATCCGATCCACGGACACGAACAGGGCGGCAATCTTCACCTCCGCCACATGCCGGAACAGCTCCACGGTCTCCCGCACCGCGGTGCCGGCGGTGACTACATCCTCAATGATGGCGATCCGATCCCCGTCTTTCGGCTGGTATCCGACCATGGATCCGCCCTCGCCGTGATCCTTGGCCTCCTTGCGGTTGAAGCAGTAGGGCAGATCCCGTCCGTAACTGCGGTACAGCGACGCCGCCGCGGTCACGGCCAGGGGAATCCCCTTGTACGCCGGCCCGAACAGGGCGTCAATGCCGTCCGGCATGTTCTCCTGCACGCAGGAGGCGTAGTAGTCCCCCAGCATGGCCGCCTGGGCGCCTGTTTTGTAGTTGCCGGTATTGACGAAATAGGGGGTCTGCCGCCCGGACTTGGTGACAAAATCCCCGAAAGTCAGCACGCCGGAGCGCACCATAAAAGTGATAAAATCCTCTTTGTATCCCATCTGTCTCCCGCCCTCGCACGCCCCTGTTCCGGAGCCGGTCTGAAACCTCAAATTGCAATCGTAGTATTCTATCATACCCCGGAAACCGTGACAAGATGATTTTCAAAAGGAAAAAATCTCCGGAAACCGGTCGGATCCGCCTCCTCCCGCGCCCGGGGCGGCGATCCGGGGCCCGGGTGGCAAACTGCACAGGGCGAATCTAATTTTCAATATTATATTTCGTCATTTTCATCTTGACATTACGCCGCGTCCGGGTTATACTGTGGGCAAGAACAAGGAAAGGACGCAACCGCCATGACAAACAGCATACCTTACAACACCGTTCCCTGCCCCTCCGTCGCCCGCGTGCGGAGACGGCCCGTGGAAGCGGCCCGCGATCCCTACGACGGTCTCCGTCCCTGGTCCGCCATCACCCACGGCGCCGGTCTGGTTCTCTCGGTCATCGGAACCGTGCTTCTTCTGTACCGGGCCCTGACACTGGGCTGCAGCAGCTGGAGAGTGGCGGGCTTCGCCATCTACGGTCTGTCCCTGATCGTGCTCTACACCGCCTCCACCCTGTACCACTCGGTAAATACCACGGTGGAGGGGCGCATCCTGCTGCGCAAGTGCGACCACACCGCCATCTACTTCCTCATCGCCGGCACCTACACCCCCATCTGCCTGACCGCTCTGCGCGGCGCCATGGGGTATACCCTGCTGGCCATCGTCTGGGGACTGGCATTCGCCGGGGTCTTCATGAGCATCTTCTGGATCAACTGCCCGCGGATCGTGTCCTCCAGCATCTATCTGGCCATGGGCTGGATGCTCGCCATCGCGGCGTTCCCCCTCTCCCGCACCGTGGGCGCCAGCGGCATCCTGTGGCTGCTGGCCGGCGGCATCCTCTACTCGGTGGGCGGCATCCTCTACGCGCTGAAATGGCCGGGCAGGGACAACCCGCGCTTCGGCTGCCACGAGATCTTCCATGTCTTTATCGTGCTGGGCTCCATCGCCCACTTCCTGATGATCTATCTGATTCTCCCGACCCTGTGAACGAGATTGTAAGCGGGAACCGCCCTCTTTCTGGCGGTTCCCGCTTTTTTCATGCTCATGTGGCTTTTCAGCGAAAACTACAAACCGGATACGGTTTAACCAAGATTTAACAAAGGTCATCCGGCTCATCTGGACTCATTCGAGTCATTCGAGGCCATCCGGGGTCATCCAAGATTAACCAAGATTTAACCAAGGCCTAACCAAGGTTATCCAGGGTTATCTGACACTCTCCCACGATGAGACATTGTGGGAT
>CAYRAG010000049.1:0-12690 GCA_964422185.1 uncultured Oscillospiraceae bacterium
CCGCCTCTGTCATGATCTCACGGCCGGGATCCGTCATTTCCGCTGTCCCCGGGTGCTTTTCTCCCGGTGCCCCTCTCCTGTCCCGGTTCGTTCCCGCGGCATCAGACCGGTTTTCCTCAGAAAATCTGCCATATTTCTCGACACAACACCGGATTTGTATGGTAGAATAGTCATTGTCCCGGCTGACCCGTGGAAAGGGGATCCTGCGCCGGGGCGGAGAGAGTGTGCGGCAAAGTGAACCCCGTACGGCACACGGATTTGAAATGAAGAAAACAGGCGGACAATGACAGCAGCCATCCCTGTTTTGTTCATACAGGCAAAACCGGGGGAGATGCAACCTGCCTGGAGCTCCGGGCAGTTCGCGCCCGGCCGGATCGCCGCCCCCGGATCGCGCCGCGGGGTATGTGCATGGAAAAAAGGAAAGGAGTGATGGCGCGTATCTGCCCGCGGTGCCCACCGCGGATGTCCGCGCGCCGGCATATGAAGAAAGATCTGCTGAAGCTGCTTGACCTGAGCAGGGAGGATATCCTCCACATCCTGGATGTTGCCGACCAGATGAAATACAGCCAGAAACACGGACTGCCCCACGACTATCTCCGGGGCAAGACACTGGCGATGATCTTCGAGAAGAACTCGACCCGCACCCGCGTTTCCTTTGAGACAGGCATGTTCCAGCTGGGCGGCCACGCGATCTTCCTGTCCGGGAAAGAGAGCCAGATTGGCCGCGGAGAGCCCATTCAGGATACCGCCCGCGTCCTGTCCCGCTACTGCGACGGCATCATGATCCGCACTTTCGCCCAGGATGAGGTGGAGGATCTGGCAAAGTACGCCACGATACCCGTCATCAACGGTCTGACGGACTTCTCCCACCCCTGCCAGGTTCTGGCGGATCTGATGACGGTCCGGGAGCATATGGCGAAGCTGGAGGGCCTGAAGCTGGCCTTTGTCGGAGACGGCAACAATATGGCCAACTCCGTCATCGTAGGCGGCCTGAAGTGCAGAATGGAAGTCGCCGTGGCGTGCCCGGAGGGCTACGAGCCGGATCCCCGGGTGCTGGAGTTCGCGAAGAGCGATCCCGAATTCCGGTTCTCCCTGGTCCGCACCCCCGCCGAGGCCGCGGTGGATGCCGATGTTATCTTCACGGATGTGTGGGCCTCCATGGGCATGGAGGAGGAGAAAGCGCAGCGGGAAAAGGCGTTCCAGGGCTACTGCGTGGACAGCTCCATCATGGCGCTCGCCCATCCCGAGTGTATGATCCAGCACTGCCTGCCCGCGCACCGGGGCGAGGAGATCACCGAGGAAGTGTTTGAGGCACACGCGGACGAGATCTTCGACGAGGCGGAGAACCGGCTTCACGCGCAGAAAGCGGTGATGTATCTCCTCATGTCCGACGAGTTCAGGGACGACTGAGTCTGCCGCGCCCGCGTTTTCACGGGAGAGCGGTTCGGGATCAGCCCGCCGGCGTACGCCGGGAGCGGTATCCCGGGCGGCCCTGGAGGACGCGGGAGATGCGATCTGACGGAGGGAAAACGCCGGATTGGCAGGGAAATGACGGCAGGAATCCCCCCTGCAGGGTGAGAATATGGGGATTTCCGGGGAATGGGAGAGAGTGTGTCATGATTTTGAATCGCGCCGAGTCACTGCAGAATGTCCCGATTCCGTCCATGTCCCTTGTGGACAGGGACTCGGTCTACAAGTTTCTGGAGCACGCCAGGGAGTACTGCGATCAGGAGCGGGTTCCGTTTTCCAATTTCCTGAATCTGACCATCCACGAGCTGCTGGTCAGTCTCGCGTCGGACAACGCGTCCAGACTGTTCCTGCCGAAGACGGACACCGCCCCGTTCAAGCCGGAGATGCTTTTCCCGTTTTCCGCCGTGCGGGACTACACCCAGGAGAAGATCCCGCTGAAAGGGAATATCGTCATCGCCCCCGTGTGGAACAATATGGAAGTGTGCAAATCCGTGGGCAGGCTGGTGAACGAGAAGAAGGAGAGCGACCCGGGGCGCACGGTCTCCGGCATCTTCATCCCGGAGATGAAACTGGCAATTGTCGCAAGGGACACGGAGCTGCGCTTCGTGGAGCATACCTGGGGCCTGGGCGCGGCGCTGATGTATGTCGTCTCCGTCAACGCCATGGATGATGTCGTCGGGATCGAGGACGACTGCTGGGTATATGAGGACGACGGGGATCCCGTCATGAAGCCGATTCTGGAGCGGCGGTTCGCCCTGGCCTACGAGATGGAGCTGATCCGGCAGGGGAGAAAGAAAGACGGACTCCGGTAGGAGACCGCCGCGAAACGGCGCGGGTGAAAAAAACCCCGTGCCGTCTCTTGCTTTTCCCGCGGCGCCGTGTTAGAATAGGTTCCAGTCAGGCGCAGGATTAGTTCAATGGCAGAATGTCAGCTTCCCAAGCTGAACACGCGGGTTCGATTCCCGTATCCTGCTCCAGAGCCCGGAGCCCGTTTTCCGCAGCGGGTTCCGGGTTTTCCATGCGGGTGAAAAAATGGTTGCTTTTCCCGCCGGCCCATGGTAGAATGTCCCGGTGTGCGGGAAAGAGTGGTTTAACCACAGGCGCAAACCAAAAAAGAAAACGCGATGACGAAGTCAAGGACAGGCCGGCCCGAAAAGCGAGAGGGGATGGTGAGAGCCCTCAGGAACCCCGGATGTCTGTGCCGCTTCTGAGCGGATCGTGAGGAGCGATACGGTCTGCCCCCGTTATGGAGCTGAAATGAGATGCCCCCGTGCCGGGGCAATCAGGGTGGTACCGCGGAGTATGCCTTCGCCCCTGGAGAAGCAGGGAGCGGGGGCGTTTTTTTCTGCCCTGCCATCCCGCCCTTTGCCGCCTTTCCCGATTCCGTCCCGGTACGGCGGGGAGGCGGTTACCGCGCCGGTTCCGGAACCCCTGGTATGTGGGGCAGCGCTTTTTTCCCTTGACTCCCGGCCCTGTATACGCTATATTTAGCATATACAAGGGGGCGATTTCTTGAAAGACGGGGAGAGGATACCGGTCCGCATTCCGGACGACAAGGGGGTTCATCTGAAATCAGCCGGCTCCCGGGGCGAAAAATATGTGTACAAATACACAAAGTATTACCGCAACAGCGAGGGAAAGCCCAGGAATAAGTCGGTTTGCATCGGGAAAGTTTCCCCGCAGCCCGGCATGATGGTTCCCAATGACAACTATTTTGCACTGTACCATGTCTCGCCGGCCCTGCCCGATGTCATCGTCCGGGACTACGGGTATACCTGGCTGTTTCGGAAAGTCTGCCGGGACACCGGACTGCTCCGCGTTCTGAGCGAGGTGTTCCGGTCACGGGCGGATGCCATGATCGCCGTGGCCGCCTATGTGCTCCTTGAGGGAAATTCCCTGGATCATCTGCCGGAATGGCAGGAGCGCAGCTACCTGCCCGGGGCGGACAGCCGGATCACCGCCCGGGAGGCAAACCGCCTGTTTGCGTCTGTCACCCCGGAAGAGAGGCTCGCCTTTTTCAGACTGTGGGGGGATCTCCACCGTGCGGGGCGATGCGCGTGCTACGAGGTGGCGGCGGTGTCCTCCTGCGCGGCGCTCCTCCCGGAGCTGGAGCGCGGCGATGGCGGAGGCCATGAGCATCCGGCCCGGTTTTACCTGGATGTGTTTTGTGACGAAGAGACCCGGATGCCTCTGTACTATCACCAGGACAACAGCAGTCTGACGGCTCAGGGCAGTCTCTCCCGTGTCCTCGCCGGTGCGCAGGAGGCGGGAATCCGGCGGGTGCGCCTGTTCCTGGACGGCGGGCTGTGGAGCGGGGACTGGATTTCGTCTCTGCGCGGCGCGTGTGAGGCGTTTACCGTGGGAATGCCGGTGAGCCTCGCACCGGCGCAGGCGGCAATCGAACAGTGCCGGGGCAGCATCGAGCGGCAGGGGAATGAGTGTTCCAACGCGCAGGTTTACTGCATGAGCGTCCCTTCCGCGCTGTACGGGGTGGAGGGGCGGATCCTGGTCTGCTACGATCCCTGGATCCGTGCCAGCCTGTGCGGCGGGCCGGCAGAGGACATTTCACGCTCGGAGGCGGAACTGAGGCAGAGCGGGCGCTGCCCGGAACCTGACGGTTTCCGCAGGGACTTCCGTCCGACCGGACACGGGACGGATGGCGGTTCCGGCTGCGGGGCGGACACGGAACGGACAGGACATCTCAGGAGGAACCAGGGCTTTTCCCTGTGGTTCACCACGGAGAGGGAAACCCCGGCCGATGAGCTGCTGGATTACTACCGCGTAAAAGACGATGAGGAGAGACTGTTTGCCCAGGTCAGAGTGGATGCGGACGGAGGCAGAGCCCGTATGCCGGACGGGAAAACAACGGACGGAAAGGTCTTTGTGATGTTTCTCGCCGGCATCGTCCGATCCTGTCTGCTGGAGAAGCTCCGGCAGTCTCCGGGCGGTCGCGCCGCTTCCCTGAGCAGCGCACTGCATGAGCTCTCCAATCTCAGGACGGTAGAATGCAACGGGGAGCGGCGCTTCACAGGGGCCCTGACCGGAAGGCAGAGAGAAATCCTGCGGCAGTTCGGCGCGGAGGAGGCCATCCTGTCAGGGCTGGATCCGTGATTCCGCCTGCGTCCCGCCTTTTCTCCGAAAAGTTGCGCCACCATCGGAAATCCGTGCCGTTCCGCCTGCGTCAGCATCTGAAAAAGGGTGAATCTCACCGGAATCCGGGAAGCATATCCCGTTGAATTATTGTCCATCCGCATGAAGGCGAGCCTGTTCGCCTGCGAAAGAGTTTTGGAGGTAGAGTCTCATGAGCGAACCGAAGCCGTTTGGCGTCAATGAACTGCGCGAGATGTTCCTGTCTTTCTTTGAGACAAAGGGACATCTCCGTCTGCCCAGTTTTTCCCTCATCCCCAGGGATGACGCGTCCCTGCTGCTGATCAACTCCGGTATGGCGCCGATGAAGCCGTACTTTACCGGAGAGCAGGAGCCGCCCCGCCACCGGGTCACGACCTGCCAGAAGTGCATCCGGACCGGCGATATCGAGAATATCGGCCACACCGCGCGCCACGGCACCTACTTCGAGATGCTGGGCAACTTCTCGTTCGGCGACTACTTCAAGCACGAGGCCATCCAGTGGGCCTGGGAGTTTCTGACCTCCCCGGAGTGGGTGGGTCTGGATCCGGACCGCCTGTATCCCTCCGTCTTCGAGGGCGATGAGACCACCCCCGCCGACGACGAGGCGTTTGCCATCTGGCGGGATGAGATCGGGATCCCGCCCGAGCGCATCTACCGGTTCGGGAAAGAGGACAATTTCTGGGAGCACGGCTCCGGCCCCTGCGGCCCCTGTTCCGAGATCTACTATGACCGCGGGCCCCGGTACGGCTGCGGCAAACCGACCTGCACCGTCGGGTGCGACTGCGACCGCTATATCGAGGTCTGGAACATCGTCTTCTCCCAGTTTGACAACGACGGCAACGGGAACTACACCGAGCTGAAGCAGAAGAACATCGACACCGGCATGGGCCTGGAGCGCCTGGCCTGCGTGTGCCAGGGCGTGGACTCCCTCTTTGACACGGACACCGTGATGAATATCACGCACCGGGTGTCCGAGATCACCCACGCCCACTACGGGGAGAGCCACAATACCGATGTCTCCCTGCGGATCATCACAGACCACATCCGCTCGGCCACCTTCATGATCTGTGACGGCGTGCTGCCCTCCAACGAGGGCAGGGGCTATGTCCTGCGCCGCCTGCTCCGCCGCGCCGCCAGACACGGCAAGCTGCTCGGGGTCAATGAGCCGTTCCTGTACCAGGTGTGCGAGACCGTGATCCATGAGAATGAGGGGCACTACCCGGAGCTGCGGGAGCGGGAGAGCTATATCACCAAAATCATCCGGGTGGAGGAGGAGAACTTCGCCCGCACCATAGACGGCGGCCTGCGCATCTTCCACGAGATGCTGGAGGCCCACAAGGCCGCGGGGGAGAAGACCTTTTCCGGCGCGGACGCCTTTAAACTCTACGACACCTACGGCTTCCCCATCGACCTGACCATCGAGATGGTGGAGGAAGAGGGCATGACGGTGGATCAGGACGCGTTCCGCACCCTGATGGAGGAGCAGCGGGAGCGCGCCCGGAAAGCCCGCGAGTCCCTGGGCGATCTGGGCTGGGCCGGCGTCGAGTTCGGCAGGGAAGTGCCGGAGACCCGGTTTGTGGGATATACCCGCATGGCCATCGACGATGCCCGGGTGGTCGCCCTGGTGGTGGAAAACGAGCAGGCGGAGGAGATGATGCCCGGCGTGGAGGGCATTGTCGTGCTGGATCAGACGCCGTTCTACGCCGAGATGGGCGGCCAGGTGGGCGACCACGGCGTGCTCACGGCGGGGGAGATGACCTTCGTCGTCCGCGATGTGCAGAAGAACAAGGGCGGCAAGTACATGCACTACGGCAAGGTGGTCTCCGGGATCCTGAAGCTCGGGGACACCGTGTCCGCGGCCATTGATGAGGATCGCCGCCGGGCGATTATGCGCGCCCACTCCGCGACCCATCTGCTGGACGCCGCGCTGCGCAGTGTGCTGGGAGACCATGTGCATCAGGCGGGCTCCCTGGTGGAGCCGGACCGGCTCCGCTTCGACTTCACCCACTTCTCCGCCATGACCGCGGAGGAGCTGAGCAGGGTCTCCGCCATGGTGAATGACGCCATTCTCGCCGGATACGACATTGTGACCGAGGAGCTGCCCATTGAGGAGGCCAGAAAGAAAGGCGCCATCGCCCTGTTCGGCGAGAAGTACGGGGACACCGTCCGCGTGGTGGATATGGGCCGCGGCTTCTCCGTGGAGTTCTGCGGCGGCACCCATCTGGACAACACGGCCAAGGCCGGTGTGTTCCACATCAACAGCGAGTTCTCCGTGGCCAGCGGCGTGCGCCGGATTGAGGCGACCACCGGCCGGGTCTCCCTGGATCAGATCAACCGCAATCAGGAGATCCTCTTCCAGGCCGCGGCCGTCCTGAAGACAAAGCCGGCGGATCTGCAGGAGAAAGCCGAGTCCACCATGGAGGAGCTCCGGCGGATGCACCAGCAGGTGGAGAAGTACAAGGCCAGAGAGGCGGCCGGGGAGACCGAGCGGATCCTGTTCAGCGGCCACAAGGTGGGCGGACTGCATGTGCTGACCGCCACGGTGCCGGAGGCGGATATCGCGAAGCTGCGCCAGATCGGCGATGTCCTGCGGGACAGGGAGCCCGCCGTGGTGGGCGTGCTGGCCGCGGTAAACGACACGAAGATCACCTTCCTGGCCGTCTGCGGGAAAGAGGCGGTGGCGAGAGGCGTCATGGCCGGCGACCTGGTCAAAGCCGTCACCGCCATCTGCGGCGGCAGGGGCGGCGGCAAACCGGACTCCGCCATGGGCGGCGGCTCGGATCTGATGAAGCTGGACAACGCCCTGGCGGCGGTGGACGACTTCGTCGCCGGAAAGCTGGGCCTGTGACCGGACGGCCCGGACGAAAAGAAAAAACCGCCTCCGGCGCAGAGCCGGGGCGGCGGGGAAGACAAGTCTGAGAGGAGGTTCCCATGATGAGCGAATGCCTGTTTTGCGGGATTGCCGCCGGGGAGATTCCCAGCACAAAAGTCTATGAGGACGATCAGTGCCTTGCGTTTAATGACATCGACCCCCAGGCGCCCGTACACTTTCTGGTGATCCCGAAGACCCACATCCCCTCCTGCGGGGCGATCACCGCGGAGAACTCCGCTGTGGTGGCGCACCTCTTTGAGGTGATCACGAAAATCACGCGGGAGAAAGGGATCACGGACTTCCGGGTGGTGTCCAACTGCGGCGCCCAGGCCGGCCAGAGCGTGCCCCATCTGCACTTCCATGTGCTCGCCGGCCGGGACATGGCCTGGCCTCCCGGCTGACCGGCGCGGCCGGAACCCGGGGCGCGGAGAGACAACAGAAGTCCGGGCAGAAAACACACAGGCGGCAGGAATCTGCCGCCTGTGTGTTTTCTTCAGCCCGCGGGTGAACCGTCCGGCTCCGCCGGCGCCTCGCAGCGGGGGTCTCCCTCCGTGCCCAGGATCTCGTGGCAGTGCGCCAGTCCGGCCTGGAGATCCCGGTAGGCGGAGGCGTCGACCAGGTCGCTGCTCCCGGACTCGTACTCCTCCATCGCCTGGTAGATGTCCAGCAGATAGCGCCGGTCCCCGGCGGGGGCGCTGTTCCGGTGGAGCATGAAAAACGGGGTGTAGGTGACCGAGGTGACGGAGGTCTCCCCGGTGTTCAGATCTTTCGTCAGCTCCAGCGTCAGCACCGCGGTGGTCTTCACCGCGATGTTCCGTGTTGCGTCGTCGGAGTTCTGGTTAGAGATGAAGTTCCCCAGAGAGTAGCACACGAAGCCCTCCCGCTGCGTGCCGTCCGGCGCGGCGGCGGTGACGGTTCCGTACGGCTGCAGCACATGGGGGTGGTTGCCGAAGATCAGGTCGGCGCCGTGGGCCACCAGGTATTCGGCGAGATCGGTCTGGTAGCGGCTGGCCGCGTTCTGGTACTCCGCGCCCCAGTGGATCATCACGGCGATGAGGTCGGTCTCCAGCGCCTCCGCCGCCTCCAGATCCGCGCAGAGCAGGCCGTAGTCCGGCTGGGAGAGGCCTGTCGCGTAGTCCAGATTGAACAGGTTGACGCAAAACGCGTTCCCGTCCGAGACGGTATAGCCGTTCAGACCGTAGGTGTAGCACAGGAAAGCCACGGAGATGCCGCCCACATCGGCCACATAGATGCCGTCGCCGGCGTCCCGCTCCTCCTGAGAGCGGTAGGTGCCCACATGGGGCAGGCCGATCCCGTCCAGCACATCCAGAGTGCGGAAGATGCCGTCGTAGCCCTGATCCTTTGTGTGGTTGTTGGCGGTGGAGACCAGGTCGAAGCCGATCTCTTTCAGGCCTTCCGCCAGGGCGTCCGGCGCGTTGAAGTTGGGGTACCCGGAATACGCCGGGCCGCCCGCCAGCGGCGTCTCCAGGTTGGCGATGGCGAAATCCGCCCGGGAGACACAGTCCGCCGCGGCCTGGAGGATGTGGCCGTAGTCGTAGGAGCCGGTGGCGGAGACATAGGCGTCTTCCGTGATGGGCATATGGCTCATCACATCCCCCGCGGCGGCGAGGGTGGCGGTGATCTCCGTGACCGGCGGCGGCGCAGGGGAGGAGGAGACCTCCGGCGGCGCGGAGATCTCCGTGCCCGGGGTGCCGGGGGGCTGAGACGGCGCGGATTCCCCGGGAGCCCCGCAGGCGGTCAGAAGACCGGCGGAGAGCGCCAGGGCGAGGAGAAGCGCCGCCGTGCGCCGGTGTGTCATGGCAAAACCCCGCTTTCTTTCAAGAATTTGTGAGTGACCGGTTCTCCCGGAAGAGATTTCCCGCGATGCGTGCCTCCCGCCATCCCGGACTGCGGGATTTCCCGCACGGATCGGTTCCCCCGCACATGCCGCGGGAGGACGGGTCACCGGTAGAGATCCGGCCTTCGCAGCTGCGTATAGGGCTTCCGGCTCCGGATCCGGGCGGAGGCGCTCAGGTCGAGATCCGCACAGACCAGCTGCTCGGTGTCATCCGCCAGGACAGCCAGGTTTCCCAGGGCGTCCGCCGCCAGGGACTCTCCGGCAAACTCCATTTCGTCCTCCCGGCCCACCCGGTTGCACATGGCGATCGCCACACTGTTCTGGAACGCCTGGACACGGATCTCCCACTGAAACATCTCCAGCGGCTCTCCTCTGGCGTTGGCGGTGGGAATCAGGATCAGATCCGCTCCCATGAGGCTCTCCGTCCGGATGCTCTCCGGGTAGTGCCGGTCGAAGCAGATGACCAGCCCGATCTTCCCGAACTCCGTCTCAAACACCTGGAAGCCCGTGTCGGAGGCATCGTAGTAGTCCTGCTCGAAAAACCGATCCGCCTGCGCGATGTGCACCATCTTCTGAATGCCCGTGATTTCGCCGCGGCGGTCGATCAGGATGCTGGCGTCGTAGCACTTCCCGTTTTCGCGAAGATAGAGGTTGGGCACGGCGGAGATCCCGTATTCCCTGCACGCGTTCTGAAAGGCTCTCACGGCCTCCGAGCGGAGATCATGGCGGTACCGCCCGGCGTCCCGGCCGGGATACTGCGGGAAAAAGCGCGAGAGATGCAGCTCCGGGAAGAGGATGAGATCGGCGCCGAGCGCCGCCGCCTTCCGCAGCGCGGCCAGGCTGCCTGCAAGATTCTCCTGTTCGCTCCGTGCGCACCGCATCTGTGCCATGGCCAGTCTCATGTGCCATCTCCCCGCTTTCCCCGGATTTTTCCGGCTGTTCCATTATAGCCGCCCGCCGGGTTCCTGGCAAGCGGCTGAAGGAACCTGTCCGTGCCCCCCGCGGTGCCGAACCCGGACTTTTCCGGACCGCTGTCTCTTGCGCCCGCCCCGGTTTTCCGCTACAATAGTACCGTGGCGGGAACCGGTTGCGCGGAGGCCTCCCGCCGGCGGGGGAGGGAGAACCGGCATGACCTGGCTGTACGGCATGGAAGCGGAAGACGCGAAGACACACGCCCATGCGCTGCTGGAAGCGGCGGCGCGGAAAGTCTGGGGCATGGAGAAGCTGCCGGAACTGGCCAGGGGCCGGAAAGGCAAGCCGTATTTCCCGGACTTCCCGGACTGCCACTTCAATTTAAGCCACAGCGGACGCTACGCATTGTGCGCCCTGTCCGATGTCCCGGTGGGCGCGGATATCGAGGCGGTACGGCGCAGAAATGCGCGTATGCTGGAGAAACACCTCACGGAGTCGGAGCTGGCCTGGTGCCGCGAGGAGGCGGATCCCTGGCCCAGGTTCTGTCTTCTGTGGACCCGCCGGGAGAGCGCGGTCAAGCGCACGGGGCAGGGCCTGGTGCTGCCTGTCCGGGATATCCGGGTGCCCCTGCCGCCGCGGGAGACGCTGGACGGCGTCCGCTTTGTCAGCTACACCGGGGAGGGCTGGGTCGCGTCCCTGTGCGCCGCCGGGGAGCTGCCGCGATCCATCCGCTGGGTGGGGGAGGAATTCCTCACCGGCTGACGGGCGCCGCACGCGCGGCCCGCGGGGAAAAACAGGAATCCGGAGGCACGGCTCCCCGGCCTGCGCCGGATGGCGGGCGGGTACCGGAAGCGGCAGGCCGTCCGGGACAGTTTGAGTTTAACCAGAGAGGATGCAAAACCGTGAAACGACCCTTTGTCACCCTGGCGCAGATCCAGGAGATCGCGAAAGAATACCCCACGCCCTTCTACCTCTACGATGAGAAGGGCATCCGGGAGAACGCGCGCGCACTCAACCGGGCGTTTGCCTGGAATCCCGGGTTCCGGGAGCACTTCGCCGTGAAGGCCACGCCCAACCCGCAGATCCTGAAGATCCTCCGGCAGGAGGGGTGCGGCGTGGACTGCTCGTCTCTCACCGAGCTGATGATGTCCGAGCGGTGCGGGTTCCGGGGCGGGGAGATCATGTTCTCCTCCAACGACACGCCCGCGGAGGAGTTCGCGCTGGCGGACAGGCTGGGGGCCACCATCAACCTGGACGATGTCAGCTTCATTGACTTTCTCCGGGATACCCTGGGCAGGGTGCCGAAGAGAATCTGCTGCCGGTACAATCCCGGCGGCACCTTCACCCTGGGGGAGAGCAAAGAGGGGTTCCAGGTGATGGACAGCCCCGGCGACGCGAAGTACGGCATGACGAGACCCCAGATAACCCAGGCGTTCCGGAGACTGAAAGAGCTGGGCGCCGAGTCGTTCGGCATCCACGCCTTTCTGGCGTCCAACACCCTCTCCAACGACTACTACCCGGCCCTCGCGGCCATCCTGTTCCGGCTGGCGGTGCAGCTGCAGCGGGAGACCGGCGCGCATGTCACTTTCATCAACCTGTCCGGCGGCGTGGGCGTGCCGTACCGGCCGGATCAGCCGGAGAACGACATCGCCGTCATCGGCGAGGGGGTGCGCCGCGCGTTTGAGGAGATCCTGGTGCCCGCCGGCATGGGGGATGTATCCCTGTGCACGGAGCTGGGCCGGTTCATGCTCGCCCCGTACGGGGTGCTGGTGACCCGGGTGATCCACGAGAAGGAGATCTATAAACATTACCTCGGGGTAGACGCCTGCGCGGCCAACCTGATGCGCCCGGCCATGTACGGCGCATACCACCACATCACCGTCCTGGGGAAGGAGGACGCGCCCTGCGACCACAGATACGATGTCACCGGCGCGCTGTGCGAGAACAACGACAAGTTCGCCGTAGACCGGATGCTCCCGAAAGTCGACATCGGGGACTATCTGGTCATTCACGACGCCGGCGCCCACGGCCACTCCATGGGATATCAGTACAACGGCAGGCTGCGCTCGGCGGAGCTGCTGCTCCAGGAGGACGGCACCACCCGGCTGATCCGGCGCGCGGAGACCCCGGAGGACTATTTCGCCACGGCGGTCTGGGACTGACGCGCCCGCGTGTCCCGGTCTCCCGGCCGGGTACGGGACAGAACGAACCTGAGAGAGAAAAGGGGAGAACCAATGCAACTGATTGACCTGATGAAAAACCGCCGCAGCATCCGCAGCTACACCCGGGAGCCCATCCCGGAGGAGAAGCTGGAGCGCGTGCTCCAGGCGGGACTGCTCTCCATGTCCGGGCGGGGCCGCAGGCCCTGGGAACTGGTCCTGGTGCGGGACAGACAGACGCTGGAAAAGCTGTCTGTGTGCCGCGAGGGCGCGGCGGCCATGCTCGCCGG
>CAYRAG010000050.1:0-12381 GCA_964422185.1 uncultured Oscillospiraceae bacterium
AGAAAGCAATTCTTTCGTGTCTTAAATTATCGGAAAATGATGTGGACGAATTCGCAGGAAATATCGCATCGAGTGTTAATTTATGAAAAGTTAAGGGCAGAAATTACTATCTCCGGAATTTCCCTGGTACTACATCGGAAGTCGGGCACACGGTCTCCCCGTCCCAGTCCAGCCCGAGCCAGCGCAGATCCTCCGCGATCTGGTCTCCGAACGCGGCGCTGGTGCGATCCGGATCCAGATCCTCCAGCCGCAGGAGAATCCGGCCGCCGGCGCTGCGTGCGAACAGCCACGCCAGCAGCGAGGAGAACAGGTTGCCCAGATGCATCCGGCCGCTTGGGCTGGGCGCGAATCTGCCGGTGACTGTCCCGTTCTGGCCCATGGCGCCGCCCTCCTCTTCCCCCGCTGTGGTCTCTTCTCCCGTCTATGGTAGCACATTTTCCCCCGTTTTGGAAGAAATTTTCTCCCGCCCGCGGGCCCACGGGGCACACTTTTCGGCGGAAAAGATCCGGTTCACCGGGCGAGGGCGGCACAGGCCGCTGAGATTCCCTGGCCCTGAGGGTGAAATGTGCGGTCTGGAGAACGCATTGCCCTCGGGCCCCTTTCCAACGCCGGAATTGTGGCGAAAAACCCGCGGACAGCCCCTTTTTTTCAATCTTGATCTTGCCATGGCCCCGTTTTTCTGGTATACTTCCCCCTGCAAATGAATATCGCCCGAGCAAAAGCGGCTAAAGGATATCTCTCCCACGCCGCTGCGCCTGCGCACGCGCCGGTACGCGCGCCGCACAGGGCCGGTCTGGAAACAGGCCGACCTTCCGTTTTGAAAAGGGGAACGATGACAGACCGATGTATCGCCCCCCGGGGCTGCATCGGTTTTCTGCATTCTCGGGCACGAAAAGGAGCCGGTTGGCATGAAATTAATCGACACGAGAGACGCGGTAGGCCATGTGCTGTGCCATGATATGACACAGATTATCCGGGGCGTCACCAAGGACGCCCGCTTCCGCAAGGGCCATATCGTCACGGAGGAGGACATCCCGGTTCTGCTGTCCATGGGCAAGGAGCACATCTATGTCTGGGAGAAGAAAGAGGGGATCCTCCACGAGGACGAGGCCGCGGAGCGCCTGATCGCCCTGTGTCAGAACGACAACATGGAGGCCTCTCCCGTCAAGGAGGGGAAGATCGAGCTGACCGCCGCCTGCGACGGGCTGTTCCGGGTGGATGTGGACCGGCTGGCGGATCTGAATACGCAGGATGACATCATGATTGCCACCCGGCACACCAACAGCGTGGTTCACAAAGGCGACAAGCTGGCCGGCACCCGGATCATCCCCCTGGTCATCCCGGAGGAGCAGCTCAACGCTGTGACCGCCCGGGCGGGGGATACCCCCATCCTGGAACTGCTCCCGTTCCAGCTGAAGACCTGCGGTCTGATCGCCACCGGCAGCGAGGTGGCCTCCGGCCGGATTGAGGACACTTTCACCCCGGTGATTGTGGAGAAACTGGCCGCGTTCGGCGTGGAGGTGATCCGCCGCCACCTGCCTGGGGACGACATGAAAGCAATTACCGACGCCGTGCTGGACTGCAGGGATGCCGGCGTGGATCTGATATTGTGCACCGGCGGCATGAGCGTGGATCCCGACGACCGCACGCCCGGCGCGATCAAGGCCAGCGGCGCGAATATCGTGTCCTACGGCGCACCGGTGCTGCCCGGCGCCATGTTCCTGCTGGGCTACTTCGATGACGGCACGCCGGTGATGGGACTGCCCGGCTGTGTGATGTACGCGAAAGCCACCATCTTTGATCTGGTCCTGCCCCGGGTGTGCGCCCGGGTGCCGGTCACCCGGAAGGATCTGGCGGTGCTGGGGCACGGTGGCCTGTGTCTGGGCTGCAAAGAGTGCCACTACCCCGTCTGCCCGTTCGGCAAGGTCTGAGGGAGGAATCCGAAATGCTCACTGGTCTTACTCTGGAACAGGCTGTGGAACAGATCCGCCAGCATACCACGCGGATGGCCCCGGTGACGCTGCCGCTCCCGGACGCACGGGGACGCCTGCTGGCGCGGGACATCCTCTCCCCCATCAGCCAGCCGCCTTTCGACCGTGCGCCTGTGGACGGCTACGCCGTCATCGCCGCGGATACCATAGGCGCCAGCCAGGCGCAGCCCGTCTGCCTCACCGTGGTGGACACGGTCTTCGCCGGCGGATGCCCGAAAGCGCCCCTCTCCCGCGGCCAGGCGGTGCGCATTATGACCGGCGCGATGCTGCCGGAGGGCTGCGACAGCGTCATCCGGCAGGAGTCTACCGACATGGGGCTGGAGACCGTGAAGATCTTCCAGCCCGTCCAGGCCGGGGAGAACTATGTCCGCGCCGGGGAGGATTTCCAGGCCGGATCCGTCCTGGTCTCCGCCGGAAGCCGGCTGGACGCCGCCGCGCTGGCAGTGCTCTCCAGCGCCGGAATCTCCATGGATCGGGACAGCGTCACGGTTCACGCCATGCCCCGGGTGGCGGTGGTCTGCACGGGGGATGAGCTGGTCTATCCCCATGTCTCCCCCCTGCCCGCGGGCAAGATCTACGACTCCAACCGCACTTTCGTCACCCAACGGTTGTGGGAACTGGGAATCCGGGGCGACACGGGCGCGGATCACTTTATGGACGACCCGAACCTGGTGGCGGAGACCATCCGCAGCGCCATGACCTGGGCGGACGCCGTGCTCACCACAGGCGGCGTGTCCGTGGGCGCGAAAGATATTATGCATGAGGTGCTGCCGCTGCTGGGCGCGGAGCAGATCTTCACCCGGACGCAGATCAAACCCGGCACCCCGGCGATCTTCTCCGTGGCGGACGGGAAGCCCATCCTGTCCCTGTCCGGCAACCCCTTTGCCGCCGCCGTCAATTTCGAGCTGTTCGCACGGCCCATGCTGGCGGAGCTCGCCGGCGACCCCGGTCTGGATACCCGCCGGACCTCCGGCGTGCTGCGGGGCGCGTTCCCGAAGAGCAGTCCCGGCCGCAGGTTCATCCGGGCCGTCTACGACAGCGGCACCGTCACACTGCCCAGGGGGCACTCGTCCGGCCAGATGCGCTCGCTCATCGGGTGCAACTGCCTGCTGGATATCCCCGGCGGCAGCGGCCCCCTGACGGACGGACAGCGGGTGGATGTGGTGCTCCTGTGACGCCGGATGATACGGCATCCTGTCATTCTGTTCCCGGAGGTGCGGTCTTTTGGAACCGAAGATGAATCATTTTGATGAGAACGGCAACGCGATTATGGTGGATGTGTCCGGCAAGTCGCCCACCCACCGGATCGCCGTCGCCAAAGGAAAAATCCTGGTCAATCAGGCGGTGATGGACGCCGTGGTGCACCGCACCGTCGCCAAGGGCGATGTGCTGGGTGTGGCGCGGGTGGCCGGGATTATGGCCACCAAGCGCACGCCGGATCTGATCCCCATGTGCCATCCCCTGATGCTGGACAACGCGAAGATCGACTTTGAGGTGGATCAGGAGCAAAACTGCATCACCGCCATCGCCACAGTCAAGCTGACCGGTCTGACCGGCGTGGAGATGGAGGCGCTCACCGGCGTGTCCGTGGCGCTGCTGACGATCTACGACATGTGCAAGGCCATCGACAAGTCCATGACCATCAGCGACATCCATCTCGTGCGCAAAGAGGGCGGAAAATCGGGGGTGTTTGTGAATGATCGGGACTGACACCCCCGTCATCGCCGTGTCCGGGGTGAAGAACTCCGGCAAGACCACCCTGCTGGAGAAGCTGATCGGAAAACTTACCGGCGCCGGGCTGCGCGTCGCGGTGGTCAAGCACGACGGGCACCACTTCGAGCCGGATGTCCCCGGCACGGACAGCTACCGCCACCGCGCCGCCGGGGCCTACGGCACCGCCATCTACGACGGGGAGAAATTCCTGGTGGTCAAAACCGCCCGGGTGGAGCCGGAGGATCTGTTCGCCCAGTTCCCGGAGGCGGATGTTATCCTGCTGGAGGGCGCCAAGGATTCGGCCTGGCCGAAGTTTGAGATCGTCCGCTCCGGCAATTCCGACGCCCCGGTGTGCGACCCCGCCACGCTGCTGGCTCTGGTCACCGACCTGCCGCTGTCCCTGCCCGGGGTGCCCACGCTGGGTCTGGAGGACATCGACGCCATGGCGGAACTGATCCTGGCCCGGACGGGCCGGCGCGGAGAGGAGCTGCTGTCCCCATGACCGACCGCTGTGAGAGGAACATTGACTATATCCGGATCTCGGTCACGGATCGGTGCAATCTGCGCTGCACCTACTGTATGCCGGAGAAAGGCGTGCAGTGGGTGCCCCACAACGCCGTGCTCTCCTACGAGGAGCTGCTCCGCCTCAGCCGGCTGTTCGCCCGGCTCGGCTTCCGGAAAATCAAGCTCACCGGCGGGGAGCCCCTGGTGCGCAGGGGGGTGGATCGGCTCATCGCCGAACTGAAAGCAATAGAGGGCATCCAGTCCGTCACCCTGACCACAAACGGCCTGCTGCTGGCTGACGAGCTGGACAGCCTCATCGCCGCGGGTCTGGACGGCGTGAACATCAGCCTGGACACCCTGGATCGGGATCAGTTCCTGGCCCTCACGCGCCGGGACGCCCTGGATCAGGTGCTGCGCGGCCTCCACGCCGCCCTGGCCTGCCCCGGCCTGAATGTGAAGATCAACTGTCTGCCCATGGGCACCAACGATGACCAGCTGGTTCCCCTGGTGGCCCTGGCGAGAGAGACCCGCCTGGCCGTCCGCTTCATCGAGGTCATGCCCATCGGGCTGGGCAGGGGTCTGGCGCACCGCTCGGAGGAGGAGGTGCGCGCCATCCTGGAGGCGGCGTACGGGCCCATGACGCCCTATGAGGGCACGCTGGGCAACGGGCCGTGCCACTACTTCTCCCTGCCGGGCTTTACCGGCAAGGTGGGCTTTATCAGTGCGCTGAGCCACCAGTTCTGCGACAGTTGCAACCGCGTCCGGCTGACCTCGGAGGGCTTTCTGAAGACCTGTCTGCAGTACGAGACCGGCCTTGACCTGAAAGCGCTGATCCAGCAGGGATTTGACGACGACTATATCACGCAGGCCATCCGGGAGACCGTCTACGAGAAACCCGTGCGCCACCACTTCACGGACGAGAGCGGGGAATCGGGACTGGAACCCCACATCATGAGCCAGATCGGAGGATAACATACCATGGGAAATGTCATCGCGGTTTGTATCAGCGAGCAGAAAGGCACCCAGAAAAAGAATGTGGGCACCGCCCGCGTGCTGGAGGACTGGGGCATTGAACATGACGCCCACGCCGGCAAGTGGCACCGCCAGGTCTCCCTGCTGTCCCTTGAGCGCATTGAGGAGTTCCGCGCCCGGGGCGCCCAGGTGGACTACGGCGCGTTCGGCGAGAATCTGGTGGTGTCCGGCTATGACTTCAAGACGCTGCCCATCGGCACGAAATTCCGCTGCAACGATGTGCTGCTGGAACTGACCCAGGTGGGCAAGGAGTGCCACTCCCACTGTGAGATCTACAAGGTCATGGGCGACTGCATCATGCCCCGGGAGGGCGTGTTCACCCGGGTGCTCCGCGGAGGCACCGTCTCCGTGGGAGATACCCTGGAAATCGTGGAGGAGTGAGAGAGATGTATCGTGTCGCAATCATCACCTCCAGCGACTCCGGCTACGCCGGGAAGCGGGAGGATGTGAGCGGGCCCGTCATCCGGGATCTGGTGACGAAAGCCGGCTATCAGGTGGTTCACACCGTGCTGCTCCCGGACGAGCGGGACATGCTCTCCGCGGAGATGGCCCGCATCGCCGACGGGGATCTGGCGGATCTGATCCTCACCACGGGCGGAACCGGGTTCTCCCCCCGGGACTGCATGCCGGAGGCCACGGCGGATATTACGGAGCGTGCGGTACCCGGCATCCCGGAGGCCATGCGGTTTCTGTCATTGCAGATCACGCCCCGGGCCATGCTGTCCCGGGCGGCCGCCGGCATCCGCAAAGGCACACTGATCGTCAACCTGCCGGGCAGCCCGAAAGCGGTAACGGAGTGTCTGGAGTACATCCTGCCCGCCCTGGGCCACGGTCTGGAGATCCTGCGGGGCGACGCGTCCAACTGCGCCCGAACCTGAGGATCGAAATCAAAACAGAATCTCGCGCTCCGAGCAAAAGCGGCTAACGGCTCTGCCCATGCCGCTGCGCCGAGGCGGTCTGAACGGGCCGCCTCCGGGGCCGGGCTGGAAACGGCACGGCCTTCCCTGGGAAAAGGTGCAAAAACCCCCGCCGACCTGTCCCTGGGACATTCCGTCGGGGTTTTTCCTGCTTTCCGAGGAGGGATGACACAATGGACTGGTTCCCCCTGTTCAACTCCCTGCGTATCGCCGCCATCTCCACGGTGATTATCTTCTTCACCGGGATCTTCGCCGCGTACTACATCGCCAGGCTGCCGCGGCTGATCAAGGGCGTGCTGGATGTGATTCTCACCCTGCCCCTGGTGCTGCCGCCCACCGTCGTCGGGTATTTCCTGCTGCTCCTGCTGGGGCCCAGGCGGCCCATCGGCAGCTGGTTTCTGTCCGTCTTCGGTACGAAGCTGATCATGACCTGGTACTCCGGCGTCTTCGCCGCCGTGGTGGTCTCGTTCCCCCTGATGTACCGCACCGCCCGGGGCGCGTTTGAGAGCTTCGACGCCACGCTGCGCTACTCCGGCCAGACGCTGGGTCTGTCCAACCGCTACATCTTCTGGCGCATCACCATGCCGTACTGCCGCCAGGGCATTCTCGCCGGCACGGTACTGGCGTTTGCACGGGCGCTGGGCGAGTACGGCGCCACCAGCATGGTCGCCGGCTACACCCCCGGCCGCACCGCCACCATCTCCACCACCGTCTACCAGCTGTGGCGGACGAACAACGAGGCGCTGGCCATGCGCTGGGTTCTCGTCAACCTGGCCATCTCCGCCGTCGTGCTCCTCATTGTGAACATGCTCGAGCGCAGGGACTTCCTCACCGGCGGGAACAGGAAGCGCAGGGGGGCGGTGTGACATGTCCCTGTCCCTGAAGATCAAAAAGGATCTGGGTTCCTTCGTGCTGGACATGGAGCTGGAGGCGGGCGAGGAGACTCTCGCCCTGCTGGGCGCCTCCGGCTGCGGCAAGAGCATGACGCTGCGGTGCATCGCCGGCATCGTCACGCCGGACGAGGGGTACATCATCCTCAACGGCCGCACTCTGTTCGACTCGAAACAGAAGATCAATCTCCCGCCCCAGGAGCGGCGGGTGGGCCTGCTGTTCCAGAACTACGCCCTGTTCCCCAACATGACGGTGGAGCAGAACATCATGGCCGGAGTCCGGGAGAAACTGCCCCGGGCCCGGAAGCGGGCCATGTGCCGGGACATCATGGAGAAATTCTACCTCATCGGTCTGGAGCGCCACCGGCCCTCCCAGCTGTCCGGCGGCCAGCAGCAGAGGGTGGCGCTCGCCCGGATCCTCATCTCCCGCCCGGAGATCCTGATGCTGGACGAGCCGTTCACCGCGCTGGACAGCTACCTGCGCTGGGAGCTGGAACAGGAGCTGATGCGGGTGCTGGGACAGTTTGACGGCACCTCCATCCTGGTCTCCCACAACCGGGACGAGGTCTACCGCATCTGCGACCGGGTGGCGGTGATTCTGGACGGCAGCGTGGACGCCTGCGCACCGAAAGAGGAACTGTTCGCCCATCCCCCCACCTACCAGAGCGCCCTGCTCACCGGCTGCAAGAACTTCTCCCGGGTTCAGCGCCTGGATGAACACCATGTGCAGGCGCTGGACTGGGGCGGCGCGGTGCTCGCCTCCGCGGCGGATCTGCCGGAGCAGCTACGCTGGATCGGCGTGCGCCCCCACTTCGTCCGGATCGCGGACGGCCCGGGGGAACATACCATCCCCTGCACACCCCTCCAGGTCATCGACAACCTGGTGGACATCATCGTCATCTGCGCCACCCCGGGGGGCGCAGAGCAGCGCAGCCAGCTCTACCTCCGCTTCCGCCGGGAGCAGTGGAACCCCCACAGCCAGGACAGCCCGCTGTACCTGCGCTTTGACCCCGAGGCCATCCTCCCCCTCCGGGGCAGGGGCCCCGGCGCCACCTACTCCTCCAACCCGAGATGACCACGCGCTCTGCGGCATGAAAAAAACGGAGACCCGCATACCCTGTGCGGATCCCCGTTTTTTCTCTTTTTCAAAGACTCCCGACGCCCGAATGGACTCAGACGGGGTCAGCCATCAGCTTCTTGGTCACGCGGAAAATCTCAAACAGCTGCTTGTCGCGCTTTTTCTTCAGCGCCTCAATATCCACGCCGGTGTAATCGTAGAAGCCCTTGCCGGTCTTGATGCCCAGGTTGCCCGCGTCGACCAGCGCCTGCAGGGTCTTCGGCATCTCATCGCCATGCTCCGGCATGGTGTAGGACTTGTTCTTGTAGTTGTTGGCGGTCATATCCAGTCCGCCGAAGTCCGCACGCTTGCACAGGCCCAGCACGCAGGCGCGGGGGATGAAAGAGGCCTTGGCCGCCAGGTCAATGGCCTCGGCGTCGCAGTAGCCGTTGTCCAGCAGGAAGAACACCTCGCGGTTCAGGCACTGCTGCAGCCGGTTGACGATGTAGCCCTTGATGAACTTCTTCATCAGAACGGCGGTCTTGCCGCACTTGTTGAGCAGGGCGACCGCGGTGTCGGCGAGCTCCTGAGGAGCCTCCTCGCTCTTGACTACCTCAACCAGAGGAATGACATGGGGAGGCGCATACCAGTGGCAGATGACCATCTGGGGCAGCAGCTCCTTGGGCACTACCTCGAAGATGTTCATCGCGGAGGTGTTGGACGCGATAATGACATCGGGCCCCACGCAGGCGGCCAGCTGCTTGTACAGGTCTTCCTTGGCGTCGCGGTTCTCGACGATGGTCTCCTGAATCATATCGACATCAGCGACGGCTTCTTCCACGGTGAGTTTGAAGTTGATCCGGTTGAAGATGGTGTCCACTTCCTCCGGCTTGATCTCGCCCTCTTCCGCGAAGGTCTTCAGCTGAGCCTGCAGGGACGCGATGGCCTTGTTCCGGGTATTCTCGCTCCGGGTCCACATGGTGACCTCATAACCGCCCATCGCGTAGGTCTGCGCGATGCCGGGGCCCATGGTGCCCGCGCCGAGAACCGCAATCTTTTTAATATCGGCAAGAGTTTTCATAGATTCAGACTCCCCTAAAAGCATGATTTTTCCGCTGGAATTTTGTCTTGAATACACCCCCGCCCCGCAGTTTCCTGCGGGGCGAAGGAAGTGTGTTCTCTGAGATTTGCGCCGGGATCAGATTACCAGGTCGTGCCCTCTTCCCAGGCAACCAGACGAACCATGCCGCCGTCAGCCGCCTCGCAGCGGAACGGGAACGCGGCGATGGTCATACGCTTGCCGGTGACCTGATCGATGTCGCCGCCGGCATTCTCGACCGCCATCAGGCCGTGCTGGCCGTACAGACGATGGCAGGGCTCGTAGTCGGGGTAATCCACATCGATGTCGCGGCCGGTGGCCAGCTTGTAGTTGTTCCACAGCCAGGGCATCTGCTCCTTGGCCGGGCAGTGCCACACGACGGAGTCGGAGGCGCCGTAGGTGCCGGCGATACCCTTAATCTTCTTCTCGTACATCAGCCACTTGGCCAGCTCGGGGCCGTTGCCGGGATAGTAGTTGAAGTACTTGTCGTTGTTGATGCGCCAGTAACGATGGAAACCGGTGTTCAGGACGACCCAGTCGTTGGGACGGATCTCGAGGTTATCCTTCTTCAGAGCGGCCTCTACATCCTCGGGGGTGATGATGTGCCAGATGACGCCCTTCTTGTCGGGAGTCTCAGCCCACTCGCCCATCTTGGCGGGATCGCCGCCGGCGGCGTTGAAGGCCTTCTCGAACTCATCATACATCCAGGTCAGGTCGACGATGACGCCGGAGCCAATGGCATGCTCCAGAGGAATCTCAGCCAGGGTGTAGCCGTAGCGGGCGCGGTCAACCTCTTCCTCGTGCAGGGTGTGGTTGGGGGCGTCGCAGTGGGTCGCGGCGTGCAGGGTGCCGGTGTAGGTGTTGGTGCGCTTGTGGAAGCGCTCCAGATACTGGCCGCGGGGGAAAGTCAGGTCAGCGCGTGCGCCGGGGAAGGGCCACAGAGGGGTATCCCAGCCCCAGGGTTGAGACAGATCCCAGATCTTGGGCATCTTCTCGGTTTCGAGGTACAGGGTGGATTTGTCGAGAGGCATGTATGCCATGATAAGTTCCTCCTTCTTTTTTTGCCTGTTCCCAGGTTTTCTTGCGCAGTTATTTTAAACCTTGGAACGGTTCCAATGTCAATACAGACCTTCATTTTTTTCAACTTTTTACTCCCTGCCTGTGAGGATTCCCGGCCCTTCGCCCGCGGCGGCGTATTTTTTGCCCCGTCCCTTGCCAGGGTTCCCCTTTCGTACTATAATGGCGCTGGACGGGAATCCCGGACTGTCCGGAAAGCGGGTGGAGGCAGTGAGGTATAAAATCGGGGATGTATCGAAGATCCTGGGCATTTCCCCCGACCTGGTGCGCTACTACGAGAAGAAAGGCGTGGTGTCCCCGGCCAAGGACAGGCACAACGACTACCGCTACTATGAGATGCGGGACACCGGCTATCTCACCGACTGCCTGTTCTACAAGAACTTCGGCTTCTCCATCGAGGAGACCGCGGATCTGGTGCAAAAGTGCTCCGCCGAGGAGATCTTCAGCCGGTTTGAGCGCAATGAGCAGCAGCTGCGGGAGAAGATCCGGTACAATCAGCTCCTGCTGCGCCGCAGCGAGGAGTACCGGGATCTGGTCTCCCACATCCCGGATCATCTGGGCAAATGCTCGTTCGCGGAACGCCCGGAGTGCATCTACTATCTCAACCGCCGCAACCAGGAGTACGACATGTCCCCGGAGCTGCGCCCCGTGACGCAGCAGTGGCTGAAGTATCTGCCGTTTTCCCGGCGTGCGTTTTTCCTCCCGGAGGGGGATCTGCTCTCCGCCGCCGCGCACCCGGACATCTCATGGGGCTTCTCCCTGTCCGGGGAGTACGCCGACATTCTGGGCGCCGAGGCGGAGCCGCCGGTGCGGCGTCTCCCGGCGCAGCGCTGCGTCTACACCATCTTCTCCTGCCCGGAGGGGGACTTCTCAACCCGGTCTCTGGTCTACGCCGTGGACTTCATCACGGCACAGGGCATGCGCCTGTGCGGCGACGCCTGCGGCAGTCTGATCCTCAGCGCCAGGGAGCGGGACAATCCGGCGCGGGTCACGCTCTACTACGAGGCGTGGCTCCCGGTGGATGAGATCTGACGCCCCCGCATGGAAAGGAGAATTTCCCGTGATCGACAGTCTGCGCACGCCGAAGCGGCGGGTTGTCCTGCCGGACGGCACCATCTTCTTCAGCGACTTCAGCGACACCCTCCATGTGGACATGCAGGGGGTGCAGGAGCCCATCGGATTGAATCTGGGCACCTCCAACTGGACGGTCTCCGAGACCGGCGAGGCCGCGTTTCTGTTCCGCACGGATGACGCGCCCTGCCTGGCCATCGTGGATCCCGCCCGGCACACCCGCCTGTTCCAGCCCCTGAGAGACCGGACGCTGCTGGATCTGATTTTGCTGGAGAGGAAGTTCTACGCGGTCATCCCCGGCTACCTGGTTTCCGGGGTGCGGCAGGAGAACGGCGCACTGAGCTGGAAGGGCATGCGGGCACTGGACTGCGGCGCGGGCTTTCGCATCCGGCTGGAGGACAGCGGCGATCTGTCCTATACCCGGCGGGGCACCTATCTGCGCTACCGCTACGACCCGGACAGCCGGAAAGTCGACTCCTCCTTCTCCCTGCAGAGGCTGTGGGACATCCTGTTCCGCCAGGCGTTCGCCGGGGATTACCGGCCCGCGCTTCCGGAGGACGGGGCGTGCTCCATCCCCTCCCTGCTGCTCGTGCTGCGGCGGGAGGCCGCGGCGCACCCGCTCAACGACACCGGCGTGCGCCTGTACAGCCTGCTCTCCCTGCTGGAGCGGGAGGGCGCCGGGACGGACACCCTGCTGAACCTGGTGGGTCTGGACTGGAAGCTGCAGTACTCTGAGGGGCTGGACGAGCCGTTTCCCACGCTCCCCCTGATTCAGCAGCTGTTTCAGGCGGAGGATCCCGCCGCCCTGGAGCCCGGCAAACTCTACCAGAAGAAAGTCGTCCGCTGGAGCCGCCAGCACGAGGACGACGCCCGCCTCGGCCGGTGGTCCAAGCCGCTCAACGCGGCTGCCTACGAGGACACCGTCCTGGAGGCATGAGGAATTTAAAAAAGCACCGCCGTGCGAAGTTCGCATGGCGGTGCTTTTTACTCCCTGAGCTGTTCCAGCGCCTCTTTCGCCGCCATCTGCTCG
>CAYRAG010000051.1:0-12294 GCA_964422185.1 uncultured Oscillospiraceae bacterium
GGGAGAAGAAGAGACGGTTCCCGCGGAAGCGGAGCAGCTGCCGGGAGAAGAAGAGACGGTTCCCGCGGAAGCGGAGCAGCTGCCGGGAGAAGAAGAGGCGGTTCCCGGGGATGGGGAGCAGCTGACGGCAGAAGAGGCGGTTCCCGCGGATGCGGAGCAGCTGCCGGCGGAGGAAGTCTCCGAGCCGGCGGTGCCCCCGTTCCTCTATGTGGACGGCGCGGGCGCGGCGGTGGATCATTATATTGCCGACGGCGTCACCTATGTCTCGGTGGTGGATTTTGTGCGTGCGATGGATCCGGCCGGCACCGTGACCTGGACCGGGGACGGCATCCGGGTGGAGACCGGCAGACTGGCCATGAGCGCCAACGCGAAGGACGCCTACCTGGAGGCAAACGGCCGCTACCTCTACCTGGAGGACGGAATTCAGCTCTCCAACGGACGGGCGATGCTGCCGCTGAGTATCCTGGCCAAGGTGTTTGACGCCCAGCTGAGCTGGGACGGCGCCACCTCCACCGCGCATGTCACGCGGGGCAGCGGCGCGCTGGAGTCCGGGGACACTTTCTATGATGAAGAGGCGGTGTACCTCCTCTCCCATATCATCAACGCGGAGAGCGGAAACCAGCCCCTGGCCGGGAAGATTTCCGTGGGGAATGTGATTATGAACCGCGTGGCGAGCAGCCTGTTCCCCAACACCATCTCCGATGTGATCTACCAGAAGAACCAGTTCAGCCCCACGGTCAACGGCGCGTTCCAGAAGACGCCCACCGAGAGCAGCGTCATCGCGGCGAAACTGGTGCTGGACGGGGCCGTGGTCATGGACGACGCCCTGTTCTTCAATACCGTCAACTGCCGCAGCTGGGCCGCGAAGCACAGAACCCTGATTGATGTCATCGGGGGGCACGCGTTCTACCGTTAAGTACGAATTGTGACACGGACAGGCCGGAAGGCCGTCTGAGAGAAAGAAACACGGTCGCCGGAGCGTACGCCGACGGCCGTGTTTTGCCGTTCCCGTCCGCCGCGCCCGGGCGGGGAATGAAAAACAGGAGGGAGCCGGCCGCCCCCTCCTGCCGCTTATTCCCCGGATCGCCCCTCAACCGCCGCGATGTGGTTTTTCATGCACTGGAATGTCTCATCGCTCAGGTCGTGCTCCAGACGGCAGGCGTCCTCCGCCGCCACATCGGGGGAGACCCCCAGCTGGATGAGCCACTGGGTCAGCAGACAGTGCCGCTCGTAGATGCGCTCGGCGATGGCCCGGCCGGAGTCGGTCAGGGTGATCCAGCCGTCCCTGTCCATCACTATATGCCCGCGCTCCCGCAGCAGGCTCATGGCCCGGCTGACGCTGGGCTTGCTGTAGTTGAGCTTGTGCACGATATCGATGGAGCGGACGGCACCCTTGGTCTTCTGGAGCATCAAAATGGCCTCCAGATAATCCTCGGATGATTCGCTGGGATGAACCAAGGCACACACCTCCCCGAAAAAAGACAAATTCCCGCGGGTTTGTTCACAGTATACAACATTTGCTCCGCAAAGGCAAGAGAGAACCGGCGTTTTTGTCAAACTTCCCCGGCCCCGAAAAAAAGGGAAAAAAGGGGTTGACAGCTCCGGTTAGCCATGGTAAACTGTGCGCTGGATGGTTAGCGAAAACTAACCTTTTTCCATCGGAAGTGGTTAGCCGCTGCTAATATGAGAAAGGAGTGTTTCAGATTATGCCGTTGACCATGGCCGGTACCGGTCAGGAGATCACCGTGAAGGAGATCCGCGGAAAGGATGAGACCCGCCATTTCCTGGAGAATCTGGGCTTTACCGTGGGCGGAACCGTGACCGTTGTCTCACAGATGGGAGGCAATCTGATCGTCAATGTGCGGGACAGCAGAATTGCCCTGTCCCGCTCCATGGCAAACCGCATCATGGTGTGAGGGACACTCCGCCCGGGAGCGGAAATCTGGCGGATCCGTCCGCGGAAAGAGGGGAGATCGTCATGCAGACATTACGGGATGTGCCCTGCGGTCAGACCGTGCGGGTGACCAGACTGGAGGGCGCGGGCGCGGTGAAGCGCCGCATTATGGATATGGGCATCACCAGGGGAACGGAGATCTATGTCCGGAAAGTGGCCCCGCTGGGAGACCCGGTGGAGGTGACCGTGCGGGGATACGAGCTGTCCCTGCGCAAGGGGGACGCCGCGAATATCCTGGTGGAGGGAGCGGGCGGCTGACCGCCCGGCTTCTTCTGCCATCAGGTTAGCTGCTGCTAATCAACAGGTTTGGAGGTAGGAATCAAGATGAGTGTAACCATTGCGCTGGCGGGCAACCCCAACAGCGGAAAGACCACGATGTTCAACCACCTGACCGGTTCCAGCCAGCGTGTGGGAAACTGGCCCGGCGTCACGGTGGAGAAGAAGACCGGAAAACTGAAGGGGCATAAGGATGTGGATATCACAGACCTGCCGGGTATCTACTCCCTGTCCCCGTACACCCTGGAGGAAGTGGTGGCGCGGAACTACCTGGTGACGGAGCGGCCGGACGCCATTGTGGATCTCGTGGACGCCACAAACATCGAGCGAAATCTCTATCTGACCACCCAGCTGATGGAGATGGGCATCCCCGTGGTCATCGCCCTGAACATGATCGACCTGGTTCAGAAGAACGGCGATGTCATCGACACGAAGAAGCTCTCCGAGGCCATCGGGTGCCCGGTGGTGGAGACCTCCGCCGTGAAAGGCGAGGGGACCATCGAGGCGGCCGAGCTTGCCGTGAAGCTGGTGCAGGAGGGAACGCAGGTCAGGCCCGTCCACACTTTCTCGGAGAAGCTGGAGAGCGCCCTGTCGGAGATTGAGGCGATCATCGAGGGGAAAGTGCCGGAGAAGGCCATCCGCTGGTACGCGGTCAAGCTGTTCGAGCGGGACAAAAAGGTGCTGGAGTCCGTCAGCCTCGGCGCGGAGCTGGATTCCATTGAGGCCGTGATCGCCGGGTGCGAGAAAGAGTATGACGACGACGCGGAGTCCATCGTCACCAACGAGCGCTACGATTTCATCGCCGGCGTGGTGAAGCGCTGCGTCCAGAAAAAGCGCACGGGCATGACCCTCTCGGACCGGGTGGACCGCATCATCACCAACCGTGTCCTGGCGCTGCCCATCTTCGCGGTGATCATGTTCTTCATCTACGCCATCGCCATGGGCACCTCCATCACGGACGGCGGTATCGGCATCGGGACTTTCGGCACGGACTGGGCCAACGACACCCTGTTTGGCGAGATTGTGCCGAACTTCCTGGACCGGTTCCTCCTGGACGCGGCCGGCGAGCCTGTGGTGGCTGACTGGCTGTACGGCCTGATCCAGGACGGCATCGTGGCCGGTGTGGGCGCGGTGCTGGGCTTTGTGCCGCAGATGCTGGTGCTGTTCTTCCTCCTGGCCATTCTGGAGGACATCGGGTACATGTCGCGTGTCGCCTTTATCATGGATCGGATCTTCCGCCGCTTCGGCCTGTCCGGCAAGAGCTTCATCCCCCTGCTGGTGGCCACCGGGTGCGGCGTGCCCGGCATCATGGCGTCCCGCACCATTGAGCAGGATCGGGACCGGAAGATGACGATCATGACGACGACCTTCATCCCCTGCGGCGCCAAGATGCCCATCATCGGGCTGTTCGCCGGCGCGGTGTTCGGGAATTCCCCGTTCGTCGCCGTCTCCGCGTTCTTCATCGGGATCGCCGCGGTGGTCATCTCCGGCATCATCCTGAAGAAGTTTAAGATGTTCGCCGGGGAGCCGGCGCCGTTTGTCATGGAGCTGCCGCCCTACCACATCCCCGCCTGGGGCAATGTCCTGCGTGCCACCTGGGAGCGCGGCTGGTCGTTCATCAAGCGGGCGGGCACCATCATCCTGCTGTCCTCCATCATTCTCTGGTTCCTGCAGGCGTATGGTTTTGTGAACGGTGTGTTCCAGGCGGTGGAAGACAACAACAACTCTCTGCTGGCCGCCATCGGAAACGCCATCGCCTGGATCTTCTATCCTCTGGGCTGGACGGGCGATGTGGCCTGGAAAGCGACCGTGGCCACTTTCACCGGACTCATCGCGAAAGAGAATGTGGTGTCGACTTTCGGTACTCTCTACCACTTCGCGGGCGAAGTCGGCGAGGCCGGCGAGGCGATCTGGGCCCTGGTCGGCGCGGATTTCGGCCCCGTCACCGCCTATTCGTTCATGATCTTCAATCTGCTGTGCGCGCCGTGCTTCGCGGCCATGGGCGCCATCAAGCGCGAGATGAACAACTGGAAGTGGACCCTGGGCGCCATCGGGTACATGTGCGGATTTGCCTATGTCATCGCGTTCATCGTCTACCAGTTCGCGGGCCTGTTCACCGGCGAGGCGGTCTTCAGCGTATTCACGGTGATTGCTGCCGCGGCGCTGGCCGGCCTGATCTACCTGCTGTTCCGCAAAGGCTACCAGGGCGAGGCGACCGTGAACCTGCGCGCGGTGGACGCGGTGGCTCAGGGATGAGACTGCCCGGAGTCTGCCGGGCCTGGGAGGCGGAAAGATGATTCCTACCATTGTGACCGGCCTGATTGTCCTTGCCGTGTGCGCTCTGGCGGTTCGCTCCCTCTGGAAAGACCGGAAGAGCGGAAAGAACTGCTCCACCTGTTCCGGGGACTGCGCACACTGCGGGATCCATCATGACGAGGTCTCCTGAGAAAATCGGAATACGGCGCGGCGCACGGGGAACCTGCCTGGCGCGCCGCGCTGTGGTTACTGCCCGGGATCTGCGAAGACGGAAAACGCGGCATGGCGAAAGCCATGCCGCGATTTTCGTCTTTTCTCACTTTTCCTCCCCGCTCTGCTCCGGGGCCGGATCCTGTTTTTTCCCTCTCGTTTTCATCTGGCTGATTTTCTCGATGAGCCAGTCCTCAATCCGGTTGCCGTAGCGCAGCGCGAACACGCACAGGATCAGTCCGCCGATGAGCACCAGCGCGATTCCCCACGGCGGCAGGCGGTGCACATTTCCCCCGACGATGCACGAGACCAGAAGCCCCCACGGCCGGGTGAGCGAGATGATTGCCACAAACCGGCGGAACGGGATCTCCGTCAGGCCGGCCAGGATGCAGATGATGTCATCCGGGAAGAACGGCAGCAGAAACGCCAGCACCAGGAAAGTATCCCGGCGGCTGCGGATGATGGCGACATACTTCTGAGACTCGTGCTTTTTCAGAAAGCGCTCCACGGCGTCCTGGCCCAGCTGCCTGGCCAGGCTGAATACCACAATGGAGCCCAGAATGACCGCCAGTGTGGTGAGGAGGAACGCGGGGAGCACCCCGAACATCAGAGCCCCGGCCGCCGCCGTGACACTGCTGGGGATGGGGGCAAGGATGACGGAGGCGAACTGTATCCCGAAGAACACCAGCTGGGAGAAAGGCGCCCACCGGGATATGTACGCCTGGAGATCCTCCACGCTGTCCACGGACTCAAAGAATCCGGACTGGGACAGGGCCACCGCGAGGACGGCCACCAGCAGGATGCACAGGAGCAGATATACAATTCGCCGTTTCTTTTTCATTCTCAACGCTCCGAAGCGAGGATTTGGGAGAGCGGGAGACACCCGCCCACAGGTACTGCGATGGTAACACGGTTTTCTTAAAATGAAGAGGGGAATTTCTTAAATCTTTCTGAAAATTTCGCGCCCCGTCCGGCGGCAGAGACGCCGGGAGGAGGGACAGATTTCTCCGAAATTCAAAAAAAGGTACCTTTTTTTCGGAATTTATGATAGGATGGGTTCCGTCCCTGGATTGTTCTGACAGCACGATCTTAGCACTTTCGTAACCGCCTGTCAAGATCCCCGGGGAAAAGTTAAAATTTCCGCTATTTTTGAACTGAATTCCGGATCTGCGAACCGTTTTCCCCCGGAATCCGGACATACCGCAACCTGCAGAGAAAAACCAGGTAATCCGCCTTAGGAGGTATCATTCATGAGATGTCCGTACTGTGCCCACCCGGAGAGCAGGGTGGTGGACTCCCGGCCCGCCGATGAGGGCGCCAGTATCCGCCGCCGCCGGGAATGTCTGGAGTGCCACCGGCGCTTTACCACCTACGAGACAGTGGAGATTCTGCCCCTGATTGTCATCAAGAAAGACGGCAGCCGCCAGGCGTTCGACAGGGGAAAGCTGCTGGGCAGCATGCTCAAGGCCTGTGAGAAGCGATCCGTGTCCGTGGCCACCCTGGAAAATCTGGCGGATGAGATCGAACAGACCCTCCAGAACAAAATGGAGCGGGAGGTCTCCAGCGCCCAGATCGGCGAGCTGGTCATGGATCGGCTGAAAGATGTGGACGAGGTGTCCTATGTCCGGTTCGCCTCCGTGTACCGGCAGTTCAAGGATATCGGCACATTTATGGAGGAGCTCAACAGGCTTCTCAACGAGAAGAAATAGGACGGGGTTCAGGATTCCATCTCCTCCAGCTTCGCCCGGAAGGAGATCCGGCGCGGGGTCGGCATGGCGTCAAACTGCACCAGATGGGCGGCCTCGTCCGGATCCACATCCAGGACGGTGCCCGGCCCGAACAGGCTGTGGCGCACCCGGGTGCCGGCGGGAAAGACGGGAATCTCGCCGCTGTCGGCGAGCATTCTGCTGCTGGCTTCGATATGGGCCCGGGCGCCCGCCACAAGGCTCTCCTCGGGCTCCCTGGTGAACCGGATCAGAGCCGGGTCGATATCCAGAATGAAGCGGGAGGGGTAGCGCGGGGAGTGGTCGAAGTTCCGGCCGCCCGCCTCGGAGAGGTACAGCCCCTTCTCCGCACGGGTCATGGCGACGAAAGCCAGCCGGCGCTCCTCCTCCATGCCCTCCAGCGTGGCGGTCTTGCGGGAGGGGAAGATGCCCTCGTTCATGCCGCAGAGAAACACATGGGGAAACTCCAGGCCCTTCGCGGCGTGCACGGTCATCAGCCGCACCCGGTCCCCGGCATCCCCGGCGTCCGCGTTGGTGAACAGCGCCACATGGGCCAGGTAGTGCTCCAGCGTCGTCTCCTCGCCGCAGGTGGTCTCATACTCGAAGACGGACTGCTTCAGTTCTGCCAGGTTGTCCAGCCGCTCCTGGCTTCCCTCCGTGCGCAGCATCGCCTCGTAGCCGCTCTCGTTGAGCAGGGCGGAGAGCACCTCGGAGATGGGGCGCCCCTCATATCCCGCGGCGAAGCGCTCCACCAGGGAGAGGAGGGAGGCGGCCTTTGTCCCCCGGAAGATCTCATGATCCTGACTTTCCGCCAGCGCCTCGTAGAGGGAGCACCCGTGGGCGGCCGCGTACTCCTGCAGGAACGCCATCCGCCGCTTGCCCAGGTTGCGCCTGGGCACATTGGCCACCCGCAGAAAAGACAGGTCGTCCCGGTAGGCGATCAGACGGAGGTAGCTCAGCGCGTCCTTTACCTCCATCCGCTGAAAGAACTGCACGCCGCTGTAAATGGTATACGGAATCTTCTCCCGTAAAAGCGCCTCCTCCACCGTCCTTGAGACATAGTGGGCGCGGTAGAGCACCGTCATGTCCCGGTAGGCGACCCCCCGCCCGTGGAGCAGCTTCATCCGGTCCGCCATCCACTGCGCCTCCTCGTCCGCGGTGTCCGCGTAGTGGCACAGGACCTCCTCTCCGTCCGGCAGGGTGGGGATCAGGTCTTTTTTTATCCGGTGGGTGTTTTTGTCGATGAGGGAGTTCGCCGCGGCCAGGATTTGGGGCGTGGAGCGGTAGTTTTTCATCATCAGGATGGTTTTGCACGGCGCGAACTCCCGGTCGAAGTTGAGCAGATACTTCACATTCGCGCCCCGCCAGGTGTACACGGTCTGATCCGGATCCCCGACGATGAACAGATTTCCGTGGTAGCCGCACAGCACCGTCATCAGCTCGTACTGCAGCTGGTCGATGTCCTGGAACTCGTCGATCATGATGTACTCCAGGCGCTGCTGCCACTTTTGCCGGATGTCTCCGTGCTCCTGGAAAATGTAGAGGGAGAATTTGATCAGATCGTTGTAGTCCAGCCCGAAGCACTTTTTCTCCTGATAGAGATATCCGTAGAAGATGGTGTCTTTCACGCCGGAGGCGCTGTCGTATTTCTCCTTCAGATCGTCCAGACTCATGGAGATCATGTCCTGATAGTAATCCGGGTGCTTGAACAGCTTCTGGATCTCAATCATGTCCCGGGCTTTGGCGAAAGTCATGTCCCGCAGGGTCAGGCCGCGCTCCTCATAGATGATCCGGAGCATGTCGTCGATATCGGAGTTGTCCAGCACCAGAAAGCTTTTGGGGTACTGCACCGCGTAGCTGTCCTCCTGGAGGACGGACACGCAGAACCCGTGGAAGGTGTTGATATAGCCGGTGTCATTGTCCCCGGTCAGGGCGTGGATGCGCTCGCGCATCTCGCTGGCGGCCTTGTTCGTAAAGGTCACACACAGGATGTTTCCCGGCAGAATGCCCAGCTCATTGACCAGATAGGCAAACCGGCGGGACAGCGCCCGGGTCTTGCCGGAGCCCGCGCCCGCGATCACGCGCACGAAGCCCTCCGTGGATGTCACGGCGTCCCGCTGTTCGCGGTTGAGCCCCTCCAGTACGGTATCCACTGCGCACGCCCCCTTCCGGCCACCCGGGAGAAGCCCCGCCCCTCCCGCCAGATTGAAAAAAAGCCCCAAAGCCTTGCGGCCTTGGGGAGATGAGTGGCAGCGGGAGAAGGATTCGAACCCTCACAAACAGAGTCAGAGTCTGTCGTGCTACCCTTACACAATCCCGCTGTGTCGATGATCTGTCTCGCAGACACGAAAGCTATTATAGCAGACACGCACGCCTTGTCAACCCCCTTTTTTCAGAGAATCCCGGCCTTTCCGCCCGCGGGCCCCGCCTGAATGCCGGACAGGCTCTCCCTGCCAGGGGGGTATATCCGGACGGGGCGCGGCGGCCCGGATCCGCCGGGGAAGAGAGATACGGGGGAGGCCGCTCCGTGTGCCTGCCGTTCAACACAGACCTGCCGGGATCTGGCGGGTCTGAAATTTTTTTCGTCCGATTCAGGCGGATAAAGCCGGAAAATACTGCAGCCGGAACGGATACAGGCGGATCCGGGCCGGAGGGAAAACGGGAAAAAACGATCTTGACAAATACCCCCATGGGGTATATACTCCGGTCAGCATACCGGGAGGGGGTATTTCTGTGAACTGCGATATGGAGTGCGGCGGCTGTCATAAGACGAAAGAGCGGTCGAAAGAGGAGGTCACCGCCCTCATCAACCGCCTGAACCGGATTGAGGGCCAGATCCGGGGGATCCGCAGAATGGTGGAGCGCAGCGCCTACTGCCCGGATATTCTCACGCAGGTGGCGGCGGCGGGCGCGGCCCTGGACGGATTTACGCGGGAGCTTCTGAGCAACCACATCAAGACCTGCGTGGCGGAGGATATCCGCAACGGCAATGACGAGACGATTGACGAACTGATCGGGCTGCTTCAGAAGCTGATGCGCTGAGGCAGAGGAAACGCGGGGTGAGCAACAATGGTACAGTATAATGTCACCGGCATGAGCTGCGCCGCCTGCCAGGCGAGGATAGAGAAAGCCGTGTCGAAGGTGCCGGGCGTCACCGCCTGCTCGGTCAGCCTGCTGACGAACTCCATGGGGGTGGAGGGCACCGCCTCCGATTCGGATATCATCCGGGCGGTGGTAAACGCCGGGTACGGCGCCAGCCGGAAGGGCGCCGGCACCGCCTCCCGCCCCTCCTACGCGGACGCGGAGTCCCTGGAGGACCGGGAGACCCCGGTTCTGAGGCGCCGTCTCATCTGGTCTGTGGTGTTTGTGCTGATTCTCATGTACTTCTCCATGGGCCACATGATGTTCGGGTTCCCGCTGCCGGCGTTCTTCCACAACAACCATGTGGCCATGGGCATGGTTCAGATGCTCCTGGCCATCGCCGTCATGGTGATCAACCAGAAATTCTTCATCTCCGGGTTCAAGGGGCTCATCCACGGCGCGCCGAATATGGACACGCTGGTGGCGCTGGGCTCCGCGGCCAGCTTCGGGTGGAGCACCTGGGTTCTCTTCCAGATGACCCGGGCACAGGTGGACGGGGACATGGACGCGGTGGCCATGTATATGGACGACTTCTGGTTTGAGTCCGCCGCCATGATCCTGGCCCTGATCACCGTGGGCAAGATGCTGGAGTCCATGTCCAAGGGGCGGACCACGGACGCCATTAAATCCCTGATGCGGCTGGCCCCGAAGACCGCCACCCTGGAGCGCGGCGGCGCGGAGGTCACGGTGCCGGTGGAGGAGGTTCGGCCCGGCGATGTCTTCCTGGTAAAGCCCGGGGAGTCCGTCCCCGTGGACGGCATTGTGGTGGAGGGCGCCAGCGCGGTCAATGAGTCCGCCCTGACCGGCGAGAGCATCCCCGTGGACAAGGCGCAGGGCGACCATGTCAGCGCCGCCACGGTCAATGAGTCCGGCTTTTTGAAGTGCCAGGCCACCCGGGTGGGGGAGGACACCACGCTGGCGCAGATTATCCGGATGGTCTCCGACGCGGCCGCCACGAAAGCGCCCATCGCGAGAATCGCGGATAAGGTATCCGGGATCTTTGTCCCGGCGGTGATCGCCATCGCCGCGGTGACGATCGTCGTCTGGCTGCTGCTGGGGCGGGGTCTGAGCTACGCGCTGGCCCGGGGCATCTCGGTTCTCGTGATCTCCTGCCCCTGCGCGCTGGGACTGGCCACCCCGGTGGCGATCATGGTGGGCAACGGCGTGGGCGCGAAGAACGGGATCCTCTTTAAGACCTCCGCCGCCCTGGAAGAGGCGGGGAAAGCGGAGATCGTGGTGCTGGACAAGACCGGCACCATCACCTCCGGGGAGCCCCGCGTCACGGATGTCGTGCCGGCGGCGGGCCTGACCGGGACGCAGCTGCTGTCCCTGGCCGCGGCGCTGGAGAGGCACAGCGAGCACCCGCTGGCCCGGGCCGTCATGAAGCGGGCCGCGGAGACCGGCGTGGAGACGCCGGAAGTGCAGGGATTCCGCGCTCTGCCGGGCAACGGCGTGGCGGCGGAACTCGACGGCAGCGAGCTCATCGGCGGCAGTCTGAAATTCATCCGCGGCAGCGTGCGGATGGACGCGGACATGGAGCGGCAGGCGGAGGAGTTCTCCGGTCAGGGAAAGACGCCGCTGCTGTTCGCCCGGGACGGCGTGCCCCTGGGGATCATCGCCGTGATGGACACCGTGAAGGAGGAGAGCCCGGAGGCCATCCGCCAGCTGAAGAACATGGGCATCCGCGTGGTGATGCTCACCGGAGACAACGAGCGCACGGCCAGAGCCATCGGCAGGCAGGCCGGCGTGGATGAGGTCATCGCGGGGGTGCTCCCGGACGGGAAAGAGGCGGTGATCCGCCGCCTGCAGCGCCAGGGGAAAGTCATCATGGTGGGCGACGGCATCAACGACGCCCCCGCTCTGACGAGGGCGGACATCGGGATCGCCATCGGCGCGGGCACCGATGTGGCCATCGAGGCCGCGGACATGGTGCTCATGAAGAGCGATCTCATGGATGTGCCGGCGGCCATCCGCCTGAGCCGGAGAACCCTGCGGAATATCCACCAGAACCTGTTCTGGGCGTTCTTCTACAATGCCATCGGGATCCCGCTGGCGGCGGGCGTCTTTGTCTGGCTGGGCATCACGCTCAACCCCATGTTCGGCGCGGCGGCGATGAGCCTGTCCAGCTTCTGTGTGGTGACCAACGCGCTGCGTCTGAACCTGGTGAAAGTATACGACACGAGCCGCGATAAGAAGATCAGACACAAATCAAAAAAGGAGGAGCAAGTGATGGAAAAGACCCTGAAAGTGGAGGGCATGATGTGCGCCCACTGTGAGATGACGGTGAAGAAAGCGCTGGAGGCCATCCCCGGCGTGACGGAGGCTGTGGCGGATCATGAGGCCGGCACGGCCGTGGTGACCATGGATCGGGATGTGGACTTCGCGGCGCTGAAGAAAGCCGTGGAGGATCAGGGATACAGCGTCGTCGCCTGATTCCCCCCGGAGATCCCCGGATTCGCGGCGGACGCCGCTGCCGGTCGGGAAATCCCCTCCGGCGGCGGTGTCCGTGAGACCGCCCCCAGCCCGCGAAATCCGCCCTGAAAATGTCCTTGCAATCCAAGAGAGAATGGTGTAGAATCTGCAGTGAGCGAATGCGCCGGTGTGATGAAACTGGTAGACATGACGGACTCAAAATCCGTTGATGGCGACATCATGCGGGTTCGAGTCCCGCCACCGGCACCAGAGTTTAAGGGCCTCGAAAATGCCTGATTTTCAGGTGTTTTCGGGGTTTTC